>NZ_BAAAYL010000001.1:3087230-3395953 GCF_039536205.1 Streptomyces sannanensis | reverse complement strand
AGAGGCTGCTGGTGACCGAGGTGAGCTTGTCGGCGGCCGGGCCGCTGTTGCTGACGGTGAGGAAGCCGCCTGCCATCTCGGCGTCGACGGGCTCCGGCATGTAGGCGCCGCTGACCTTCAGTTCCGGCTTGCCGTCGGAGCTTCCGGAGCCGAGGCAGCCCGCGAGCGCAAGGCTCGCGGTCATCGCCGCGCAGGCCGCGAGGACGGTGCGGCGGCTCACGGGTTCTCCCCCTTGATGATCTTGGGGAGGTCCTTGGCGTAGTCGTCGGCGGTGGTGTCGTCGCCGTACACGACGTAGCCCTTGTCGGTCTTGGGGGAGAACGCGATCACCTGAGCGCCGTGCATGGAGGTGACACTGCCGTCCTTCTCCTTGTGCGGCGGGTCGATGCCGATGCCGATCTGACGGGCCCCGGCCTGGATGGTCGGGAAGTCGCCGGTGAGTCCGGTGAAGGACGCGTCGCCGGCGCTGGGGAGCCACTTGGCGAGTTCGGCGGGGGTGTCGCGTTCGGGGTCGGTGGTGACGAAGACGACCTGGAGCTTGTCCTGGTCGGCCTTGGGGAGGCGCTTCTTGGCCAGGGCGATGTTGCTCATCGTCAGCGGGCAGACGTCGGGGCAGTGGGTGTAGCCGAAGAAGATCAGTGTGGGCTTGCCCTTGGTCTGCTCGCGCAGGTCGTAGGGCTTGCCCTTGGTGTCGGTGAGCACCAGGTTCGGCTTCTCGAAGGGCTGGTCGAGTACGGTCGCGGCCTTGGTCGGCGCGGCGGGGACCTCGGCGACGGGGCTGTCGGCGGCCTTGGTGTCGCCGGCGCCGCACGCGGACAGGGTGAGTGCTGCCACCGCGGCGAGCGCGGCGGCCAGCACGTTCTTCTTGCGCATGGAGATGTGTTCCAGTTGTGGGGTCGGTGTGCGAGGGGGCGGGGTCACGCGGAGCGGCGGCGGCCGGCGATCACGCCGAAGGCCGCACCCGCGATGCCGATGACGATGCCCGCGATGCCGAGCGCCCGGGCGGTGGTGTCGCTGCTGTCGGCGGAAGACGCGGCGGCTTCCTGCTCGTGCTCGCCCGCGGCCTCGTCGTGGTGGCCGCCGCTCTTGTCGTCCTTCTCGCCGGAGCCGGAGCCGGAGCCGGTGCCGTGGTGGTGGTCGTCGCCGGTGGGCGTGGTCAGCTTCAGGACGGGCGCGGGGTTCTCCGGCTCCGCCTGGCCTTCCTTCGGCTCCTCGATCCAGCGGACGACCTCGTTGTCGGAGTACGTCTGGAGGGCCTTGAAGACCAGTTGGTCGGTGTCCTCGGGGAGCTGTCCGAGAGACAGCGGGAACTGCTGGAACTGGCCCGGCTCGATCTTTCCGCCGGTCCAGGTGACCTTGGTGACGGCCTCGTCGATCTTCTTGCCGTGGACCTCGAGCGGCTTGGCGAGCTTGCTCTTGGTGACCTCGGCCTTCCAGCCGGGCACGGGCTGCGGCATCACGGACGCCAGCGGGTGGTCGGCGGGGAGGGTGACTTCCAGCTTCACGGTCGAGGCGTTGTCCCGCTCGTTCGGCACCTTGAGGTTGACGGTCGCGTAGCCGCCCTTCGCGGCCTCGCCCTGCGGCTGCACGCTGACGTGCGCGAACGCGGGGCCGGAGAGCAGCAGTACGGCGGACGCGGCGATCGAGCCGGTGACGGCGATACGGCGAGAGGTGTTCATCACGGGATCTCCAGGTTCTGGAAACGGGAAGCGAGGTCCGGCGCACGGGTGTGCGCGGACGGCGCGATACCGCTTCCGTGGAGAGATCCGGCGGAGCGGGTCGCGTCAGGCTGCGAGGGAGTACTCGTCCGCGGGGGGCCCGCGCCTGATCACCGTGTGCTGGAGAGGCTCGGCGGCGCACGGAAGAAGCGCTGCGCCGGCGGTGCGCGGGGCGCGCGGCCCATGCGAGGGCGCGCCGGGGAGTCCGGCGCGCAGGGCCCGTACGAGCGCGAGCGCGGCGCGCAGGGAGCGTACGAGCGCGGCTGCCGCGAGCTCGCCGGCACCGTGCGCCGACAGCCGGGCCAGCCGGAGGAGTGCCAGTTCGCCGCGGCGCAGCAGCCAGCCGGCCGCGAGTGCGGCCAGCAGATGCCCGAGCGCCATCGGGAGGGTGAGCAGCGCGGTCGTGGGCTCGGCGGGCAACGGGGCCGGGTGATGGTGCTGCGCGGTGGGGTCGAGACCGGCGTCGGTGACTATGCGGTGCGCGTCGGCCACGGTCATGCGACCGTTCCCGGGCCCGCAGATCAGCTTCGTGGCGAGCGCCAGCAGCGAGGCGTCGCTGCTCGCGGACGCCTCCAACGCGGCACGGTGCTGGCCGAGGCCGAACAGGGTGTGCAGGGCGAACTGTCCGCAGGCCAGCGCGGCCGTGATGGCCGGCAGCGAGCGCTCCCGCCCGGCGAGTGTCAGCGCGGCCGTGAACGTCCCGAGGAAGCCGAGGGTCAGCGTCCACCAGGGGACGGGCGCGCAGGAGGCCAGGGCGTGTCCCGTCGCGGACAGCACGACGCAGACCGCGGTGAACACCGCGGCCCTCAGCAGCCGTGGACCGGCTCCGGTGCGCCCGACGGGAAGAGACATGGCCGGGCCATCATCGCACCGCGGCCCCCCGCGCCGTGCGGCAGGTCCGGAAAATCGCCGGAGGTCCGAAAAGTAGTCGTCCGGCCCTGGATGCCGATATACACCGGCATACGAGGTCCGCGCATCCGCCGATCGGGTGCTTTCGCGCCGATGGTGTGCTTACGGACCACGCGGCGCGGCAATAGGTATCGGTATGTCGAGCCGCAGCCAGGAGGCCGGAGCATGAGCATCTGGTGGTCACTCCACTTGCGGCGCGAGGCTGCGAGCGTTCCGCTCGCCCGTCGCCTGCTGCTCGGCACCATGGAGACCGCCGGGGTCGATCCGGACATCTCCTACGACCTGTCGGTCGCGCTCACCGAGGCCTGTGCCAACGCGGTCGAGCACGGCGGCGACGAGGGGTCCGGCGGGGCTTGCGAGGCCTACCGGGTGACGGCGTATCTGGACGGCGAGAAGTGCCGGATCGAGGTCGCCGATTCGGGGCCCGGTTTTCCGTCCCGCCGGGCCTGCCCCGCCGAGACGGGTTCCGCCCTGGCCGAGCACGGCCGGGGGCTGTCACTGATCGAGGAGCTCGCCGATCATGTCCATTTCGGGAACGGCCCGGGGCAGGGCGCGGTGGTGAGTTTCGACAAGGTCCTCAAATGGCGCGAGGACGCGCTGCTCAGGGTGGGCTGAGCGGCGCGCCCTCGTACGGGGTGCGGGGGCGGTCGTCAGGCCTGCTTGAGGCCCGCCATCCAGGACTCGACCTCGTCGGCCCGCCGCGGCAGGCCGGCCGACAGGTTCCGGTTGCCGTCCTCGGTGACCAGGATGTCGTCCTCGATACGGACGCCGATGCCGCGGTACTCCTCGGGCACGGTCAGGTCGTCGGCCTGGAAGTACAGGCCCGGCTCGACCGTGAGGACCATGCCGGCCTCCAGCGTGGCCTCGACGTACGTCTCGGTGCGGGCCACGGCGCAGTCGTGGACGTCCAGACCGAGCATGTGGCCGGTGCCGTGCAGCGTCCAGCGGCGCTGGAGGCCGAGCTCCAGGACCTTCTCGACGTCGAGGTCGCCGAACAGGCCCCACTCGACGAGCTTCTCGGCGAGCACGCGCTGGGCGGCGTCGTGGAAGTCGCGGTACTTGGCGCCGGGCTTGACCGCCGCGATGCCGGCCTCCTGGGCCTCGTACACCGCGTCGTAGATCTTGCGCTGGAGCTCGGTGAAGCGGCCGTTGATCGGCAGCGTGCGGGTCACGTCGGCGGTGTAGAGCTCGTTGGTCTCCACGCCGGCGTCGAGCAGCAGCAGGTCGCCGGAGCGGACCGCGCCGTCGTTGCGCACCCAGTGCAGGGTGGTGGCGTGCGGGCCGGCGGCGCAGATGGAGCCGTAGCCGACGTCGTTGCCCTCGACGCGGGCGCGCAGGAAGAAGGTGCCCTCGATGTAGCGCTCGGACGTCGCCTCGGCCTTGTCGAGGACCTTCACGACGTCCTCGAAGCCACGGGCGGTGGAGTCGCAGGCCTTCTGCAGCTCGGCGATCTCGAACTCGTCCTTCACCAGCCGCGCCTCGGAGAGGTAGGTGCGCAGCTCCTCGTCGCGCTCGGCGGTGACCTTGTCGGTGAGCGCGGCCTCGATGGCGGCGTCATGGCCGCGGACGTTGCGGACCGGCCCGGTGGCCTCCTTCAGCTGCGCGGGCAGCTCGCGGACGTCCTGGGCGGGAAGGCCCAGCAGCTGTCCGGCCTCGGAGAGGGAGTGGCGGCGGCCGACCCAGAGTTCGCCCTGGCCGTCCAGCCAGAACTCGCCGTTCTCGCGGTCGGAGCGCGGCAGCAGGTAGATCGTGGCCTCGTGCGTGTCGCCCTTGGGCTCCAGGACCAGGACGCCGTCCTGGGTCTGGTCGCCGGTCAGGTAGACGTACTCGGTGGAGGCGCGGAAGGAGTACTCGGTGTCGTTGGACCGGGTCTTCAGGTTGCCCGCGGGGATGACGAGCCGCTCACCGGGGAAGCGCGCGGAGAGCGCGGCGCGGCGGCGTGCGGTGTGCTCGGCCTGCGCGATCGGCTGAAGGTCGTGCAGCTCGGTGTCGGCCCAGCCGGACTGCATATTTGCTGCGAGCTCGTCGGACACGCCCGGGTAAAGTCCGTTCTTCCGCTGCTTGATCGGCTGTTCCTCAGTCTCCGACGGGGTCTCCGGCGTGAGCTCTTCGGCCACGGTCTTGCCTCCTCAGTACGACGCTGAACCATTTCACATCGTACGGGTGGCCGGTAAGGGACTACAGGCCGGAAAGCTACTGACTGGTCATCCGAAACGGGCTGCCAGGATCACCACGTCCTCGCCGTCGCCCCCGTGGTCCAGGCCGTGCGGCAGCACGGTCCGCAGCACATGGTCGGCGATCGAGCCGGGGTCGTCGCGCAGCGCCTTCGGCACGCTCGCCGCGGCCGCGTGGAGCCGCGCGAAGGCGCGGTCCGTGGGTTCGCCGGTGCGGTGCAGCAGCCCGTCCGTGTACAGCAATACCGTTTCTCCGGGTGCGGGGAAGACCTCCACGCAGGGGGCCTCCCAGCACGCGAGCATCCCCAGTGGAGCGGACAGCGAGGTCTCCACGAAGTCCGCGCGCCGGTCGCCGATGATCAGCGGCGGGGTGTGCCCGGCCCCGGCGAGCACGATCCTGCGGTGGGCGGGCTCGCAGTACGCGAAGAGCGCGGTGGCCGAGCGGGCGGGTTCGGTCAGCCGCAGCAGCAGTTCGAGGTCGGAGAGTACGGCGACGGGATCCTCGCCCTCCATGACGGCGTACGCGCGCAAGGAGGCCCGCAGCCGGCCCATCGCGGCCAGGGCGCTCGGGCCCGAGCCGGTCACCGAACCCACGGCGAGGCCGAGCGCCCCCTCGGGCAGTGACATGGCGTCGTACCAGTCGCCGCCGCGGGTGCCCGCGCGGTGGCGCGCGGCCAGCTGGACTCCGGGGATCCGGGGCAGCCGGCTGGGCAGCAGTTCCTCGGCGACGGTGGCCACGTCCCTGCGGGCGCGTTCCAGTTCGAGCAGGCGGGCCACGTGCTCCGTGGCGTACCGGCAGTAGAGGCCGACCAGGTGGCGGCGGCGTTCGGCGGGCTCGGCCGGTTTGTCGTACAGCCAGACCACGACGCCGAGCCGGCCGGCGGCTTCGGTGGCGAGCGGCAGCGTGTAGCTGGCCGCGTAGCCGAGGCGGGCGGCCACCTCGCGATGACGGGGGTCGAGGCCGGGCTCGCCGAGGATGTCGGGGTGGGCGATGCCGTCCGGGCCCACGGGCGGAAGTCCGTCCAGGATGCGGCCGTAGGACGTGGTGGAGCGCGGCAGGGTCTCGATGTGGCCGAGGTCGGATTGGTCCAGGCCGAGGCCGATGGTGGTGCCGGGGCCGAGACTGTCGCCCGGTTCGAGGACGACGAGGCCGCGGCGGGCTCCGACGAGGCCGGCACCGGCCCGCAGCAGTTCGCGCAGTGCCCCGTCGAGGGTGCCGGTGCGGGCGAGCCGCTCGGTGAGCTCGTACAGGGCGGTGAGATCGGAGACCCAGCCGGCGAGCCGGTCCTGGATCACTGCTCCGGGAGCGGGCGTGGAGCTGAGGAGGGGCGCAATAGTGTGCGCGGGGGTGGGGACGCCAGGATCGATTCCGGCCACTTTCGGCGGGAGCGCGGCGCTCATGGCAGCCGTCTTTCAGGCAGGGCGATTGTGCTGAACAGCATCGCAAACCCCCATGTGATTCTGCGCCGCCACCAATGCATCCACATGTACACGCACACGTGAGGGGATGTCCAGCATTGTCCTCGTGAGACTCCTGGTGTCAACGGGGAACCCAACTTGGCCAAAAAATGCCCCAAGTGGTGGATATTTGCGGTCGACTGTGGGTGTTCGGCAGTGCCTCCCCTCCTGGATCAGGCAAGGGGGAGCGTCGTGTCGAGCGTGGTGGGTACGTAATCGGTGACGGCCAGGGGCAGTTGAGGCCGCCTCGGAACCCCGCAGCGGGCCCGGGCGTCTCAGTCGCTGACGGTCTCGCCTCCACCCCCGAATGGCGGGGTAGCACACAGGGCCGGCAAGCGCCATGCGCGCGCCACCCCTCGCCATGGTTTTAATGGGCACAGCCTTCGCTCGGTTCTGACGGGTTACTCGTGCAGCAGGCTTGTACAGAGCGTGTACGCGCAGTGAAGTGATGCACACACGGTGTGATGTGGACCTCGGCGTTCAACGGAAAGGAACGAGCGCTCATGCGCGAGATCCTCGGAAGGCGGCGCAGGCTCCTGTCCCGGCTCGGGTTGTCCCCGTCGAAGGCGGGGGGCGGGAGGCCTGCCCATCTCGACGCGGCGCTGACATGCGCCACCGCATGGAAATGGCCGGTGCTTCCCGGTGTGGGACTGGCCCGGGACAGCGGCGGCCGGAGCGGTCGTGGCCGGGCCTGCGCCTGCCCCGACCCCGAGTGCACCGTTCCCGGTGAGCACCCCTTCGATCCCGGGCTGCCGGCCGCCACGACCGACGAGCGCATGGTGCGCTGGTGGTGGACCAACCGCCCCACCGCCCCGGTCGTCCTGGCCACCGGCGGCGCCGCGCCATGCGCCGTGAGCGTGCCCGCCATCGCCGGCGCCCGCGCGCTGGCAGCCCTCGACCGGGCGGGGATGCGGCTCGGCCCGGTGGTCGCGACGCCCGCCCGGTGGTCGCTGCTGGTGGCGCCGTACTCCCTGGAACGGCTCGGTGAACTGCTGTACGCCAAGGACCGGGTGCCGGGCTCGCTGCGCTTCCACGGCGCGGGTGGCTATCTGGTGTTGCCGCCGTCAGAGGTGGGGGCCGGACAGGTGCGCTGGGAGCGCGGCCCTTCCCCGAGCTCTCGACTTCGTTCGAGCGGGGGAGACCTCGTCCCCGGTTCGGCCGCGCCCTGGCTGCCCGATGTGGAAGCGGTCCTGGACGCGCTGGTCGAATCACTCGTACGGGTGTGAGCTCGGCCGAGCCGTCCGGGAAATGGGCGCGCGGCTCGCCGGACGTCCTTCCGCCACATCATCGGTACGGAACTGACTTCCGTGCGCGACGGTCTCGGAATTCGCCCCGGTCGGCTCCGGCCGCGACGGTCCGCTGTTGTTGCGCTCCGGAAGCAACTCGCCGCAGAACGGGGGGAGTTGGCCGATCGTTCGTGTGCGATAAATGCCCGCACTTTGCCCCGGGAACGCAGACGCCCGATCGCTGGCGACGGGGGATGCACCAGCGATCGGGCTAACTGAACCGTAACAAGAGATCTGCCGTTCGCAAATTCGATCTCTGTTATTCGGGCCGGGATTTACCAGCCATTACCACGCGTTGTGACCGGAGTCACTCAGCTCAGCGTGATCTGGCGGTTGGTGAGCCCGCCGCGTGCCCGGCGCTCCTCCGCCGTCAGCGGCGCGTCCGTGGTGAGCGCTGCCGCGAGGCGCTCGGCGAACTCGGCCGCCGGCTTCTCGCACTCCTCGGCGCCCATGCCGTGCGGCAGGTCCCAGACCGGGACGGTCAGGCCGTGCGCCCGGAAGGAGCCGACCAGCCGGGTACCCTCGCCCAGCGACGACGTACCCGCCGCGTGCAGCCGGGCCAGCGCGTCGAGCAGCCGCTCCTCGGGGTGCGGCATGACCCAACGCAGATGGTTCTTCTCCGGGGTCTCGCACCAGTAGGCGGCGTCGACGCCACGCAGCTTGACCGTCGGGATCGCGGCGGCGTTGGCGCGCTCCAGGGAGGCGCTGACCTCGGGGCTGGCGTTCTCGGAGTCCGGCACCCAGAACGCGAAGCCGGAGTGCACGACCGGCTCGAAGGGCGCCTCGGGGGCGAGCAGGTCCTGCAGGCGCGGCGCCCCGGCGGAGGCGCGGGCCCCGGTGACCGGGGTGCCGGGCGTGGCGGAGAGCGCCTGCTGCAGGGTGGCGGCGAGGTCTCGGCTGAGGTCGCCGGAGGGGGTGTCGTTCTGCAGGCCGAGCAGGACCGAGCCGTCCTCGCGGCGCAGCGCGGGCCAGGCCATCGGCAGCACGGTCGCCAGCGTCACGGACGGCACGCCCTCGGGCAGCCCGCCCTTCAGGGTGAGCGCGACGGTCGCTGCGGGCACGAGCTCGCGCAGCGCGATCCAGTCGCATTCGCCGGTCAGGCCCTCGAAGGGGCGCTGGACCAGCTCGGTCACTGCGTGCGCGGCGGTCCGGCCGTGGCAGGCCTTGTAGCGGCGGCCGGAACCGCACGGGCAGGGTTCACGGGCCCCGACGACAGGCACGTTCTCATCAGCGCCTGCGGCGGGGGCTCCCTCGGTCCGCTGAGGCTTGCCCTTCACCTGGGGGCGTTTCTTGGCCATGGTGGGCTCTCTCCCGACTGCGGTGGTGCGATGTCGGGCGCGAGCCTAGTCGCAAGTCGGGCGTCGGCCCCGCCGTTGACCGTCGCGATCAGTCCAGGTCGTCGTACGCGTCCGCGAAGTCGAAGCCCGGCACCGCCAGACGGGTGGCGAAATCCTCGCGGCGATGGCCCTGCGTGACGACGGCCCACACCGTCACCTCGCCGGACGCGCTGTCGCGTACGCCCCAGTCCTGGGCGAGCGCCTTGATGATGTTGAGGCCGCGGCCGCCGCGTGCGGTCACCGAGGGCTTGGCCGGAATCGGGCGGGTCGGGCCGCCTCCGTCCGTCACTTCCACCGTCAGCCGCCCCGCCCCGTCGACGCGCCAGGCGGCGCGTACATCGCCGTCGCCGGAGTCCGCGTGGCCCAGCGGTCTGCCGTGCCGGCAGGAATTGCTGAGCAGTTCGGAAAGGATCAGTACGGCATCGTCGACGACCGATTCAGGCACCCCGCTGCCGAGCAACTGCTCCTGCATCCGATGCCGTGCCTGCCCCACGCCCGCAGGGCCATGGGGTACGGCCATGCTCGACGACGTGGGCACCTCCTGTGCCACCACCAACGCCACCCCCGAGACCTCCTTTGCCCCACGCCACGGAGTGGATGCCCCCATGGCCTGGACCGGAAACCGGCCAGGCGTGCACCAGTGACGCATTCGTAACGATCGAATACGGACCGAACGCGCCGGTGCACTCCCTGTGAGGGGCCGCCTGCCGGTGGTGCTTCAGCGGCGTCCCAACTGGGCCAGGACCTGCTTGGGGCGGTTGGTGATGATCGCCTCCACGCCGAGCCGTGCGCACAGGTCGACGTCCTCCGGCTCGTTCACGGTCCATACGTGCACCTGGTGGCCCGCGTCGTGCAGCCGCTCGACGTACTCGGGATGGCTGCGGACGATCCGGATGCCCGGGCCCGCGATCCGGGAGCCGGCCGGCAGCCGCCCGTCGCGCAGCCGGGGCGACAGGAATTGCATCAGATACACGGTGGGGATGCCGGGAGCCGCCGCGGCCACCCGGTGCAGCGAGCGCGCGGAGAAGCTCATGACCCGCACCGGGGAGGGCTCGTCCGGCGCCGGTGAGTCCATGCCGAAACGCCTCAGCAGGGACAACAGCCGTTCCTCGACCTGGCCGGCCCAGCGGGTGGGGTGCTTGGTCTCGACGGCCAGCTCGATACGGCGGCCGCCCGCACGGGTGTCGCCGACCAGTTCCAGCAGCCGTTCCAGGGTGAGTACGGACGTACTGTCCCGGTCCCAGTCGGGCGCCTCGACCGGGTCCTCCTTCCAGGAGCCGAAATCGAGGGCGGCAAGATCGGCGAGCTCGAAGGCGGAGACGGCGCCGCGGCCGTTCGAGGTGCGGTTGACGCGGCGGTCGTGCACGCAGACGAGGTGGCCGTCCGCTGTGAGGCGGACATCACATTCGAGGGCGTCGGCGCCGTCCTCGATGGCCTTTTTGTACGCGGCCAGGGTGTGCTCGGGGGCGTCCTCGGAGGCCCCACGATGGGCCACCACCTGGATCGGGGGCTGGTTCGGGTGCCGACGTGCATGGGTCACCGCGTCATGGTGTCAGACCGCCCGGCAGGGGTGTCCGCTTTGTCTTGAAGTAAAGGATCACGCGTGGACGCACAGATCCTGCTTACAGTGGTCTGACGTGCTGTGGGCCAAGGTGGACGTGTACATACCGCCAGCCGATGTGGAACCAAGGAGAGAGCTGTGAGCACCGAGAACGAGGGCACTACGGTCCCGGCGGTTCCGGCGACCCCGCCTGCAACTCCTGCACCGGCCGCCCCGTCCGCTCCGCCCGCTTACTCGGCGGGGCCCGCCTCCGGAATCTCTCCCGAGCCCGCCGCTGAGCAGCCGTCGGGCCCCGTTCCGGGACACCTGCCCCCGGACGCGCCCGCCGGTGGCGGCGACTGGCCTCCCGCTCCCCCCGCGTACCCCGCCCACGGCGGTTCCGGCGGCGGCCCTGTCTGGGGCGCCGCGGCGGCCGTGCCCGCGCCGGCCGGTCGCCGGCGCAGGGGCGGCCTGGCCGCCACCGTGCTGGTTGCCGCGCTGCTCGCAGGCGGCGTCGGCGGCGGTATCGGCTACTGGGCCGCCGAGCGGACCGACAGCGCCATCGGCTCCACCACCGTCTCCGCCTCCGGCACGCCCACCGACCTCAAGCGCGATTCGGACACGGTCGCCGGGGTGGCGGCCAAGGCACTGCCGAGCGTCGTCACCATCGAGGCCCAGGCCGGGGGCTTGGGCGGCGAGGGCGGCACCGGCACCGGCTTCGTCTACGACAAGCAGGGCCACATCCTCACCAACAACCATGTGGTGGCCTCTGCGGCGGACGGCGGCACACTCACCGTGACTTTCGCCGACGGCAAGAAGTACGACGCCGAGGTGATCGGCCGTGCCCAGGGCTACGACGTGGCCGTACTGAAGCTGAAGAACGCCCCGGCCGGCCTCACCCCGCTGCCGCTGGGCAACTCCGACCAGGTCGCGGTGGGCGATTCGACCATCGCCATCGGCGCGCCCTTCGGTCTGTCCAACACCGTCACCACCGGCATCATCAGCGCCAAGAACCGCCCGGTGGCCTCGGGCGACGGCTCCGGCGGCAAGTCCTCGTACATGAGCGCCCTGCAGACCGACGCCTCCATCAACCCCGGCAACTCCGGTGGTCCGCTGCTGGACTCGCGCGGCGCCGTCATCGGCATCAACTCCGCCATCCAGTCGACCGGCAGCGGTCTGGGCCAGACGCAGTCGGGCTCCATCGGACTGGGCTTCGCGATCCCCATCAACCAGGCGAAGACCGTCGCCGAGCAGCTGATCAGGACCGGACAGCCGGTCTACCCGGTCATCGGTGCCACGGTCGCCATGGAGGACCAGGGTTCCGGTGCAGTCATTGCCACTCAGGGCGCCGGCGGCACACCCGCGGTCGTCCCCGGCGGCCCGGCGGCCAAGGCGGGGCTGAAGTCGGGTGATGTGATCACCCGACTCGGCGACCGTGCGATCGACAGCGGTCCGACCCTGATCAGCGAAATCTGGACCCACAAGCCCGGCGACTCGGTCTCCGTGACCTATGAGCGCGGCGGCAAGGAACACACCACCCAGATCACCCTGGGCGAGCGCAGCGGCGACAACTGACGCGAGCGCGGACGAGGGTGGGTGCCGTACTCCGGCACCCACCCTCGTCCGTTTCTCCGGCTGGTACTTCAACGCGACGTAGTCGCCGGTCGCCGTGACGCACGCGACCGTGGAGTTGCCGGTGTACGACCAGCGTCAGCAGCCCGCGGCATTCGCGGTGGTGGTCGTCCGCAGATTGCCGGCCGAATCCATGGTGACCGTCTCTGGCCGAATCCTGTCGTAGCAAGGTCAGGGAAAAATGGGCGGGCTGACGGACCCGGAACAGAGCATTGCCCCACACGGGCGCCGCGGCCGGTAGTCTGTACCCGCTCCGGCCCTGGTGGGCAGGGGCGGAGGTGGGTTGCCCGAGCGGCCTAAGGGAACGGTCTTGAAAACCGTCGTGGCGCGAGTCACCGTGGGTTCAAATCCCACACCCACCGCCACATGAAATGGCCCCTGACCAGGTAGAACGGTCAGGGGCCATTGTGCTGCGCGGTGCCCACCAGCCGCCGTGGTTCCCAGCACGATGGGGCACGGAACGGAGCATGGGCACCTTCTGTGCTCTATCTACAGCGGTCGTTGGTGGTCACACCGGTTGTGCTCTTCGAGGGCACTACCGGGCTGGACCGGTTGCTGTGGTTGCTGTACTCCGCTGCTGTACTACCGCGTGATCAGTCGTGGTCGGGCATCTGGGCGCCCGTACGACAGGATGCGCGGCAGCACTTCGCGCATGCGTGCCACGTCCGCCGCTGGAGCACGGAGCAAGACTTCGACGACGGGATCGGTCAAGCCAAGGTCGTCCAACGACAAAGGGTCCAAAGTTACCCGCAGCACATCGCCGTCCAGCTGCACCTCGCGAACACAGCCGTAGGCGGTGCCCTGGTCGGGCGTGACAAGACAATGCGTGTCCATGCCCAGGGTCACTTCCTGCGTATCGGGCTCGTCGAAGTCGCACATGAACAGGAGGGAGAATCCTTCCCCGCCGTTCGACTCGGCCAGACCCGCCATCATGCAGTCGTCTTCGTCCGGATCGTCGAGTCCGCAAGCAATCCGCGCCGTGAACCTGTACGTCATGCAGGCGTTCTAGCACTCGGGGCTGAGACGAGAACACGGGTGCCGGCAACCATCGGTCGGTCTCCATTCGAGCGGAGGTGTGGTCAGCGTGCTCGACGCCACGCGGTAAGCCGGCGCGGGCGGACGGGCGGCGCACGTCGACCGGCCAGGCGGCACACGGTCCGCCTGGCCGATCCGACAGCCCGACCAGGTGGTCAACGTGTCCGGTCGAGTGCCTGCTGGAAGGCGGTGGCGTGCCGGGCCTCGTCCGCAGCGGTGTCGCGGAAGTAGCGGGCGGCGACGGGGTCGCCGGCAGCCGTGGCCCGCTTGGCGAACCCCGGGTACAGGGTGGTCGCCTCGTTGCGCTCGCCGGCGACGGCCTTGCGCAGGTTCTCCCTCGTGGTGCGTACCAGTCCGGCCAGCACCGCCTCGCCGGCGAAGTGCTCGTGCAGTTCCACCCCGGCCGTACCCTCCCACAGGCGGGCCAGCGCGAGGTTGCCGGTCTGCTTCGCGCGTGCGGCGAAGAGCATGTACTTGGCGTAGGCGAGCCCCTCGCCATGCATCGCGGTGTCCAGGTTGGCCTTCGTGCGGGCGGCCTTCACCTTCGGCAGCCCGGCAGGCACCGACACCACATCGGCCTTCGGCGGCGCCGGGATGGTGCCGTGACCGGTGGTCACGACCGCGAGTGCGGCGCGGAAGGCATCGCGGTGGCGGCCCTCGTCCGCAGCGATCTCGGTGAACAGCTCGGCGGCGTTCAGGTCTCCGTCCCGCCGGGCTTGGTCCGCGAAGCGGCGGTACATGACCTGGTGTTCATATGTCTCCCCGTTGATGGCCTGGCGCAAGTTGGCCGCGTTCGTGCCGACCACGCCGGCCAGGGTGGCGGCCTGGTGCAGATGCTCATTCAGTTCGGTCCGCGCCGTGTCGCGGAAGAGCCGGCCGACGGCGGGGTGTGCCTCACGGTCGGCTTGAGTGCCGTAGAGGCTGTAGGCGGCGTGGGCGAACCCCTCGCCCTGCATGGTGGTGGTGAGGTCGGCGAGGGTCTGCGGGCGGAGAGCCCGGGCGGCGGCGTGCGTCGCCTGGTGGGGCTCGGCCGAGGTGGCCAGGGCCAGGGCCGGGGCCGCTTGCGACGCCGCACTCAGCGTGCACAGGCCGACCAGAAGCGTGCGTATCGAGTGGCGGAACATGATGTCCTCCCTCCGGGGGCCTCTCGGGGAGGCACCCCTCACCCATATGACCTACACGGCCGCACGCCCGCCCCTTTGCTTCACCCAGTCGAGTGACTCCCTCATGTGATCGGGGCAGTACTGCAGCCTGTTGCGCAGCAATTTCGGATGGAGACCGGCATTCGTTCGAGGATGCGGTTCGCGAGGTGGTTGTCGGCTTTTGTTCCTGCGTTCAGGCTCCGATGGCCCGTAGCGGCCGACTGACGCAGGATGGCCTCAGAGCCCGCCCCGGCGCAGTCCGGGGAGGCCTCGCCGCCGCCCCCGGCCGGCAGTTGAACCTTGGAGCACGTCATGGATCCGGAGGACCGCGCCGTGGTCGCGTCCGGCTCCGCGCGGGCAGGGCATCGGCGCCGGATCGGCACGGGCACGGCCGTGGGCATCACCGTCGCCGTGCTCGTCGTCGCCAACCTGGCCGACAACCGCTGGGCACCCCTGTTCGGGCCGCTGACTGCGACCGCGGTCAGCGGGCTGCTGCTGGGGGTGCTCTTCCGGGCGGGGGGTACGTGGGCGGATGCGGGCCTGGATCCCGCCACACTCGGGCGGGGAACGCGCTGGGCGCTGGCGCTGATCGGGCTGGTCGGTGCGGTGTACCTGGTGGGGGCGCTGCTGCCGTTCACCCGCGACCTGTTCGCGGACCTGCGCTACAGCCGGCTGACCGGTGGCGAGGTGGCGCTGCGTGTGCTGATCACGGTCCCGCTCGGCACTGTGCTTCTGGAGGAGGTCGCCTTCCGGGGCGTGCTGTACGGCCTGGTGCGCCGGGCCCGCGGGGTGGTCCGGGCGACGGCGGTGTCGAGCGTGCTGTTCGGGTTGTGGCACGTCCTGCCGTCGCTGCACCTGGCGGCCGTGAAGCCCGCGCTGACGCCGGTGTTCGGCCACTCCACGTTCGGTGCCGCTCTTGCCGTCGTGGGCGCGGTGCTGTTCACCGCCGCCTCCGGAGTGCTCTTCTGCGAGCTGCGCCGCCGCAGCGGCAGCCTGCTGGCGCCGATGGGCCTGCACTGGGCCGTCAACGCGCTCGGCTATGTGGTCGGCTTCCTTGCCCGAACCCGAAGGAGACACTGAACAGGACGACCGCGCTGATGAAGAGGGTGGGCCAGGCCCAGTGCCGCGGAGGCCGAGGCTCTCGATCGGCGAAAGCACGCCAGATGCACGCGGCGAGTACCCCGAGCCCGTAGCCGATGGCCGCGCTGATGCCACAGACCAGGCCCTGGAGGAGACCACCGCGCGGGAGCAGCGACGGTGTGAAGGACAGGCACGCGAGGACGAGCGCGCCCCAGCAGCCGGGGAGCGTGACGTAGAGCAGCTTCCGCCGTTCACCGGGCTTCGGCGGTGGCTCGGGGCCTTCGGCCGCTGCTGACGGATCAACCGGAGGCCCTGGTGTGTCCCGCGCCATGGCTGCCTCCGCTCGAGGATCCGGGCACAGACGTTCCGATCTACTGAGAAGATTGCACCACTATGTGGCTGTAAACCCCAATCACGAAGGGGTGTCCCGGGTCCGGGACACCCCTTCGTGGTTCACCCTGCTTCGTGGTTCACCGTGCCGTGCCACGACCAGTGTGTGCGTCAGGCCCCCGGCCGGTACTTTCTTATGAACTGCCGCGATGTGGGCACATTGGCCTTCGCGCAGCTCACCTTGGCGAACTTCGAGGTGACGGTGTAGTTGTCGTTCGGGATTCCGGTGAACTCGAAGAAGCCGTCGGGCAGTGTGGTGCTGGTGTTGATCACGGCTCCTGCGGAGTTCTTGAGGGTGACCGTCTCGGCGGCGGGGAATCCCCTGCCGGAGACCCCGAAGGTGTTGCCCGGGCCCTGAGTCACGGCACAGGTGATCGCGCCTTCGGCGTTCATGTCCGTGCCGGAGGGGGTGGAGGTGGGGGCGGGGGCCTTCGCGCAGCTCACCTTGGCGAACTTCGAGGTGACGGTGTAGTTGTCGTTCGGGATTCCGGTGAACTCGAAGAAGCCGTCGGGCAGTGTGGTGCTGGTGTTGATCACGGCTCCTGCGGAGTTCTTGAGGGTGACCGTCTCGGCGGCGGGGAATCCCCTGCCGGAGACCCCGAAGGTGTTGCCCGGGCCCTGAGTCACGGCACAGGTGATCGCGCCTTCGGCGTTCATGTCCGTGCCGGAGGGGGTGGAGGTGGGGGCGGGGGCCTTCGCGCAGCTCACCTTGGCGAACTTCGAGGTGACGGTGTAGTTGTCGTTCGGGATTCCGGTGAACTCGAAGAAGCCGTCGGGCAGTGTGGTGCTGGTGTTGATCACGGCTCCTGCGGAGTTCTTGAGGGTGACCGTCTCGGCGGCGGGGAATCCCCTGCCGGAGACCCCGAAGGTGTTCCCCGGGCCCTGAGTCACGGCACAGGTGATCGCGCCTTCGGCGTTCATGTCCGTGCCGGAGGGGGTGGAGGTGGGGGCGGGGGCCTTCGCGCAGCTCACCTTGGCGAACTTCGAGGTGACGGTGTAGTTGTCGTTCGGGATTCCGGTGAACTCGAAGAAGCCGTCGGGCAGTGTGGTGCTGGTGTTGATCACGGCTCCTGCGGAGTTCTTGAGGGTGACCGTCTCGGCGGCGGGGAATCCCCTGCCGGAGACCCCGAAGGTGTTCCCCGGGCCCTGGGTCACGGTGCATGTGATGTCCTGCTGGGGAACTGCGTGCGCCGGTGAAGAGGCGAAGGTCATGCCCCCGGCGAATGCGACGGCCACCGCTACCGAGGCCGGCACGATTCTCTTCTTCATCAGCTTCTCCCTCACTCAGCCGGGATTTGGGCGACAGTCAGCGTGGCAAAGCGGGCATAACCGCGGCGTGACGCAGGTATGACGGCGCCGTGACGCGGGCGAGGGAGCCCCGAGCCGGTCCGGACACCGCTTCGGGCGTGAGCCCCCGGGTGCCTCAGGACGAGGGCGTCGCGGTCAGGCGGGCCGCAGAGGCGATGGTCGCGCGGGCCTCGCGTTCCGTCAGGCCGGTGCGGATGGCGGCGGCGGTCAGCCGGGCGGCGAGGGTGTCGCCGATGCCGTTCTCGTAGGCGCGGCAGGCGGCCCAGAACAGGCGGGTGTTGCGCTGGCCGGTGTGGGCGGCGAGGACGAAGTCGATCAGGGCCTGGCCGTGCCGGGGGCGCGCCGCGGGGTGGTGGGGGCGTGCGGGGGGCACGAGGAGGCGGAGGAGCGCTCTGGGGCAGGGTGCGGGGGCGAGATGAGCGGTGCCGGGGGCGAGGCGGTAGACGCCGCGGTTGGTGAGGGAGCCGGGGCCGACCAGGTAGCCGCCGGAGCCGCGGACGTCGATACCGGGGGCGAGGCGGCTCGCCGAGTTGGGGATGACGGTGTCGGAGGGCCCGGTGAGCCAGATGTGGCGGCCGCCGCTGGGGGTGAGGACGACCACGGTCTCGGGGAGGGTGAACAGGTGCTCCAGGGCCACGTGCCGGAGGGCCGCGTTGCCGTCCGTACCGGACTTCGTGTCGAGGTCGATGCCGATCAGATGGTGCGGGGGCCGGCCGCACGCGATGCCGTAGCCGGTGGCCCAGGGCGCGGCGGCGAAAAGGGCACGGACCCGCGCGGGATCGCAGGTGGCGTCGTGGACGCCGTGGCCGTACCGGCCGCATTCGCCGCGGCAGTGGGGCGTGGCCTCGTCGCGGTGCGGTGAGGGGAGCGCGGGAAGCTTGTGGCGGGTCAGGGGGATGACGGGGAGCCCGCGCTCGGCGGCGGTGAGGGCGTGTGCGAGGGCCAGGGTGGCGGCGTGCCGGTCGATGGTGGCCATGGCTCTATTTTCGTACGCATGTTCGAAAAAGGGAAGCGGAAAAGTTTGGCCGAAAATGTGCCGGAACGCTTTTCCTCTTGCGGGCCATGGGTTTGGTGGGTCGACGGGTGCCTGGGCTGGGTGTCCGGCGATGAAGAGGAGGTTTATCCGACGTTCCTCATGCTTGCGAGGGAATCAGGGCCTCCGGGGTGGTTCACGGCGGATTCGGTGGGCAACTCTGGTGTCGCGACGTCGAGTCCAGCGTCCGGGGCGGTCGGCCAACTGCCTTGGAACAAGCCGTACTTGTGATTCATGGAGGAATGATATGGCAAGCACCCGTACCGCCCGCGTCCTGGCCGCTGTTGCCGCGCTCCCGCTCGCAGCCGTTCTCTTCACGGGAGTTGCTCAGGCCGACAACGGTGCGCTCGCGGACACCGGATCCAACGCGAGTGCCGCGAGCATCTCCGGCAGCGGTGTCGGCGGCAGCAACCACGGCAACTCCTCGACCTCGCAGCAGGTTGCGACCGGCGCCGGCGCGTCCAACCAGAACTACACCGCGCAGGTGAACGGTTCGGCCTACACCGTGATCGACCAGTCGAGCAGGAACGTCCAGATCAACTTCTACCCCTGGTGGTAGGTCCGGGTCCTGTGGGACGCCTGTCGCGGGGTGACTGACGGCCCGGGTGGACGGCACTTCGGTGCCGCCTGCCCGGGCCGTCCCGTGTCCGGGCATCTGACGGATGGTCGAATTCCCTCTGCGCCGGCATGACGACGGCTGAACCCTGAGAGCGCCGTCCACCTACAGGAGGTGGGGTTTGCCTCACCCCTACAACCTGAGGCGGATCCTGCTTCGGCACCTGCGGTCGATCCCCAGGGGGCGTACCCACTCCTAGCGTGGAAGCCATGACCACGCCTGTCTGCACCAGCGCCTCCAAGGCCGCGCACGCCCCCCTTCACGGGGCGCGGCCCACCGGCCCCCGGATGACGTTCTCGTCGTACGTACGGGCCCGCGGACCCGTGCTGCTGCGCACCGCCCGCTCGCTCACCGCGAACCCGTGCGATGCGGAAGACCTGCTGCAGACTGCACTGGCCAAGACGTATGTCGCCTGGGACCGGATAGAGGACCACCGCGCCGTCGACGGCTATGTGCGGCGCGCCCTGCTGAACACCCGGACCTCGCAGTGGCGCAAGCGCAGGATCGACGAGTTCGCCTGCGACGAGCTGCCCGAGCCCGAGACGGTCCCGGCCCCCGACCCGGCGGAGCAGCAGGCGCTGCACGACGCGATGTGGCGGGCCGTCATGAAGCTCCCGGACCGGCAGCGGGCGATGGTGGTGCTGCGCTACTACGAGGACCTCAGCGAGGCTCAGACCGCGCAGGTCCTCGGTGTCTCCGTCGGTACGGTCAAGAGCGCCGTCTCCCGTGCGCTGGGCAAGCTCCGCGAGGACCCGGAGCTGGTTCCGGTGCGCTGAATCCGCAGTCGGCTACTCCCGGGTAGTGACATACCGCGTGGTAGGTGCGCAGAATCTGCACACCCAGACCGCGCGCCCACCGGGAGGACGCCGTGCTCAGCACCATGCAGGACGTACCGCTGACCGTGACCCGCATCCTGAAACACGGGATGACGATCCACGGCACGTCTCAGGTCACGACCTGGACCGGTGATGCCGGGCAGCCGCAGCGCCGCAGCTTCGCTCAGGTGGGCGAGCGCGCGAACCGGCTGGCCAACGCCCTGCGCGACGAGCTGGGTGTCGAGGGCGACCAGCGCGTCGCCACGTTGATGTGGAACAACGCCGAACACGTCGAGGCGTATTTCGCGATCCCCTCCATGGGCGCCGTGCTCCACACCCTCAATCTGCGCCTGCCCGCCGAGCAGCTCGTCTGGATCGTCAACCACGCCGCCGACCGCGTGATCATCGTCAACGGTTCGCTGCTGCCGCTGCTCGCCCCGCTGCTGCCGCGGCTGACCTCGGTCGAGCATGTGGTCGTGTCCGGCCCCGGCGACCGTTCCGTCCTCGACGGCTCCCGCCCCCGGGTGCACGACTACGAGCAGCTGATCGCGGACCGCCCCACCGGCTACGACTGGCCCGAGCTGGACGAGCGTTCGGCCGCCGCCATGTGCTACACCTCGGGCACCACCGGCGACCCCAAGGGCGTGGTCTACTCCCACCGTTCCGTCTACCTGCACTCCATGCAGGTGAACATGGCCCAGTCGATGGGGCTGACCGACAGGGACACCTCCCTCATCGTCGTACCGCAGTTCCATGTGAACGCCTGGGGTCTGCCGCACGCGGCCTTCATGACCGGCGTCAACATGCTGATGCCGGACCGCTTCCTCCAGCCCGCGCCGCTCGCCGAGATGATCGTGAGCGAGAAGCCGAGCCACGCCGCCGCCGTCCCGACCATCTGGCAGGGCCTGCTCGCCGAGGTCACCGCCAACCCGCGCGACATCTCCTGCATGGCCAGGGTCACCATCGGCGGAGCCGCCTGTCCGCCCTCCCTCATGGAGGCGTACGACAAGCTGGGCGTCCGCCTCTGCCACGCCTGGGGCATGACCGAGACGTCCCCGCTCGGCACCATGGCCAACCCGCCCGGCGGCCTGACGGCGGAGCAGGAGTGGCCGTACCGCATCACCCAGGGCCGCTTCCCGGCCGGTGTCGAGGGCCGGCTGGTCGGCCCCGGCGGCGACATCCTGCCCTGGGACGGCGAGTCGGCCGGCGAGCTGGAGGTGCGCGGGCCCTGGATCGCGGCCGCCTACTACGGCGGCTCGGACGGCGAACCGCTCAGGCCCGCCGACAAGTTCAGTGAGGACGGCTGGCTGAAGACCGGGGACGTCGGAGTCATCAGCGCGGACGGCTTCCTGACCCTGACCGACCGGGCCAAGGACGTCATCAAGTCCGGCGGGGAGTGGATCTCCAGTGTCGAGCTGGAGAACGCCCTGATGGCTCACCCGGAGGTCGCGGAGGCGGCCGTCGTCGCCGTGCCGGACGAGAAGTGGGGCGAACGGCCGCTCGCCACGGTCGTGCTGAAGGAGGGCGCGAGCGCCGATTACGAGGCGCTGCGGGCCTTCCTCGTCGAGAAGATCGCCAAGTGGCAGCTGCCGGAGCGGTGGGCGCTGATTCCGGCGGTGCCGAAGACGAGCGTGGGGAAGTTCGACAAGAAGGTGATCCGCAGGAAGTACGCGGACGGGGAGCTGGACGTCACGCGTTTCTGACGTTCCGCGTGAAACGTGTGGTTCCACGTGAAACGTACGGTGGCCCCGCGGCTTCGCGGGGCCACCTTTCAGTTCGTACCGATCCTTGCCAGCAGGTCCACGATGCGGCCCTGTACCTCGGCGTTCGTCGAGCGTTCCGCCAGGAACAGGACCGTCTCGCCCGAGGCCAGCCGTGGCAGCTCCGCCTGGTCGATGCCGGCCGAGGTGTAGACGACCAACGGGGTGTGGTTCAGCCGGCCGTTGGCGCGCAGCCAGTCGACGATTCCGGCCCGGCGGCGGCGTACCAGCATCAGGTCCATCACCACCAGATTCGGCCGCATTTGTGTCGCGAGCGTTACCGCGTCGTCGTCCGATCCGGCGCGGGCGACCTGCAAGCCGCGCCGCTCCAGCGTCGCGGTCAGCGCCAGCGCGATCTCCTCGTGTTCCTCGAGCAGCAGCACGCGCGGCGGATGCTGCTCGCTGTCGCGCGGGGCCAGTGCCTTCAGCAGTACGGCCGGGTCGGCGCCGTACGCCGCCTCCCGGGTGGCCTGGCCGAGCCCCGCGGTCACCAGCACGGGCACCTCGGCGGCCACCGCGGCCTCGCGCAGCGACTGGAGCGCCTTACGGGTGATCGGCCCGGTCAGCGGGTCCACGAACAGGGCCGCCGGGGACGCGGCGATCTGCGCGTCCACCTCCTCGCGCGAGTGCACGACGACGGGACGGTAGCCCCGTTCGCCCAGTGCCTGCTGGGTCGAGGGGTCGGGTGCGGGCCACACCAGCAGCCTGCGCGGGTTGTCGAGCGGCTCGGGCGGCAGTTCGTCGTCCACCGGCTGGGGGACGGGACGGTTCTTGACCTCCACCGCGCCGCCCGGCCCGTCCAGCGGCTGGGGTCCCTCCACACCCTCGTCGGGCGCCCCTATGGCGTAGGCCCGTCCCCTGCCCTCGGAGGGCGGATCGAGCAGCGGCTGTGGCTGCGGGTGGGGGCGGGCGGACGGTTCCGGCCGGCGCTCGCTGTCCGGGGGCGTGGCGAGCTTGCGGCGCCTTCCTCCGGAGCCGGAGCCCTGCTGGGCGATCTGCTGTCCGAACGGCACGCCCTGGCCGAGGGTACGGACGCTGATCGCCCGCCCCTGGGTCGAGTCGGCATCGCCGACCGGCACGGCCGGAGGCAGGGGAACGGCGCCGGTACTGCTGATGGTCTGCGGATGCGGCAGCGACGGCGTCCGGCCGGCCGCCACGGCGTCGTGGCGGCCCGGCAGCGAGGCATCTGTCTCACCGGCCGTGGGCGGCACCCGGTCGGCCGTGGCGGGCGGCAGCGCGAACGCGGTCCGCGCACCCGCGGCGTCGGCCGATGCGGCCTCCGCGGGCGCGGACGCCAGCGCCCGCCTGGCCCGCCGTCCGACCGGCGCGGGCTGGGTGGCCTCCGCCGAGGCCGCGTCGGCGGGGTGTCCGGCGACGCCGTCACCGGTCCCGCGGTGCGAGCCTGCCTGTCCGGCGCCGTTGTACGCGCCCGCGCCGCGGCCGTCGGGAGACTCCGGCGCGACCGGTGCCGGCATCGGCGGCTGTTTCGTGGTGCGCAGGCCCTGCGGCCCGCTCGGCACGGGCTGCGCTGCGGCAGCCGGAAGCGCCTGTGGGGCGGCGGGCAGCGCGGGCAGCGCCGACTGCTCGGGGGCCTGCCGGGCCCGTCGTCCCGTCGTCCCGGACTGCGCGGCCTCCACGGGCATGCCCTGCGGCGGCACCGTCGTGCCGAGCGCCGGCCGGCCCGTGTCGCGCGCGCTCTCCGCGGCGGTCACGACGGCACCCTCCGCGGGTGCCTCCTCGGCGGGGCTGGGCCGCCCGCGCCGCCGCCCGGTACCGCCGCCGGACGGGACGGCGTCGGCGCCGGCGCCCTGCTGGGCCGGGATGCGCTCGTGGATCCCGACCCCGTCGGTGTCGCTGCGGCCAGCCCTGCGGCGCCCGGTCGGAGTCCTGCCCTCCGAGGACGTCTCGGGGCTCAGCGAGCTCTCCAGGAAGGCGTCCGTGGACGCCCGCCGGGCCCGTCGCCTGCCTCCGCCGATCGTCGTGTCGGAGGTCTGCTGTGCCGGCAGCGCCGGAACGGCTCGCTCGGCCGGCCTCTCCTCCACGGCCGGGGCCGTGACTGTGCCCGCGCCCGTGCCGAGCGGCACTTCGAGGACGTACGCGTTGCCGCTCATGCCCGGCACGGAGTGTGTCTGGAGCACCCCGTCATGGGCCTCGACGATGCCCCGCACGATCGGCTGGTGCACCGGGTCGCCTCCGGCGTACGGCCCGCGGACCTCGATCCGTGCGACATCACCGCGCTGCGCCGCCGCGACCACGACCGTGGAGTCCATGTACCCGCCGCCGAGCGCGATGACCGGCGCGTTGCCCGTGGCGTCGACTCCGGCGACGTCCGCGATCAGATGGGCGAGCGCGGTGGCCAGCCGTCCCGCGTCCACCTCGGCCTCGATGGCCGGCGCATGCACCGCGAACTGCGCGCGACCCGGGCCGATCAGTTCCACCGCGCCGTCGACAGCGGCCGCCACGACCGCGTCGAGCAGCACCTTGTCCTTCTTCAGCTCCTCGGTGCCCGAGTCGAGCCGCTGGAAGGCGAGCACATTGTCGACGAGGGTGGTCATACGGGCGTATCCGGCGGCCAGATGGTGCAGGGTCCGGTTCGCCTCCGGCCACAGCTGTCCGGCGTCGTCGGCCGCGAGCGTGGCGAGCTCGCCACGCAGTGCCTCCAGAGGCCCGCGCAGTGAGCCGCCGAGCACCGCGATCAGCTGGGCGTGCCGGGCGGCCAGCTCGTCGTACCGGTTGGTCTCCCGCTCCAGGACCTCGGCGTGCTTGGCGGCCTGTGCGTCGTACCGCGCGGTCTCGCGCTCCAGGGCTTCCGCGTGCTTGGCGGCCTGCTCCTCGTACGGACGCCGGTCCGTGAACGTCATCACCGCGCCGACGAGCTGCTCCCCGTCGCGCACCGGAGCCGTCGTCACGTCGACGGGCACCTTCGCGCCGCTCTTCGTCCACAGCACCTGCCCGCGCACCCGGTGCTTGCGCCCGGACTTGAGGGTGTCGGCGAGCGGCGACTCCTCGAACGGGAAGGGTTCGCCGTCGGCACGTGTGTGCAGGATCAGCGGGTGCAGTTCCTTGCCGCCCAGGCCACTCGCCCGGTGGCCGAGGATCTGCGCCGCGGCCGGATTGACCAGGACGACCCGGCCCTCGGTGTCCGTGCCGACGACACCTTCCGAGGCGGCGCGCAGGATCATCTCGGTCTGCCGCTGCGAACGCGCCAGTTCGGCCTCGGTGTCGACGGTCCCGGACAGGTCGCGTACGACGAGCATCAGCAGTTCGTCGCCGGTGTAGCTCAGCCGGTCGTTGTAGGCGTCCCGGCCGTCCTCCAGGTTCGCGCTGGTCACCCCGGCCGGGAACTCGCTGCCGTCGGTGCGCCGCGCGACCATCCGGTCCGACTTGGCGCGTTCGCCCTTGTCGCCCTTTTCCGGACGGCGCATGGACCCCGGGATCAGCGTCGAGTCGAACTCCGGCAGCAGGTCCAGCAGCCCGCGCCCGACGAGCGCCGTGCCCGGGGTCTCGAACATCTCCAGGGCGATGGTGTTGGCGTTGACGACGGTGCCGTTGCAGTTGACGAGCAGCAGCCCGTCCGGGAGTGCGTCGAGTATGGCTGCGAGGCGAGCAGCGCCTCGGGATGGCCTGCTGCTCACGACGACGGTTCCTCCCTGCTTACTGCACCTTGCCGAACCACTGAAGTGAGTCTAAGGGCTGGGGATGCGGGCGCGACGGCGGATACGGGGGAGCTCTCCGCCGGGTTCTGTGCGCATGAGCGCACATCCGCCGTTTCCACGCGCATCCCGGCCCGGTTCTACGAAGCCACGGCGACGGGCAGCACCGGCTCCAGGTTGTTCCAGCGGGAGACCTCGCAACCGTTGGACCGGCTGAAGGTGGCGTCCACGGGCTTCCCCCGCCAGGTGCCGTGGATCCGGGCAGTGGCCGGTCCGCCGTACTGGAAGGTGCACATCGTGTCCGTGGGCACGGGCGCGAACGGATCCGCCTCCCCGGCCGCCAGTTCGAGCAGTCGGGCGCACGCCTCCGCCGCCGCCGGATGCGTTCCGGCGGCGGCCGGGGCGCACTCCAACTCGTACGTACCGTCCCACTCGGGCTTTCCGGTCTCCCCGGCGGTCACGGTCAGCCGCTCGGGCCCCGCCGGCAGCGGCCACGCGTCGGCGGGCGCGGCGGACAGCGCGGACAGTGTGGCGGCGGCAGCGGCGATGGTGAGGCGGCGCAGCATGCGAACTCCTGACGGCATACGGACGACGTACGACCCGGGGCGGCGCCCGCCCCGGCATCTCTAACGCTGCGGGCTCCGCCGCGTTGCGCAACCGGACCGCGTTCTCCTGAGGGACACCCCGGCCGCGAAGGGCTTTGCCCTGGCGCCCGGAGGCCTAGTACCGTGGGGGGCGATTGGTGACACCGCCCCAAGCTGTGTCATCATCTGCACGCACCACTCGCGCAAGCACGCGGTGCGCTGGAGGCGTCGCCTAGTCCGGTCTATGGCGCCGCACTGCTAATGCGGTTTGGGCCTTAAAGCCCATCGAGGGTTCAAATCCCTCCGCCTCCGCTTTCGGACATCGAAGCCCCGGCCCTCATCGGCCGGGGCTTTGGTGCTTTCTCCGCTCCTGAGAGTGTTTTCGCAGGTCAGGAGGGGTTTGGCTAATGGATTTCGCGCTGCGGCGCAGGTCATGTAATGTTGTTCCCGCAACGCCGACCGGCAAGAAAAAGCCGGAGAGCCGAGCACTCGTAGCTTAACGGATAGAGCATCTGACTACGGATCAGAAGGTTGCAGGTTCGAATCCTGCCGAGTGCACACCACCGAGAGGCCCCTGGATCACCAGGGGCCTCTCGCGTTGTAGCCTCCGCCGCATGAAGATCCGAACGGGTGTCCTGCTGGCTGTCGGCGTGCTCGCAGTGCCCCTGGTGTTCGTCGGCTGGCCGGCGGCGTACTTCCTTCTCGTATACGGCTGCGGGCTGGAGGAGGACGCGCTCGAAAGGGCCCTGCAGGCGGAGTCGGTGCTGGACGCGCCGCCGGACGGCGCCGAGAGCGTGGGAAAGCCGTACTCGGGGTGCGATGACGACGACCTCTTCGTGAGCGTGGAACGCGCGTACCGGTACGAGGGATCCCCCGCCGCTCTGCAGGCGTACTACCGCAAGGCCGCCCCGGCGCGGGGCTGGCAGCCGGTCGCCCGGTCCGAGGGCAAGTGCTTCACCAAGCGCGTCGACGGGGCGACGGCCTACCTCTCCTTCTGGTACCCCGAAGAGTACGAGCAGAAGACCGACGCCGACTTCGCGGTGGGCATTACCGCGCAGCGCGGCAGTACGGAGGAGTGGTGCTGACGTGAGCTGGCGCTGCGCCGGGATGCGCTGGTCCGGTGGTGCACCGCGGCTGGTCTGGCTCGGTGACCGCGGGGAGAGGACGAGCACGCTCGCCTACGGGCAGGAGCCGGCCTTCCGGGCGGTCGGGGAGCGGCACTGCCTGGGTGTGCGGCGCAACCCGTGCCCCACGCGGGCCGTGGTGCCGGCCCGCGTGACGCGCGCGCAGTGCGAGGCGTGCGCGCGGCTGGACCGGGCGCGGTCGGTGGCGGCGGACACCATGGCCGACGATCCGCGGCCGTACGCCGTGTATCTGGCGTGGTTCGGGCCCGGGATGCTGAAGGTGGGGATCACCGCCGTGGAGCGGGGGCCGGCGCGGCTGCTGGAGCAGGGAGCGGTGGCGTTCACCTGGCTGGGCCGGGGGCCGCTGATGGCGGCGCGGCGGACGGAGGAGCTGCTGCGTACGGCACTGGGGGTGCCGGACCGTATCCCCTACGCGGACAAGCGGGCGGTCCGGGCCGTGCTGCCGCCCGAAGATGTGCGGGCGGCGGAGGTCGAGGCGCTGTACGGGCGGGCCGTGGCGCTGGAGGGCTGGCCGGAGTCGCTGGAGCGGGCCGGATGCGGGGTCGTCGACCATGTGGAGGTCTTCGGGCTCGGGCAGGCGCCGGGGGCCACCGCGGTGGTCACCGAGCTGAGGGACGGCGGGGCCGTGGCGGGGCGGCTGGTCGCGGCCGCCGGGCCGGATCTTCATCTGCGCTCGCCGCGGGGCGAGGTGCTGATCGTCGACACGCGGCTGATGGCGGGCTGGGAGTTGGCCCGTGCGGAGGCAGGGGCCCCCACGACCGTCCCGGTGCGGGTCCTGGCGGGACCGGACGTGCAGGAGGGGCTGTTCTGAGTCCGCCGGCCCGATGGTCAAGACTTGGATCCCTTTCGGATCCCTTCGGTCAAAGAACCTGGACAGGTCCCCGCGGGTCGGCGGAGGGTGGCCGTCATGAGCGATCAACTCGTGTCGGGAATCGAACCGCCCTACTACACCGTGGTGTTCACCTCCATCCGCACGGAGGGCGACAACGGATACGGCGAGACCGCCGAACGGATGAAGGAGCTGGTGGAGGGGATACCGGGATACCTGGGGTACGAGACGGCGCGCACGCCGGGCGGGATCGGGATCACCGTCGGGTACTTCCGGGACGAGGAGGCGATCGCCGCGTGGCGCAGCCGTCTGGAGCACCAGAGCGCCCAGCGGCGTGGCCGCGCCGAGTGGTACGAGAGCTACAGCGTCCACATCGGCCGGGTCGAGCGGAGCCACGGCTTTGAGCGCGGCTGAGGCCGAGGCCGTACGCCGGTTCCGGGAGCGGTGCGGTCTGCCCGGGCTGGTGGACGTGCACACGCATTTCATGCCGGAGCGGGTGCTCCGCAAGGTGTGGGCGTACTTCGACGCGGCCGGGCCGCTGACCGGTATGGAATGGCCCATCACCTACCGGCAGGAGGAGGACGAAAGGCTCGCGCTGCTCAGGGAGTTCGGCGTGCGTGCCTTCACGGCGATGCTCTATCCGCACAAGGCGGGAATGGCCGCCTGGCTCAACGACTGGGCCGCCGGCTTCGCCGCGCGTACCCCGGACGTCGTGCACACGGCGACCCTCTTCCCCGAGGACGGCGTCGCGGACTACGTACGCGAGGCCGTGGAGTCCGGTGCGCGCGTGTTCAAGGCGCACCTCCAGGTCGGCGCGTACGACCCGAACAACGAGCTGCTCGACCCGGTGTGGGGGCTGCTGGCGGAGGCCGGGATCCCGGTGGTGACGCACTGCGGTTCGGGACCCGTGCCGGGCAAGCACACCGGGCCCGAGCCGGTGGGGCGGCTGCTCGCGCGGCATCCCCGGCTGCGGCTGGTGGTGGCGCACATGGGCATGCCGGAGTACACCGACTTCCTGGATCTGGCGGAGCGGTACGCAGGGGTCCGGCTGGACACCACCATGGCGTTCACCGACTTCACCGAGCGCGTCATGCCGTTCCCGGAGCGGGAGCGGGGCCGGCTGGCGGACCTCGGGGACCGGATCGTGCTGGGCAGCGACTTCCCCAACATCCCATACCCGTACGTGCACCAGCTGGAGGCGCTGGAGCGGCTCGGACTCGGTGGCGACTGGCTGCGCGCGGTCTGTCATGACAACGGGGCGCGGCTGTTCGGCCTGTGAATCCCGCGGTGATCCGGCCTGTGAATCCGCTGGGTTTCTCAGCTCGGGGAATCCACAGGTTCCGGAAAGGGGCTCTCGGACGCGGCCCGCAGTGTGGCGGGTATGCGAACCGAGATGCTCCGCCCGGACGGGAGCCCCGTCCGCGTGCTCGTCGTGGACGGCGAGGCCCCGCTCGCCGAGCTGCTGTGGCAGGGGCGAGTGCCGGATGACGGCGTCACGCTCTACGACCTGACCACGCCGAGCGGGACCGGATCGAGGACGCCTTCGCCTCGGGTGCGGAGGCCGGTCAGCTGGTCGGTGCCGCGGCCGTGCCGGCCGGCGGACCGCCGGCGGCGCTGCTGTTGCGCCGGGCCATGGGGGTACCCCCCAATCGAGCGAAGTCGAGAGCTCGGGGAAAGGCAGACTCGACGGTAGCGGAGCAATAGCATCGAAGCGGGCAGACCGGACCGCCCCGTTCCGGAGGAAGGTGAGCCATGGTGACTGCGGCCGACCGCGCGAAGCAACCCGCGCGGACGAGTGTGTGGCTGGCGAGCAGAGCGTCCCGCGGACGGAAGTCCGACCAGCCCACCGGTCTGGACCGTGACAAGATCACCGCGGCCACGGTCAGACTGCTGGACGCGGAGGGCCTCGCCAAGTTCTCCATGCGCCGCCTGGCCGCGGAACTCGGCGTCACCGCGATGTCCGTCTACTGGTACGTCGACACCAAGGACGACCTGCTGGAGCTCGCCCTCGACGCGGTCATGGGCGAGATGCGCCTGCCGGCCGAGGACGACCCCGCGGACTGGCGCGACCAGCTGCGTGCCCTGACCACCGAGTACCGGCGGATGCTGGTCGGGCACCCCTGGGTGTCGCCGCTCGCCGGTGAGTACCTCAACATCGGACCGCACTCGCTGGCCTTCGTCGCCGCCATCCAGCACGTCCTGGGCAGGACCGGTCTGCCGATGAGCGGGCGGACGGGCGCGCTCGCGGCCGTTTTCCAGTTCGTGTACGGCTTCGGCACGGTCGAGGGCCGTTTCGCCCAGCGCTGCGCGGCCGCCGGTCTCAGCCAGGACGACTACTTCCACCAGGTCATGGGGACGATCGCCGGGCAGCCGGAGTTGCAGGAGACCTTCGAGGAGGCGACCGAACTGATGGAGGCCCGCGGCGGCGACACGGTGGAGGAGATGCGGGAGCGGGACTTCGTCTTCGCGCTCGACCTGCTGATCGCGGGCATCGAGGCGAAGAGCGCGCACCAGGTCTAGTGCCAATGCCGGTGACCCTGCAGCCTTCCAGAGCCCGCCAGTGAGGACAGCGCCGCAGGTCAAAGGCTCGCGCGCGCCGATAAGTCAGTGGCATTGGGTCCACTGCCCCTCTTTGCCCCGTCGCGACGCTCCCCCAGAGGTGCCCCCGGGCACGCACGCTCGCTGCGTTGGCCGAAAACCCAAGGAGCGCTGCTACGAGGGCCTTCGGCCGCCTTGCGATCGCACGCACCGGACGCCGCTCCTCGACGGTCACCGTTGCCGGTCGCGGCACCGGGACACGCAGGAACGTACGACGTGTGCGGGCCCCGTCCCGGGGCGGCCGGCCGTCCCCTGCCTGCCGTCCCGGGCACGGGGCCCGGTCCACCGGGCCGGGGTGCCTCCGCTTGTGGCGCTCCGCTCCGGCGGGTCCTGATCAGGCGGTGTCGGCCGCCGGGGTGGTGGTCTTCGGCGCGACCTCCTTGATGAACAGCGTCAGCAGGAAGGCGATCAGCGCGAAGGGCGCCGAGTAGAGGAAGACGTCACCGACGCCGTGACCGTACGCGCTCACCCGCCCAGTCGACCTTGGCCTTCCGCTTCGCGACCGGGAGCCTGAGGGTCTTCTGCAGCACGATCAGCGCGAGGACCGCGAACGGCACGCCGACGTAGAAGCACCAGCGCCAGCCCAGCCAGTCGGTGTCCCTGATGACACCGCCCAGCAGCGGACCGCCGACGGTCGCGACGGCGAAGACCGCGCCGAGGTAGCCGCTGTAGCGTCCGCGCTCACGTGGGGCGAAGGCTTCGCATGGTGCCGGTCAACGCGCAGCGGGCCCCGGCCGGGCGGCAAGGCCCCCGGGGCCGGGGTTGGGTCGAACTCCGGACTTCGCTAGGGTCCTGGCTCATGGCACACAACCACCAAGCCCCGCAGGGCCCCGAGGGCAACTACGACCCGGCGGGCAGCACCCAGATGTTCCGGGCCTTCGTCGACGACGGCGCCCCGCAGCGGCAGCGGCAGGCGGCCGCGCCGGCCGGGCCGCGGGTCGGGCTGATCCTCGGTGTCGTCGCCGCCGTGGTGATCCTGGCCGTGGTCGGCTGGCTCGCGCTGAGCTGACCCGACGGCTCATGCCCAGGGCCCCGGGCCGGAATGCGTACCGGTCCCCGGGGCGTGTCGAGCACCCATGGCGCCCCCGGCGCACCGGATGCGGCCGGCGTCTTCCCCTCCGAGTCGCCGGGCGCGCATCTGCTCGGTTCACCTCCGGGGCGCTCAAGCGGCTGTCGACGGTCGACCGTGCTCGAGTCGCTCGTACCTCGCGGCCCTCCGCGCTCTCTCTTTCGACAGCCGCGCGCCCCTTCGGCTCACTCGGCACGCCAGTCGCCGCGCCGCGATCCCGTACTGATGCCCCGTCAAGCAGGAGAGATGGAGCCTCAGTCGGAGATGAGCCCGGCCCGCAGCTGGGCGAGGGTCCGGGTCAGCAGCCGGGACACATGCATCTGCGAGATGCCGACCGCCTCGCCGATCTGCGACTGCGTCATGTTCGCGAAGAAGCGGAGCATGATGATCTGCCGTTCGCGCGGTGGGAGTTTGGCCAGCAGGGGCTTGAGCGACTCGCGGTACTCCACTCCCTCCAGGGCGCTGTCCTCGTACCCCAGCCGGTCCGCGAGCGATCCCTCGCCGCCGTCGTCCTCCGGCGAGGGCGAGTCGAGGGACGAGGCGGTGTAGGCGTTGCCCACCGCCAGCCCGTCGACCACGTCCTCCTCCGACACGCCCAGCACGGAGGCGAGTTCGGGGACCGTCGGCGACCGGTCGAGCTTCTGGGACAGCTCGTCGCTGGCCTTCGTCAGGGCGAGGCGCAGCTCCTGGAGCCGGCGCGGCACCCGGACCGACCATGAGGTGTCACGGAAGAAGCGCTTGATCTCGCCGACGACCGTGGGCATCGCGAAGGTCGGGAATTCCACGCCCCGTTCGCAGTCGAACCGGTCGATCGCCTTGATGAGCCCGATCGTGCCGACCTGGACGATGTCCTCCATCGGCTCGTTGCGGCTGCGGAACCGCGCGGCGGCGTAGCGCACGAGCGGCAGGTTGAGCTCGATGAGCGTGTCTCGTACATACGTACGCTCGGGGCTGTCCGTTCCTTGTGCGTCCAGAGCGCGGAGCCGCAGGAACAGGGAACGGGACAGAGTACGGGTGTCGATGGCCTCCGGCCGGGGCATCAGCGGCTCCGGCGCGTGGCCGAGCCCGTCAGGTGCGTCCTTGGTGAGCACCTTCGAGCTGCCCTGTTCTGCGGACATGCCACCCCCTTGAGGTCGCGGACGGTCGCGTTGGCCGCTCCCGTCGGAGGGATGCAGCCTCCACCTGAATACCGGCGGTGGGGCTGCGGCAAACACGGTTCCAGCAGAATGTCACATGTCGGCAACACGCTGTAGCGTCAAGTCGACAAATCTGCGCAGGAAAGAGGGGGTGTGCGGCTTTTCGGCCACTGGCCGGGATCACTCGTTCCGGTCAGGAATCGATTCGATTTGCGGATCGCAGTCGCGCGAAGCTGCGGGCGAGCAGCCGCGACACATGCATCTGGGAAACTCCCAATTCCGCGCTGATCTGGGACTGTGTGAGATTGCTGTAATAGCGGAGCAGCAGGATCCGCTGTTCCCGCTCCGGCAGTTGTACGAGCAGATGCCGGACCAGATCACGGTGTTCGACTCCGGCCAGCTCCGGGTCCTCGTAACCGAGCCGGTCCACCAGGCCGGGCAGTCCGTCGCCCTCCTGGGCCGCTTCCAGGGAGGTGGCGTGGTAGGAGCGTCCCGCCTCGATGCAGGACAGCACCTCCTCCTCGGTGATCTTCAGCCGCTCGGCGATCTCGGCGGTCGAGGGGGTGCGGCCATGGATCGTGGTGAGGTCCTCGGTGGCGCCGTTGACCTGGACCCACAGCTCGTGCAGCCGTCGCGGCACATGGACGGTCCGTACGTTGTCCCGGAAATAGCGCTTGATCTCGCCGACCACGGTCGGCATCGCGAAGGTCGGGAACTGCACCCCACGGTCCGGGTCGAACCGGTCGATGGCGTTGATGAGCCCGATCGTGCCGACCTGGACCACGTCCTCCATCGGCTCGTTGCGGCTACGGAAGCGGATCGCCGCGTACCGCACCAGCGGGAGGTTCGCCTCGATCAGTGCGGCGCGCACCTTGGCGTGGTCGGGGGTGCCCGGCGTCAGCTCCTTGAGCTCCGCGAAGAGCACCTGGGTCAGGGCCCGGGTGTCGGCACCCCGGCTGCCGCCACGGGGTTCGTTCTCGTTCTGGGGCGGCGCTTGAGGCGCAGTACTGGCCGGCACGTCACGCCACCCCTTCTCGGTCCGTGTGGGTCGACTGATCCGTCAAAAGCGGTCATAGCATCACAAGACATGTGCACTGTGTGCAAGCACCGTATAACGCCGTGTTGAGGGCAAGTTGGGAGAAAGTAGAGGCTTCTTCGAGCGTAATCGACCATGGATACGGCAAAGGCCCCGCACCCGTGAAGGCGCGGGGCCGGGAAGCCATTCGGGCTCAGAATTCGTAGTCGGCGATCACCCAGGTGGCGAACTCGCGCCACCGGCCCGCCGCGGCCTGGTGGGCCGGGTGCTCGAGGTAGCTCTTCAGCGCGTCCTTGTCGTGCACCGCGGAGTTGATCGCGAAGTCGTAGGCGATCGGCCGGTCGGTGATGTTCCAGGCGCACTCCCAGAACTCCAGCTCGGGGATGAGCCCGCCGAGCTCCTGGAAGGCCTTCACGCCCTCGGTGACGCGCGGCTCGTCACGCGATACGCCCTCGTTGAGCCTGAAGAGGACCAGATGACGGATCAAGGGAACTCCTTGGGGGTCAGCGCACCAGCTCGGTCATGAACTCGCCGATGCCCTTCGCGGCGTCGGAAATGCCCTTGAACCCTATCCCCACCATGTCCGCGGACTCCTTGGGGGAAGTGATGATCGTGTACAGCACGAAGATGATGACGCAGAAGAGAGCGACCTTCCTCGCTTGCACCGCCACGCCCCTCCTCGGAATGCACTGCCCTGTGGCGTGAGTCTATCCGGACAGGCGTTCGGCGAAAGGGGAAGCGGAAAGGGGAAGCGGAAAGCCGAAGGGCCCCGACATCGTCGGGGCCCTTCGAAGAGAGCGGTAGTGGAGGGATTTGAACCCCCGATGGGTTGCCCCATACTCGCTTTCGAGGCGAGCTCCTTCGGCCACTCGGACACACTACCGGGAGAGATCCTAGCCGATGGTGGGCAGTGCTTCGCAACCCCGGACGCCGTGGCCCTCCTCACCGCTCCCGGAAGAAGGCCGTCAGCCGGTCCGAGCACTCCTTCTCGAGGACGCCGATGATCACCTCCGGCCGGTGGTTGAGCCTCCGGTCCCGTACGACGTCCCACAGCGAGCCCGCCGCGCCGGCCTTCTCGTCGCGCGCCCCGTAGACCACCCGGTCCACCCGCGACAGCACGATCGCGCCCGCGCACATCGTGCACGGCTCCAGGGTGACCACCAGAGTGCAGCCGGTGAGCCGCCACTCGCCGAGCTTCGCGGCAGCCCGCCTGATCGCCACCACCTCGGCATGCGCGGTCGGGTCACCCGTGGCCTCGCGTTCGTTGTGGCCGGTCGCGAGCAGCGAGCCGTCCGGGGCCAGCACGACGGCGCCTACCGGCACGTCACCGGCCGGCTCCGCGCGTGCAGCCTCCTCCAGGGCGAGGCGCATGGGCGCCTCCCAGGGCGCTGTCACCAGGTCCGTCACTAGCGGACAGCCTCCAGGATCTCGGCGGCGCCCAGCATGTCGGCGATCTGGCCGAGCGCGTCCGTGTCGAGCGCCCGCAGCTCCTTGGCGGATACACCGAGGTCCGAGAGGACGTCGGCGTCCCCGACCGGGCCCGCCGGGATCACCTCGGCCGGGGCCGGAGAGTCCTCCTCCTCGGGCTCGGGCTCACCGTCCTCGGTACCGTCGAGGTCGAGCGCGTCCAGGTCGTCGTCCTCGTCCTCGTCCTTGCCGAGCAGCTCATCGGTGAGCATTGCTCCGTACGAGGACCGGGCTGCGGCGGCGGCATCCGAGACGTAGACACGAGGATCGTCCTCGCCGTCCACCCGGACGACGCCGAACCATGCATCCTCCTGCTCGATGAAGGCGATCACCGTGTCGTCGTCCACTGACGCCTCACGGGCCAGTTCTGCCAGATCCGACAGGGTCTCCACATCGTCGAGTTCCGTGTCGCTCGCTTCCCACCCGTCTTCGGTGCGCGCGAGCAGTGCGGCGAAGTACACCGTGACTCTCCCACTGGTCATAGGCGTGCCGGTTGGGGGTCCCCCCGGCCGGAGGTTTGAGGCGGAAGCGTTCTTTCGAGTCCCGCCCAATCGGCATCGTGGCAGAAACCTCGGCTTTCCGAGAGGTCTTCCGCTCTTGCGTCGTGGGGCGAGTTTCACCAGCGGAACGTACGCATGTGCATGGCCTGGCGCATTCGGGCCGCCCGGGCCCTGCGTGGCCGCACCCGGTCGCGCAGCGCTTCGGCCTCGTTCAATTCGCGGAGAAACCGCGCGCGGCGCCGCCTTCGGTCCGCGTCGCCCTCCTGCCGTTCGTCCTGTTCGTCCTGCCGCTGTTCATGGTCCGGCATCGGCCCCACCACCCCGGAGCCGGGTTCCGCCGTACGCCCCCACCTTCCCTCCGGATGGCCGGTCGGCGCCAGAGCCAACCGGTCCCGAGCCCGGTCAGGTCCTGTCCGGCATGATCGGCCGGACAGGGCCTAATGTGGTGGCCATGCGGATCCATGTCGTCGACCACCCGCTGGTGGCGCACAAACTCACCACGCTGCGTGACAAGCGCACCGACTCCCCGACCTTCCGGCGCCTGGCCGACGAGCTGGTCACCCTGCTCGCGTACGAGGCCACCCGGGACGTCCGCACCGAGCAGGTCGACATCCAGACCCCGGTCTCGGGCACCACGGGCGTGAAGCTGTCCCACCCCCGCCCGTTGGTCGTGCCGATCCTGCGCGCGGGCCTGGGCATGCTCGACGGCATGGTGCGGCTGCTGCCGACGGCCGAGGTGGGCTTCCTCGGCATGATCCGCAATGAGGAGACGCTGGAGGCGTCGACGTACGCCACCCGGATGCCGGAGGACCTCTCCGGCCGCCAGGTGTACATCCTCGACCCGATGCTGGCCACCGGCGGCACCCTGGTCGCCGCGATACAGGAACTGATCGCGCGCGGCGCGGACGATGTGACCGCGGTGGTGCTGCTGGCGGCGCCGGAGGGCGTCGAGGTGATGGAGCGCGAACTGGCGGGCACGCCGGTGACCGTCGTGACGGCTTCGGTCGACGAGCGCCTCAACGAGCACGGCTACATCGTCCCGGGCCTCGGCGACGCGGGCGACCGCATGTACGGGTCGGCGGACTGAGAGGTGTCCCGGCATGATCTGCCGGGACACCCCCTGGAAGACCGATGAAGATCTTGCTCCGGCCGCCTGACTCGCCCCGGATTGCCAGTAAATGTCAATCGCCATGAACCGGTTCAAGCCGGGCGTGATTCCAAGATCTTCAGGGCGCTTCTAGGACGCCTGGGGCTGGCAGCCCGGCTTCGGCGCCGTCGGCTTCGAGTTGAGCGCCGAGAGAGCCTGGTCCGCCGCCGGCCTCGCGGTGAGCGCCGTGAAGGCCGTACCGATGATGAGGTCGACATCCTCCGTGGTGCGGGTGTCGGCCTTCAGCTGGGTGCCCCGTACCTGCGTGCCGAGGACACGGAAGGCCCCCTCGTACGCGCCGGGGGCGCCCAGCAGTATGCCGGTGCCGGGGACCTTCTTGTCGTACTCCACCGAGGCGTTGCCGACCTTGCCGATGACGAAGCCGCGGGCCTTCAGCTCGTCGGCGGTGGTCTTGGCGAGTCCGCCGCGCGGGGTGGCGTTGTAGACGTTCACCGTGATCTGGGCCGGCGTCGGCAGTATGCGTGCGGCGGACGCGACCGGGGTGGGGTCGGGCTTGCAGTCCGCCTTGCGGCCGCCGGCCGTGGTCTTCTGCTCGCCGCCCGTGAATACGCCGACGAGCTGCACCGTTCCCCATCCGGCCAGACCGAGGGCCACGACACACGCCAGGATCGTCAGAACGATCCTGCGGCGATGGCGGGGCCGTCGCATCCTCGGGTACTTGTCACCCTTGATGCGGTATTCGCCGCCCATGCCGGGGGGTGTGAGCATGCTCATGGGCGCAGCGTAATCCGACCACCCCGCGATACCTACCAAATGATCATCGGATCGGGTGAGGCTGACCCGAAAGGCCCAGTGGGCCGAGTGTTCAGTCCAGCTCGAGGACCCGCGCGTGCAGCACCTGACGCTGCTGGAGCGCCGCGCGTACGGCTCGGTGCAGACCGTCCTCCAGATAGAGGTCGCCCTGCCACTTCACCACATGGGCGAAGAGATCACCGTAGAAGGTGGAGTCCTCGGCGAGCAGTGTCTCGAGGTCCAACTGCCCCTTGGTGGTCACGAGCTGATCGAGGCGGACCGGGCGCGGCGCGACGTCCGCCCACTGCCGGGTGCTTTCCCGGCCGTGGTCGGGGTACGGCCGCCCGTTGCCGATGCGCTTGAAGATCACACGGAAAGCCTACCGGGCCGGGGCCTCCGGGCGCAGCCATGCGACGGTAACGCAAAAGTGGCAAACAGCGTCATAACGGGAGAGGAATATGAGTGGAAGTACCCCTTCCGGTGAACCCGCCGCCGTGGACCCCGTCGTGAAGAGCGTCGCGGGCCACGTTTTCACCGGCTCCGCACCCGGTCCGGGACCCGCTCGCGGTCCGGTACGGCCCGCCGCGGACGCAGATCGCGCCGGCGGCGGGCCGGTGGGGTGTTACTCCGCGACGTGGTCGTGGTCCTCGTGCAGACCGCCGCCGCTGCCCGCGTCACCCTTGGTGGAGACGAACGGGACCTGCTTGCTCAGCGAGCTCAGGTCGTACGCGTAGGTGCCGACCGCGTTCGCGATCACATCGACGTTGGTGTCGAAGGCCGACATGTCGATGTTCTTCAGGTTGTCGCATTCGGCGTGGTAGCAGGAGTCGTACGCGACCCCGGCCCGACCGCCGAACTTCCGGGCCTGGTCCGCGGTCTTGATGCCCTCGGCGCCCGTGAACGTACCGCCGGACGGGATGCCGACCGCGATGAACGGACCGTAGTCCGAGCGGCCGGTGAAGTCGGTGCCCTCGTGCGGCTTGCCCTGGCTGTCGAGGAAGTCGGTGATGCCCTTCTCCAGCTGGGCCGAGCCCTCGGGACCGGCGGGCGCGCCCACGCCGTCCGAGTCGTCGCCGTCGTAGACGAACTGACCGAAGTTCGGCGAGGCGATCATGTCGAAGTTGAGGTACAGCTTGATGTCCTTGCGCTGCGCCTCGGTGAGCTCGTCGACGTACGCCTGCGAGCCGAGCAGCCCCAGCTCCTCCGCCGACCACCAGGCGAAGCGCACCTTGTTGGCGGGCTTCTTGTGGGTCTGGGCGAGCTCCAGCGCGACTTCGAGAAGACCGGCGGAGCCCGAGCCGTTGTCGTTGATGCCGGGGCCGGCCGCCACCGAGTCCAGGTGCGAGCCGAGCATCACGGTGTTGGCCGCGTCGCCGCCCTTGGTCTCGGCGATCACGTTCTTGGTGGTGCGCACCTCCTGGAGCTGACGGATGTCCAGGGAGAGCGTCACCTCGCCGGCGGCGGCCGCGGCGGCCAGCGCCTCACCGTCGGCCTGGGTGATGCCGCCGGTGGGTATCCTCCCGGCCTCCGGGCCGCCGAGGGTGCCGTTCAGGTCGCCCGCGGTGTTGTTGTAGATGACCGCACCGACCGCTCCCGCGCCGGCCGCGGTCGCCTGCTTCTCCGCGAAGGTGCAACCGCCACGCTTGATCAGTGCGATCTTCCCGGTGAATGCGCCGGCCGCGTAGTCGCCGGGCTCGCAGCCGGTGGTGGCGTCCACCGGGACCGCGGTCACCGCGGCCCTGATGCCGCCCACCGGGGTGGACTTGGTGTACGACATCGCCCGTATCGCGATGTCGCGCGGCGCCGGGGAGACCACGGACAGCTTCTCGGCTTGCGTCTCGATGAAGGTGAAGTCGAAGGTCTCGTAGGAGACTTGGTAGCCGGCCTTCTCCAACAGGTCGTGCACGTACTTCGCGGAGGCTTCGTGGCCCGGCGAACCGGCCGACCGGTTACCGCCGTTGGCGTCGGCGATGGACTGGAGCTTCCGCAGATGCTTGTACGCACCCTCGGCGGACGAGTCGTGGACCAGCTTCCGGGCCAGATGCTCGGCAGCCTTCCCGGGGTCGGGTGTCGCGGAGGCGGGAGAGCCGGCGGCCAGCAGCAGCGGGGTGGCGAGAGCGGCGGCGGCCGTAAGGGCCATGGCTCTGCGAGATGTCGCGTTCACAGGGGTCCTTCCAGTGCGAACGAATGTGAGGGAAAGCTAGCGATCGCGGTGACTTCTGTGAACACTCGTGTCACAAGTGGAATACGCCATTAACTTTTGACGCTCTTGGCCGCCCGCTTCATCTCCTGCTTGTACGCACGCACCTTGGCCAGCGACTCCGGCCCGGTGATGTCGGCCACCGAACGGTGGGAGCCCGCCTCCCCGTACGCCCCGGCCGCCTCGCGCCAGCCCTTCGGCCGCACCCCAAGCTGCTTGCCCAGCAGCGCCAGGAAGATCTGTGCCTTCTGCTTGCCGAACCCGGGCAGATCGTTCAGCCGCTTCAGCAGCTCGGCCCCCGTGCCCACGTCACGCCACACCGCGTCCGCGTCCCCGTCGTAGTGCTCGACCAGGTACTGGCACAGCCTCTGCACCCGTCCGGCCATGGCCCCCGGATAGCGGTGCACGGCCGGCTTCGCCGACAGCAGCGCCGCGAACTCCTCAGGGTCGTACACGGCGATCTCGCGCGCGTCCAGATCGTCCTCGCCCAGGCGCTGCGCGATGGTGTACGGCCCGGTGAACGCCCACTCCATCGGAACCTGCTGGTCCAGCAGCATGCCGACGAGCGCCGCCAGGGGACTGCGGCCGAGCAACTCGTCCGCCTCGGGCTGCTGGGCGAGGCGAAGGGTCTTGTCCATGTTCCGATGATCGCCGCGCGGCGGCGGCCGCGCCGCTCGTGGCGGGCCGCACGGAGCAAGGTCCGTACCGGCGGACCGACGACGAAGGCCGGACCGTGGAACGGTCCGGCCTTCGTCCGTGGCAGAGGAAGGCGAGCCCGTCAGCGGGCCGTTCCGAAGTCCTGCGTCCAGTAGCTGCCGGGCTGCGCGAGGCCGACGCCCATCTCCTTGAAGGAGCAGTTCAGGATGTTCTGCTTGTGACCGGGGCTGGACATCCAGCCCGCCATCACGCTCTCGGGGGTGCTGTAGCCGTAGGCGACGTTCTCGCCGTAGGTGCTCCAGCTGTAACCGGCACGCTGGATCCGGTCACCCGGGGACGATCCGTCGGAGCCCGTGTGCGACATGTTCTTGTGGGCCGCCATGTCCGCGCTGTGATCCTGGGCGGCCTTGGTCAGCTTCGCGTTCACGGTCAGCGGCGAGCATCCGGCCTTGCCGCGCTCGCTGTTGACGAGCGCGACCACGCGGGCCACGTCCCCGGACGCCGGGGTGCCGGCCGCCGGAGCGCTGGGGGTGCTCGGCGTGCTGGGGGCGCTGGGGGTGTTGGGGGCGTTGGGGGCGTTGGGGGTGCTGGGAGTGCTGGGGGCGCTGGGGGTGTTGGGGGTGCTCGGCGTGCTGGGAGTGCTCGGCGTGCTGGGAGTGCTGGGGGTGCTCGGCGTGCTGGGGGTGCTCGGCGTGCTGGGGGTGTTGGGGGTGCTCGGCGTGCTGGGAGTGCTGGGGGTGTTGGGGGCGCTGGGGTTGCTCGGGGTACTGGGGGTGTTCGGAGGGCTCGGCGTACTCGGAGCGCTGGGAGTGCCGGGAGAGGTGCTGGGCGCCTGCGGCGATCCCGGAGCCGGCTTCTGGCCGCCCCATCCGGCCCGCTGAGTCCACCATTGCTCGGAGTCCGCGGTCTTCCCATGACCGTCCGCGCTCTTCCAGTCGCCGTAGGGCCGACCCGCCTCGTTCTCCTGCGGCCCGTAACAGGCCATGGCGGCGGAGGGCACACCGACGGCACAAATTGCGACGGCGGCGATGGCTGTCTTCCGGTAGCGCGTCTTCCTGCGATGCTTGCTCATGCGTGACCTCATTGGTTTTCGCGGAGCGCCCCGGATGCGGTCGGCTCTGCACAGACCTGTGCCTGAGCTGCGGAGACGCCTTGCGGTCGCCATTCTTAGAACCACTGCATGCACAGGGCAAAGAGCGTTTTTACTACCTCGGTTCGTAGCGCGCGGAGTTCTTGAAAAGGACACCCGGGCATGTTGGCCGGCCACGGGGACTTTGTGGGAAGTGCTGTTGCCGCGTCAGAAGTGCGTATACGCCCGATAAACGGGCGAAAGTTTCGAGCGGACCGAAAGTGATCAAACCCCTGAGGTGAATGTCCATATTGATATGGACGAATCTCATATGTCGCCCACGCGTCATCTACTATCGGGCAGCCCTAGTTCCGCAGTTCGCTGTGACGCATGTCATGCGGGCGCGGGTCCCGGCGCGCGCGATGCTCAGCCGCGGTGGCGCCAACCCGACCGGCGAGTCGGGCGGGGCCTTCATCTGCCCTGGAGGGCGGTGGCGGAGGATACGAGATTCGAACTCGTGAGGGGTTGCCCCCAACGCGCTTTCCACATGTTCGTCTGGGTGTTCGGGGCGGGGCGGGGCGGCGGCGGCGTTCTGACCTGCGGCGGAGCGGAGCGTGGGGCGGCTCCATCAGGTCGCAGGGCCGCGGGCGGCTGTGCCTTGTGAAGGCCGAGGTGGCCCCTCATTCCTACTTGTTTGATAATCTCGCTGCATGGGTGAGATTTCGTACAGTGTCGGCGAAGGACCCGCTACCAGAGTGAGCCTTTCTCTTCCCGAGGGGACGGCCGAGGCGATCCGCCGACGGGTCGGCAAGCGTGAGTTCTCCGCCTTCATCACCGCAGCGGTGGAGCGTGAGCTGCGCGGTCAGATCCTGGACGAGTACCTGGCCGACTACGAACGCCGCAAGGGGCCGATTTCCGAACGCGAGCAGGAGTGCGCACGACGCATCTTCGACGAAGTGTTCGCCGAGGAGGTGCAGTGGCCCGCCGCAGGCTGAGCCACGAAGGCACCCTCGTTCTCGACTGCGAGGGCCTGTCGAAGTTCGTCGGTGATGACGAACCCGTCGTCGCCCTCATCGCCGAAGCCCGCAAGCGGGGGATGGAAGTCGTCATCAGCGCACTCACCATCATCGAAGCGGTGCATCGTGGGACCGACAAGGCGCGGCTTGCCTGGGTGCTGTCCGGAGTGAGGATCGTGCCTATCGGCGATGAGGAGGCCAAGGCCGCCTCGGCGATGCTGATCAATGCCGGGCTGCATGGTCACAAATACGCCATCGACGCGGTCGTGGCCGAGATGGCACTGCGGCAGCGCCGCCCGGTCGTCATGCTCACCTCGGATATCGACGACATGGCGAAGCTGTGCGGTGACAGGGTGCGCCTCGTCGCCGTGTAACTACGGTGCTGGACGGGTGAATGAGACCGGAACTGAGACCAGGGCGGTGGCCCTCCGGGCGTCAGATTGCTTCTTGTCACTTGGTCCTCCGCCTACCTGTCGAGCGTGGCAGCCCGCGCCTGGCGCTGGGCCCCGGAGATGCGAGACATCGCCGACACCCTCCGAGTAACCGAAGCCTGGCTTGTCGTCCGGGCCAGGTCCTCCCCGTCCGCCTTCAGGCGGGCGACGAGCTGGTCGACCAACGTCGAAGGGCCCCACTGCAAGCAGTGGGGCCCTTCGACATCGTGCCCGGTGAGGCACTGGCGGAGGATACGAGATTCGAACTCGTGAGGGGTTGCCCCCAACACGCTTTCCAAGCGTGCGCCCTAGGCCTCTAGGCGAATCCTCCGCGGCAAACAGTACATGACTCGGAAGGGTGCTTGCGAACTCGTTCGTTCGCAGTGAGATCGGGTAGGCTGGGCGCAGCCCCTCACGTGGCGCTATCTGACTGAACTCCCCCAGGGCCGGAAGGCAGCAAGGGTAGGTCGGCTCTGGCGGGTGCGTGAGGGGCGCTTGCGTTCGGCGGGGCCCGTTGTCAGCGGGCCCGGATAACCTCGTATGTGTGTCGTCCCTTGCGCTGTACCGCCGCTATCGCCCGGAGTCCTTCGCCGAGGTCATCGGGCAGGAGCATGTCACCGACCCGTTGCAGCAGGCCCTGCGCAACAACCGGGTCAATCACGCGTACCTGTTCAGCGGACCGCGCGGATGCGGCAAGACGACCAGTGCGCGTATCCTCGCGCGCTGCCTGAACTGCGAGCAGGGGCCGACGCCGACGCCGTGCGGGGAGTGTCAGTCCTGCCGGGACCTGGCGCGGAACGGGCCGGGGTCGATCGACGTCATCGAGATCGACGCCGCGTCGCACGGTGGTGTGGACGATGCCCGTGAGCTGCGGGAGAAGGCCTTCTTCGGGCCGGCAGCCAGCCGGTACAAGATCTACATCATCGACGAGGCGCACATGGTCACCTCGGCGGGCTTCAACGCCCTGCTGAAGGTGGTCGAGGAGCCACCGGAGCACCTCAAGTTCATCTTCGCGACCACCGAGCCCGAGAAGGTCATCGGCACGATCCGGTCGCGTACGCACCACTACCCGTTCCGCCTGGTGCCGCCGGGGACCCTGCGCGAGTACCTCGCGGAGGTGTGCGCCAAGGAGGCCATCCCGGTCGAGGACGGCGTGCTGCCCCTGGTCGTACGGGCCGGCGCGGGCTCGGTGCGTGACTCCATGTCCGTCATGGACCAGCTGCTGGCCGGCGCGGGCACGGACGGTGTGACGTACGCCATGGCCACGGCCCTGCTCGGATACACGGACGGCTCGCTCCTCGACTCCGTCGTGGACGCCTTCGCGGCGGGCGACGGGGCGGCGGCCTTCGAGGTCGTGGACCGTGTCATCGAGGGAGGCAACGACCCGCGCCGGTTCGTCGCCGACCTGCTGGAGCGGCTGCGCGACCTGGTCATCCTGGCCGCCGTGCCTGACGCGGCGGAGAAGGGCCTCGTCGACGCCCCCGCCGATGTGATCGAGCGCATGCAGGCACAGGCGTCCGTGTTCGGCGCTGCCGAGCTCAGCCGGGCCGCGGACCTGGTGAACGCGGGACTGACGGAGATGCGCGGCGCCACCTCGCCGCGGCTCCAGCTGGAGCTGATCTGCGCCCGGGTGCTGCTGCCCGCGGCGTACGACGACGAGCGTTCGGTGCAGGCCAGGCTGGACCGCCTGGAGCGGGGCGCCGCGTTCGCGCCGGGTGGAGCGGGCGTGACGATCGGCTACGTCCCGGGGCCGGAGGCCCATGCCCCGATGCCCCAGGTCCCGCCGGGCGGCGGTCCTGCCGCGGCCCGCGCGGCGGCACGAGGCGGTGCGGGTGCCCCCGCGCCTGCCGCGCCCGGCGTCCCGGCCGCGGCCGGTCCCGATGCCGGTGCGCAGGAAGCCGGCGCGTGGCCGGCCGCGGGGGGTGCCCCGGCTGCCCGGGCGGGCGCGCCCGCGGCGCCGGTCCAGGCCGAGGGCTCCCGCCCGGGGACCTGGCCCGCCGGTTCCGGTACGCCGCAGCAGCCCGCGGCCGACGGCCAGGGCGGACGTCCCGGCGCATGGCCGACGACGGGCGGCGCGCAGGCCCAGCCGTCGCAGCAGTCCGCGCCGCCCCGGGCCGAGGGCCCTCGCCCCGGGGCCTGGCCGACGGCGGCGGCGCCCGGTGGGGGTGCCGGGCAGACCGCTCCCGGGGCCTGGCCCAGCGCTGCCGCGCCCGGGCAGGGACGGCCGCAGCAGCCCGCTCCGGCGGCGCCCGCACCCGCGGCCGGACCGCCGGCGGGTGTGTCGCCCGGCATGGCGCAGGGCGCCGCCCAGGTGCGGAACATGTGGCCGAACATCCTCGACGCCGTCAAGAACCGGCGACGGTTCACCTGGATCCTGCTCAGCCAGAACGCCCAGGTCGCGGGCTTCGACGGCACCACGCTCCAGCTCGGCTTCCTCAACGCCGGCGCCCGGGACAACTTCGCGAGCAGCGGCAGCGAGGACGTGCTGCGGCAGGTCCTGGCCGAGCAGTTCAACATGCAGTGGAAGATCGAGGCCGTCGTCGACCCGTCCGGCGGGGCGGGCGGCGGCGACCGGCCGTCCGGTGCGGGCCGCGCCGCGGCACCGCAGCCGCGCCCCGCGCAGCCCGCGCCGCAGCAGGCGTACGCACCGCAGGCCCCGGCCGCCCCGGCCCCGGCACTCGAGACGTCCCGTGCGGCGGCTCCCGAGTCGTCCCCCGTCGCCCCGGTCGCTCCGGAGGACGACACCCCGGAGGCGGACGATCCGGACCTGGTCGAGTCGGCGCTGTCCGGTCACGACCTGATCGTGCGGGAGCTGGGCGCTACGGTGGTGGAGGAATATACGAACGAGTGAGGGCGCGGGGTTCGGCGGCCCGCACAAGGTGCCACGCGTGGCGCGGGCTAGGCTTGCGTTCCGTGAAGGTCCTCGTCATCGGCGGCGGCGCCCGCGAACACGCCCTGTGCCGCTCTCTCTCCCTCGACCCCGACGTCACCGCTCTGCACTGCGCCCCCGGCAACGCCGGCATCGCCGAGGTCGCCGAGCTGCACCCGGTGGACGCCCTGGACGGTGCCGCCGTCGCACGCCTGGCCACCGAGCTGGGCGTCGGCCTGGTCGTCGTCGGCCCGGAGGCGCCGCTCGTCGCCGGTGTCGCCGACGCCGTGCGCGCGGCCGGCATTCCCTGCTTCGGTCCCAGCCGGGAGGCGGCGCAGCTGGAGGGTTCCAAGGCCTTCGCCAAGGATGTGATGGCCGCGGCGAACGTGCCCACGGCCCGCAGCTACGTCTGCACCACGCCCGAGGAGATCGACGAGGCCCTGGACGCCTTCGGCGCCCCGTACGTCGTCAAGGACGATGGTCTCGCCGCCGGCAAGGGTGTCGTCGTCACCAGCGACCTCGACGCCGCACGCGAGCACGCCCTCGCCTGTGAGCGTGTCGTCATCGAGGAGTACCTCGACGGCCCCGAGGTGTCCCTCTTCGCCATCACCGACGGCAGGACGGTGCTGCCGCTCCAGCCCGCCCAGGACTTCAAGCGGGCCCTCGACAACGACGAGGGCCCGAACACCGGCGGCATGGGCGCGTACTCCCCGCTTCCGTGGGCCGACCCGAAGCTGGTGGACGAGGTCATGGAGACCGTCCTCCAGCCGACCGTGGACGAGCTGCGCCGGCGCGGTACGCCGTTCTCCGGACTGCTCTACGCCGGTCTGGCGATCACGAGCCGCGGTGTGCGCGTCATCGAGTTCAACGCCCGTTTCGGCGACCCGGAGACCCAGGTGGTCCTGGCCCGCCTGAAGACCCCCCTGGCGAGCGTTCTGCTCAACGCGGCCGAGGGCACGCTCGACGTCCTGCCGCCGCTGAACTGGCGCGTGGACGCGGCCGTGACCGTGGTCGTCGCCTCGCACAACTACCCCGGTACGCCCCGCACCGGCGACCCGATCGAGGGGCTGGACGAGGTCGCGGCCCAGGACGCGCCCGAGGCGTACGTCCTGCACGCCGGTACGAAGCAGGACCGCGACGCGATCGTGAGCGCCGGCGGCCGGGTGCTGTCGGTCACCGCGACCGGCAAGGACCTCGCCGAGGCACGCGAGCGGGCGTACCGGGCGGTGGGCCGGATCCGGCTGGAGGGCTCCCAGCACCGTACGGACATCGCGGCCAAGGCGGCGCAGGGCTCTTGAGGTCCTGACCCGGCCCGGTGGGCCGGGTCAGGACCCAGGCCCTGGTCCTGCCCGACCGGCCGGGCAGGATCCAGGCTGTGACCGGAAAGCTTCACCGGCTCGCGACGCTCCCCCAGCTACCTCTGGGGGTGCCCCCAGAGGTGCCCCCAGGCACGGCACCTCTCCCCCGTTGCCCTTCGGGCACGGGAGGTGCCCCCACCGTTGTCGCATCGCGCGAGTACGGCCGAGTACGAGCTGCGATTCTCCGCCTTCGATGAACGGGGGAGGTAGCTGGGGGAGCCGCGAGCTTCCCGGCAGACCTTTCCGGCCACAGCACTGGCACGGATCGCCGGTACCTCTGCCCAAAGCCATTCCATCGAGTGACCGCCGTCCCATCCGGCTGACGACGGCCCGGACCCCAACTAAGGTGCCGCGCAAGCGTTCCGGCACTTGGCCCACCGGCATTGCGATGTCAGTGGCGGGTGCCACAGTGGGGGAATGGGCAACGCCGATGCAGTGGTGCAGGGGGTGACGTCCAGCCGTGTCCGGTCCGGTTGAAGAGGTGGGCGCGCAGGCAGCGCGTTCCCGCGCGCTCGCCGTGCTGCGTGTCCGCGGCAGGGCGCTGGCTGTCGCGCTGCTGCCGGCGGCCGTCGCCGTCGTGCTGCTCGTCGGCGGGGCCACCGGCCGTATCGGCGGCGCGGGCTGGGACACGGCCCGCTGGGCGGTGAGCTGTGCGGCGGTCCTGGTCCTGCTGTTCGCGGCCGGGGTCGCGGTGATCGTGGCCCGGGCCGGGCCGGCCGTCAGCCCGACCGTGGAGCTGGGCGAGACGGCGGCCCCGGACCTGTACCGGCTGGTGCGCGACCTCGCGGACCGGCTCGATGTGCCGGCGCCTTCCGCGCTAGCGCTCACCCCGGACTGCGACAGCTGGCTGGAGGACCGTACGCACCCGGCGCACGGCCCGCCGGGCGTGCCGCGGGGCCGCCGCGACGAGACCGCCCCGGTGCTGGTCATCGGGTCCCCGTTCCTGTGGTGGATGCGGGTCGGTGAGCTGAGGGCCGTACTCGCCCCGGTCGTCGCCGGTACGGGCCCTTCCGCGCACCCCGACATAGCCGCCGCCCGCCGCTTCGTGCGCGGGCTGGACGCGGCCGTCGCGGTCGCCGCACATTCGGGAGGCGGGCCGGTGAGTCGGGCGGCGTTCGCTTCCGTCGGCGCTGTGGCCCGGCTGATGCTGCGCGCCTGCCGGGGGCACGCCGCCGAGATGGAGCGGGGCGTCGCGGTCGCGGCGTCCGAACGCGCGCAGGCCGTGGACTACGGCCTGCGGATCGTCGCCCAGGAGCAGGTCGGCCTGGCCTACGCCGGCTGGGACCGGCTGCTCACCCGGGTCGCGCTGCCCGCCTGGCGGATGGGCCGCTGGCCGTCCGGGCTCGACGCCGGTGTCGTCTCCGCGCTCACCGAGCTGTCCCGCCGGGACCGGCTCGCCGAGGGTTTCGCCGCCCGGCTGGGCGAGCGCCCCGCCTGCGACCTGCTGGAGGAGCCCGGCCTCGTGGACGAGGCCGCTTCCTTGCTCGCCGCCCGGCTCTTCCACGGCGGGCCCGCGGAGACCGGCCCCGACTGGTCGCCGGTCGCCTGGCAGCACTACCCCGAAGAGGTCGTCGACCGTAAGTGGCGTACGGAAGCGGCCCGGCTGCACCGGGTGCTGGACGCCATGGGGGTCCGCCCGGGTGCGGACCCCGGAGGGCCCACGCTGGCCCGGGTCATGGACCACCTCGCGGCGGAGGGCGGCGACGCCCTGGCCGCCGGGATCGGCGCGGAGATGGCCCGCGAGGAGGCCACGGCCCCGGCGCGGCCGCCGCTCGCCCCGTGGGACGTCGGCTTCGCGCCCGTCTTCCCGCCGCAGGCGCCGCGTACGGACCGGGAGCTGCTGGCCGACCATGTCGCGGCGATGGTCTGCTGCGCCGCCGTCGACACGGCCGGCGCGGTGCCGGGCCTCGACTGGCTGGACGGTCCGGCCCTGCTCGTCGCCGGGGAACGCGCGTCCGACCTCGCGGCCCGTGTCCGCGCCCTCGTCGACGAGGGCGACGCGGATCCGCTGCGCGCGTGGCTGACACCGACTGGCGTCCGCCCGGACAAACCCGTGCGGCTGGTCTGAGGACGGGCCCGGGGCGTCGCGCGGACAGGCCTGATCGCTCGTTGGAAGGTTTCGGCCTGGTCAATTCGCGACGAACGGTGACGGAGTGCGTGCGTTATGTGATGTGCTGGGGGTCGGTAGCTGACAGCCGGCGCACGGCAGTTGTCGGCGGTTGTCGTAGCTGTCCCGAGGGACAGAGGGAGGGAAAGGGTATGGGGGCGGAGCAGATCCGGCGCTGGGAATCGGGCGCCCTCGCCTACGCCGTCTCGGATCCTTTCGGCCAGGGTCCGCTGCCCTGGCTGCGGGGCAGCGAGCAGTACTACGGCGACACCGGGCAGTTCATCCCCTGGTACGCCGAACACGTCGAGCAGGCGGAGCGCGCCGACACCGCCGGCCATGTCCGGGCCGACGTGGAGACCGCAGCCACGGTCCCCCGCCCCCGTGTCGCCGGCAGCGGGCCGCGTACGGCCGACGACGTGCACCGGCAGATCAAGGGGTTCACATCCACGGGGGCGGTCGCCCCCGGCGAGGCGGTGGACTTCCACATCACCGTCGACCCGCCCCAGCAGTTCTCCGTCGACATCTACCGGATCGGGCACTACAACGGCGACGGCGCCGCCAAGATCACCACCAGTCCGCGGCTGTCAGGCATCGTCCAGCCGGCCCCGCTCGCCGCCGACCGCACCGTCTCCTGCCACCACTGGTGGCTCTCCTGGCGTCTGCAGATCCCGGTCCACTGGCCGGTCGGCGCGTACGTCGCCGTGCTGACCACCGCCGACGGCTACCGCTCCCACATCCCCTTCACCGTCCGCGACGGCCACCCCGCCGATCTGCTCCTCCTGCTGCCCGACATCACCTGGCAGGCATACAACCTCTACCCGGAGGACGGCCGCACCGGCGCCAGTCTCTACCACGCCTGGGACGCGCACGGACGGCTGCTCGGCGAGGAGGACGCGGCGATCACGGTGTCCTTCGACCGGCCGTACGCCGGGGCCGGGCTTCCGCTGCACGTGGGCCATGCCTACGACTTCATCCGCTGGGCCGAGCGATACGGCTACGACATCGCGTACGCCGACGCCCGCGACATGCACGCCGGCCGCGTGGACCCCACCCGCTACCGCGGACTGGTCTTCCCCGGCCACGACGAGTACTGGTCCGCCCCGATGCGCCGCACCGCCGAGCTGGCCCGCGAGCACGGCACCTCGCTCGTCTTCCTCTCCGCCAACACCATGTACTGGCAGGTCGAGCTCGGACCCTCGCCCTCCGGTGTGCCGGACCGGCTGCTCACCTGCCGCAAGCGCAGAGGCCCCGGCCGACCGGCCCTGTGGCGGGAGATCGACCGCCCCGAGCAGCAGCTGCTCGGCATCCAGTACGCGGGCCGGGTCCCCGAGCCGCACCCCCTGGTCGTACGCAACGCGGACCACTGGCTGTGGGACGCCACCGGGGCGCACGAGGGCGACGAGATCTCCGGCCTGGTCGCGGGCGAGGCCGACCGGTACTTCCCGCGTACCACGCTCCCCGAGCACCAGGACCGCATCCTGCTCGCCCACTCCCCGTACCGCGACGGCGACGGGGTACTGCGCCACCAGGAGACCTCGCTCTACCGGGCACCGAGCGGAGCGCTCGTCTTCGCTTCCGGAACGTTCGCATGGTCCCCGGCCCTCGACCGGCCCGGCCACACCGACAGCCGTATCCAGCGCGCCACCGCCAACCTCCTGGACCGCATCTGCAAACGCGACTGACCCGGCTGACACGACCGACCCCCTGGACCGTCCTGCCTCCCGGATGCGGGAGAATCAAGGCATTGGACAGAACCACGGGGAGGAACCGTGTCCGGATTCGTCGAAAAGCCCGAACCGATCCAGGTACCGGGCCTGGTGCATCTGCACACCGGCAAGGTGCGCGACCTGTACCAGAACGAGGCCGGTGACCTCGTGATGGTCGCCAGCGACCGCATGTCCGCGTACGACTGGGTGCTGCCCACCGAGATCCCGGACAAGGGCCGGGTGCTCACCCAGTTGTCCCTCTGGTGGTTCGACCGCCTCGCCGACCTGGTGCCCAACCATGTGATCTCCGCCGAGCTGCCCGCCGGCGCCCCCGCCGACTGGGCCGGCCGCACCCTCATCTGCAAGTCGCTGAACATGGTCCCGGTCGAGTGCGTCGCCCGCGGCTACCTCACCGGCTCCGGCCTCGCCGAGTACCAGGAGTCCCGCACCGTCTGCGGTCTCGCCCTCCCCGAGGGGCTCAGCGACGGCTCCGAGCTGCCCGCGCCGATCTTCACCCCCGCCACGAAGGCGGCCGTCGGCGACCACGACGAGAACGTGTCGTACGAGGAGGTCGCCCGCCAGGTCGGCGCCGAGACCGCCGCCCTGCTCCGCCAGACGACCCTGGCCGTCTACGGCCGGGCCCGCGACATCGCCCGTGAGCGCGGCATCATCCTCGCGGACACGAAGTTCGAGTTCGGCTTCGACGGTGAGCAGCTGGTCATCGCCGACGAGGTGCTCACCCCCGACTCCTCGCGCTTCTGGCCGGCCGACCAGTGGCAGCCGGGCCGTGCTCAGCCGTCGTACGACAAGCAGTACGTCCGCGACTGGCTGACCTCCGCCGAGTCCGGCTGGGACCGCAAGAGCGAGCAGCCGCCGCCCGCGCTGCCCGCCGAGGTGGTGGAGCGCACCCGCGCGAAGTACCTGGAGGCGTACGAGCTGTTGACCGGTATGAGCTGGTCGTAGCAACGCCGAAGGCCCCGGTCGGATCGACCGGGGCCTTCACTTGAGCGGACGACGAGATTCGAACTCGCGACCCTCACCTTGGCAAGGTGATGCTCTACCAACTGAGCCACGTCCGCAGGCGCCGTAGCGCGAGACCAACTATACCCAACCCCGGGCGCGAGCGAGACGCGCCGCCGCGTGGCGGTTCTCGGCGCCGAGCTTCGAGGCAGCCGAGGAGAGGTAGTTCCGTACCGTCCCCGGGGAGAGCGAAGCCCGCTCGGCGATCTCCGCGATGGGCGCCCCGTCGGCCGCCAGCTCCAGCACTTCCGCCTCCCGGGCGGTCAGCGGCGAGTCCCCGGCCGAGATCGCGTCGGCGGCCAACTCCGGGTCCACGTAGCGGTTTCCGGCGTGGACGGTGCGGATGATCTCGGCGAGGCGCTGGGCGCTGAGGGTCTTTGGTACGAAGCTGCGGACGCCCGCGGCGAGGGCGCGCTTGAGGTGCCCCGGGCGGCCATGGCTGGTCACGATCATGGTCCGGCAGGACGGCAGCTCGGCCCGCAGCGATGTGGCGACGCTCACGCCGTCGGCGCCGGGCATCTGCAGATCCAGCACCGCGACATCGGGCCGGTGCGCCCGCGCCATGGCGAGCGCCTCGGGCCCGGAGGCGGCCTCGGCGACGACGGTCAGATCGTCCTCCAGCGCGAGCAGCGCGGCGAGCGCGCCTCGGATGAGGTGCTCGTCATCGGCGAGCAGCACGTGCACGGTCATCTGGTTCCTCTCGGTCGTTTGGTTCCTCCCGGGCGTGGCCCGGAGCGACCCTCAGGGGTCGCGTGCCCGAGTGCGCCTACCCGGGTGCGTCGGGGGTTGCTGTCGTTGTCGGGTGCGGTTCGGGGGTGCTGGCGGTTGGGGGTTGCTGTCGTTGTCGGGTGCGGTTCGGGGGTGCTGGCGGTTGGGGGTTGCTGTCGTTGTCGGGTGCGGTTCGGGGGTGCTGGCGGTTGGGGGTTGCTGTCGTTGTCGGGTGCGGTTCGGGGGTGCTGGCGGTCGGGGGTTGCTGTCGTTGTCGGGTGCGGTTCGGGGGTGCTGGTGGTCGGGGGTTGCTGTCGTTGTCGGGTGCGGTTCGGGGGTGCTGGCGGTTGGGGGTTGCTGTCGTTGTCGGGTGCGGTTCGGGGGTGCTGGCGGTCGGGGGTTGCTGTCGTTGTCGGGTGCGGTTCGGGGGTGCTGGTGGTCGGGGGTTGCTGTCGTTGTCGGGTGCGGTTCGGGGGTGCTGGTGGTCGGGGGTTGCTGTCGTTGTCGGGTGCGGTTCGGGGGTTGCTGTCGTTGCCGGATGCCGCTCCGGGGGTACTGTCCGGGCCGGGCATGCTGTGTTTTTCCGGGGGAGACCCCCGGACCCCCGTACGCCGCGCGTTCTCGGAGTCCGTGAAGTCGCCCGGCACGTTCGCGCGTCACACATCACGTTTTACGGCCCGGACAGCACCCCCTGCGCGTCCCCCTTCGACCGACTGCTGCACGGCTGTGGCAGTCATTCCACACCGGGTCGCCGGACAAGCCCGTCCTGGAGGCACCCTGGGGGCACCCCAGCGGTAGCCGGGGGAGGCAACTGGGGGAGTTTGAGGACGTTCACACCGCTCAAGTGCACAGAGGGCGGCAACGCCGGGCCCGGGCAGCATCCCCTGCACGGCCCCCTCCGTTCACTGAACAAGGTCCGGCACCGGCACCTTCGCCGTGACGCGGAAGACGTCCGGGGCCGCGCGGCCCGCTTCGAGTGTGCCGTCCAGGGCTGCCAGGCGTTCGCGTAGGCCCGTGAGGCCCGAGCCGGACGGACCCGAGCGGGTTGCGTCGGCGCCGTCGTTCTCGACCACCAGGGCCGCGTGCGTGTCCGTCACCGAGAAGCGGACCTCGCACCGGCGCGCATCCCCGTGCCGGAGCGCGTTCGTCGTCGCCTCGCGGACGACCCAGGCCAGGGCCGACTGGATGTTCGGCGGCAGGGACGAGGCATCGCCGGAGTCCACCTCGCAGTTGATGCCGGCCGCCTCCAACACGCCCCGGGCGCCGTCCAGTTCCACCCTCAGGTCGGCCTCGCGGTAGCCGCGCACCACGTCCCGTACCTCGCGCTGGGACTCCCGCGCGATCCGCTGCACCTCGATCATCTGCTCCACGGCCTCGGGGCGTTCCCGCCGGGCGAGTTGCACGGCGAGTTCGCTCTTGAGGGCGATCACGGCCAGGTTCCGGCCCAGTACGTCGTGCAGGTCGCGGCCGAACCGCAGTCGCTCCTCCGCGACCGCCAGTCGCGCCTGTACGTCCCGGGCCTCGTCGAGCTGGCACATCACGCCCAGCGTCCAGGCCCCGGGCCGTGAGGTGCCGAGGGCCATGAGGCAGCCACCGGCCATCGTCGGCAGCAGGACGACCAGGGTGGTGCCGTCCGCTCCCGCCGCGGCCAGCGCGGCGATCGCGGCCGCGGTGATGCCCGCGTACACGGCCGCGTACACCCGTATCCGTACGGCCATGCAGTACGGCAGGGCGAAGGGCATCGGGAGGAAGAGCACCCCCAGGACGGCCGTGGGGTCCTGGATGCCGTCCACTGCCACCAGAGCGGCGACGGCCACCAGGGCGAGCCCCATCAGTACCGCCGAGACGGTCAGCCGGCGCACCGGAAACGGCGCCCGGCCCAGATAGTGGTCCAGCGACTCACCGAGGGCGCGCCGGGTGACCACGCACTGGACGATCCAGATGAGGGTCAGCGTCCCGGCCAGGGCGAGGGGGAGGGGGCGGTGTTCCACATCGGTCAGCGGCAGGACGCCCCAGCCCAGGCACAGGAACCAGGGGAGGGCGTAGTACGTGAAGCGCGTGTAGAGCTCGACCTTCTCGATCTTGCTTCGCCGCTGCCAGCTGCGTATCGGTCCCAGCACTCTTCATCCGTTTCCGCTCAGCGCCGCGGCTCCCAGCGGAACCACCTGCGTACAGCAAACACCGTGATCAGAGCCCAGGCCAGGCCTACCGCGAGGTGCTTGAGGCTCTCGCCCGCGTCCGCGCCGCCGGTCCAGCCGTCGCGTATGAGCGCGACCACGGGTGACATGGGCAGCAGCTCCAGAGCCGAGGCGAGCCGGTCCGGGAACAGCTCCAGCGGGGCGACCACCCCGGAGCCCAGCGCCGACACCAGGACCAGCGGCAGCACGGTGAGCTGCGCGGTCTCCGAGGTGCGGGTGAGGCCCGAGGACGCGGCGGCCAGTGCCACGACGAGCGTCATGCCGAGCACCACGCCGGCGATCATCAGTAGCGGACTGGCGGGCGCGGGCGCGTCCAGGGCCAGGGCGCCGCCGACCGCCAGCAGCACGCACTGGGCGAGTCCGGTGACCACGGCGGGCAGCGCGGTTCCGGCGAGGATCTCCAGGTCGGACAGCTCTCCGGTACGCAGCCGCTTGAGCACCAGCTCCTCGCGGCGGGCCACATACGCGCCGGTGAGGGTCGAGTACACGGCGAAGAGCAGCACCAGCACGATGGAGCCGGGCAGCAGCACGGTCGCGGCGGTCAGCCCGGCGGCTTCGAGATCCATCTCCCGCACCGCGGTGCTGAAGCTGAAGGTCATCAGCGCGGGCAGGGCCAGCGCTGTGAACAGCGCCGTCCTGTTGCGTCCGAGCAGCGTCAGTTCGGCGCGTCCGAGGGCGGTCATGCGTGCCAGGGCGGTCATGCGGTCTGCTCCTTCTCTTCCTTCGCGATCTCCAGGAACGCCTCCTCCAGCGACGCCGACCGCACATCCAGGCCGCGCAGCTCCACTCCGGCCCGCTGGGCCCACAACAGCAGCCCGGTGGCCGACTCTTGCAGAGCGTTCGTCCGCAGGCGTACGGTCCGGCCGACCGACTCGTGGTCGGTGACGCCGAGTTGTCCGAGCGGGGGAAGATCGCCGAGGTGGTAGCCGTCCGGCAGGTCGAAGGAGATCCGCGCGGGCCGTCCGGCGACCACGTCCGCCACCCGGCCCTCGGCCGCGATGCGGCCCTGGTGCAGGATCGCCAGCCGGTCGGCGAGCTGCTCGGCCTCCTCCAGATAGTGCGTGGTGAGCAGCACGGTGGTGCCGGAGTCGCGCAGTTCGCGCACCAGCTTCCAGGTTTCGCGGCGTCCTTCGGCGTCGAGTCCGGTCGTCGGCTCGTCGAGGAAGAGCACCTCGGGCCGGCCGAGCAGGGCGAGCGCCAGGTCCAGGCGCCGTTTCTCGCCGCCGGAGAGCAGCTTCACGCGGGTGCCGGCCCGGCCCGTGAGCCCCACCAGCTCCAGGGCCTCGCCGACCGGACGCGCCCCACTGGTGCACCCGGCCCACATGCGGACGGTCTCGGTGACGGTGAGGTCGGAGGGGAAGCCGCCTTCCTGGAGCATTACTCCGATCCGCGGACGTACGGCGGCCCGTTCGCGGTACGGGTCGTGCCCCAGCACCCGTACCGCGCCCCCGCCAGGCGGGGCGAGGCCCTCGAGGAGCTCGACGGTGGAGGTCTTGCCGGCGCCGTTCGTTCCGAGCAGGGCGAAGAGTTCGCCGGGTGCCACGGAGAAGGAGATTCCGCGGACGGCCTCGAAGCCGCCCCGGTAGGTGCGCCGCAGCCCCTCGGCTTCGATCACATCGGTCATGGATCCAGCGTTCCGCCGTCGCGGACGGAAGGTCAGTGCGTGCTGTCATCGCTGCTGATGACATTTGTCATCAGCGGTGACGGCAATGAAAAAGGCCCTGGTCTTTCGACCAGGGCCTTCACTTGAGCGGACGACGAGATTCGAACTCGCGACCCTCACCTTGGCAAGGTGATGCTCTACCAACTGAGCCACGTCCGCATTTTTGCCCCGACCGGCTTTCACCGGGCGGTGCGAACACCACTGTACCTGATCCATCGGAGTGGTTGGTACCTGATGCGGAGCGGGTGACAGGAATCGCACACTGCGCCTTCCCCCTGGAAGGGGGATGTTCTACTACTGAACTACACCCGCACGCTCCGTGGGTTTCGGCTTTTCGGCCTCGCCCCTCGGCGTGATCCAGACTCTAGCTGATCATTGGGGGGGTAGCGCAAGTCCATGATCGCTGGAGAGTTTCTGCAGGCTCAATGCCCCAGCGGCGCGGGCCGGCCGGGCGGCTCCACGGTCCGGCAGGCGCCGGGTGGCGCGGCAGCGGCCGGCAGGGCCCGGCGGCTCGGTGGGTGTGGCCCGGCGGGCCGGGCGGGCGTTCAGCGGTCGGCCGCCCCCGGGGTCCGGGGGTGGGGGCAGCGGGCGGCTCAGTGGGCGGCGTTGAAGGCCTCGAAGACCTTCTTCGGGATCCGGCCACGTGTGGGCACGTCCATCTGGTGCGAGCGGGCCCAGGCGCGGACGGCCGCCGGGTCCGGGGCCAGGGAGGTGTGCCGGTAGGCCTTGCCGGAGTGTGACGCCTGGGACGACTTCTTGCGGCCGGCTGCGACGTACGGGGCAAGCGCCTCGCGCAGTTTCATTGCATTGGCGTCATTGAGGTCGATCTCGTACGACTTCCCGTCGAGGCCGAACATGACCGTTTCCGCCGCCTCTCCGCCGTCGATGTCGTCGAAGAGCGTGACCACTACGCGCTGAGCCACGGATATCGGTCCTTTCCTGCGGTATCGCGGCTCTGACGTGCGGCGACACCGGCCTTCCGGCTGATTTGCAGCAATCCCATTTCCCTCGGGATTCCCTGGGGATTCCTTTGTACAGCGGGAGGCATTGCATTGTGAAGTCCTGGCAATTGCCTCAGCGTGTCCCACCGTAATCCAGCCGGGGGATTTTTTCCCGGGATTTTTCCGGGGCTTGGTGGGCCTGCCGGGGGCCGATACTGCAACGTGATCGGGCACCCTGCATATCTACGCGAGTAGATTTTTCGGGCGGGTACGCTGAAGGAACCGCCTTACGCACCACACCAACGGGAGTGCCAGTGGCACGCGTCGTAGTCGACGTCATGCTCAAGCCGGAGATCCTCGACCCGCAGGGACAGGCCGTGCAGCGTGCGCTGCCCCGTCTCGGCTTCGACGGGATCGCGGACGTCCGCCAGGGAAAGCGTTTCGAGCTCGAGGTCGCGGGGCCCGTCGATGACGCCGCCCTCGCCCGCATCCACGAGATGGCCGAAACCTTCCTCGCCAACACCGTCATCGAGGACTTCACCGTGAAGGTCGAGGAGTCCAAGTGACCACTCGTATCGGAGTCGTCACGTTCCCGGGTACGCTCGACGACCGGGACAGTCTTCGAGCCGTCCGCATCGCGGGCGCCGAGCCGGTCTCGCTGTGGCACCGCGACAAGGACCTCAAGCAGGTCGACGCGGTCGTACTGGCCGGAGGCTTCTCCTACGGCGACTATCTGCGCGCCGGTGCCATCTCCCGCTTCTCGCCGGTGATGGAGACGATCATCGACCAGGCCAAGGCGGGTATGCCGGTCCTCGGTATCTGCAACGGCTTCCAGGTCCTCACCGAGGCCCATCTGCTGCCCGGTGCGATGCTGCGCAACAACCACCTGCACTTCATCTGCCGCGACCAGAGGCTGCGCGTGGAGACGGACAAGACGGCCTGGACCGCCGACTACACCGCCGGCCAGGAGATCCAGATCCCGCTCAAGAACATGGACGGCCGTTACGTCGCCGACGAGCGGACCCTGGACATGCTGGAGGCCGAGGGCCGGGTCGCGTTCCGCTACCTGGCCCGCGGCGAGGCCGCTGATGGATACGGCAACCCCAACGGCTCGCTCCGCGACATCGCCGGTATCACCAACGAGGCCGGCAACGTCGTCGGCCTGATGCCGCACCCCGAGCACGCCGTCGAGCCGCTCGTCGGCACGGGCCGCACCGACGGCCTCGGATTCTTCACCTCGATCTTGAAGAAGCTGGTCAACGCCTGATGACTCTGGACACCGTCAAGCACGCAACCGAGACGCCGGATGTCGAGCAGCCCTGGGCCGAGCTGGGCCTGAAGCAGGACGAGTACGACCGCATCCGGGAGATCCTCGGCCGCCGCCCGACCGGCGCCGAGCTCGCCATGTACTCCGTCATGTGGTCCGAGCACTGCTCCTACAAGAGCAGCAAGGTCCACCTGAAGCAGTTCGGCGAGAAGGCCCCCGAGAACGATGCCCTCCTCGTCGGCATCGGCGAGAACGCCGGTGTCGTCGACGTCGGCCAGGGCTACGCGGTCACCTTCAAGGTCGAGTCGCACAACCACCCGTCGTACATCGAGCCCTACCAGGGCGCCGCCACCGGCGTCGGCGGCATCGTCCGCGACATCCTCGCCATGGGTGCCCGCCCGGTCGCCGTCATGGACCCGCTGCGCTTCGGCGCCGCGGACCACCCCGACACCAAGCGCGTCCTGCCGGGCGTCGTCGCGGGCATCGGCGGCTACGGCAACTGCCTGGGCCTGCCCAACATCGGCGGCGAGGTCGTCTTCGACTCCTGCTACCAGGGCAACCCGCTGGTCAACGCCCTGTGCGTGGGTGTCATGAAGCACGAGGACATCCACCTGGCCAAGGCCTCCGGCCCCGGCAACAAGGTCATCCTCTACGGCGCCCGCACCGGCGGCGACGGCATCGGCGGTGTCTCGGTCCTGGCGTCCGAGACCTTCGACGACACGAAGCCGACGAAGCGCCCCGCCGTCCAGGTCGGTGACCCCTTCCAGGAGAAGCTCCTCATCGAGTGCACGCTCGAGGTCTTCAAGGAGAAGCTGGTCGCCGGCATCCAGGACCTCGGCGGCGCCGGTCTGTCCTGTGCCACCTCCGAGCTGGCCTCCGCCGGCTCCGGCGGTATGCGTATCGAGCTGGACACCGTTCCGCTGCGCGACGCGACGCTCTCGCCCGAGGAGATCCTCATGAGCGAGTCGCAGGAACGCATGTGCGCGATCGTCGAGCCGCAGCACGTCGACCGCTTCATGGAGATCTGCGAGAAGTGGGACGTCATCGCCACCGTCATCGGTGAGGTGACCGACGGCGAGCGCCTGGAGATCTTCTGGCACGGCGAGCAGATCGTGGACGTGCCCCCGGGCACCGTCGCCCACGAGGGCCCGACGTACCACCGCCCGTACGCCCGTCCGGACTGGCAGGACGCCCTGCAGGCCGACGACGCCGGCAAGCTGCCCCGCCCGCAGAACGCGGACGAGTTGCGCGAGCAGGTCCTCAAGCTGGTCGCCCACCCGAACCAGGCCTCCAAGTCCTGGATCACCGACCAGTACGACCGCTTCGTGCAGGGCAACACGATCCTGGCCCAGCCTGAGGACTCCGGCATGGTCCGTATCGACGAGGAGACCAACCTCGGTGTGGCCGTGGCGACCGACGGCAACGGACGGTACGCCAAGCTCGACCCGTACACCGGTGCCCAGCTGGCGCTGGCCGAGGCGTACCGCAACGTCGCCGCCTCCGGCGCCAAGCCGCTCGCCATCTCCGACTGCCTGAACTTCGGCTCGCCCGAGGACCCGGCCGTCATGTGGCAGTTCGCCGAGGCCACCCGTGGTCTCGCGGACGGCTGCCAGGTGCTCGGCACCCCGGTCACCGGCGGCAACGTCTCGCTCTACAACCAGACCGGCGACATCGCCATCCACCCGACCCCGGTGGTGGCCGTCCTCGGTGTGATCGACGACGTCACCCGCCGTACGCCGATCGCCTTCAAGGAAGAGGGCCAGCTCCTCTACCTGCTCGGCGACACCCGCGAGGAGTTCGGCGGCTCCGCCTGGTCCGAGGTCGTCCACAACCACCTCGGCGGTCTGCCGCCCAAGGTCGACCTGGACCGCGAGAAGCTGCTCGGCGAGATCCTGATCTCCGCCTCCCGCGACGGCATGATCGACGCGGCGCACGACCTGTCGGACGGCGGTCTGATCCAGGCGGTCACCGAGTCCTGCCTGCGTGGCGGCAAGGGTGCCCGGCTGGTGGTGCCGGACGGGCTCGACACCTTCACCTTCCTCTTCTCCGAGTCCGCGGGCCGCGCCGTCGTCGCGGTCCCGCGCAGCGAGGAGGTCCGCTTCAACGACATGTGCGGTGCGCGCGGCCTGCCCGCCACCCGCATCGGTGTCGTGGACGGCGAGTCGGTCGAGGTGCAGGGTGAGTTCGGCATCCCGCTGAGCGAGCTCCGCGACGCGCACGAGGCAGCCATCCCGGCGCTGCTCGCCTGATACGCGACGGACGTGTGGCCCCGTTTCCCCGGTGGGGGAGCGGGGCCACCGGCCGTTGCGCTCAACTGCCCCAGAAGGCGTTCTTCTCGTCGACGTCCTGGGTGCACTCGACGATGTCGGTCATCTTCCCCTCGACGACCGTGATGAAGAATCCCTCGTGGATCTCGATCCCGCGGTCGCCGTGGTCGCCGAAGCTCTTGTGGACGGTCATGACGTGGCCGCGGCCGTCGGTGAGCACGTTCTCGAGCTCGACCCGCATGGTGTCGTCCGTCAGCTCGCCGGTCTCCCGGTACAGGTTCAGGACGGCCGCCCTGCCGGTGTGATGTCCGGAGAGCGTGTTGTTCCCGGGCACGTGGTGCACGACGTCGTCCGTCATGAGGGAGCCGACGGTGTCGAGATCACCCTTGCCGAAAGCCTCGTAGGCCCGGCGTACCAGGGCGCAGTCGGGGTGCTCAGCCATAGCGGATCACGCCTCTCTTCCCTTCACGTCCCTTGTTCATCATCGGTCGGGCTCCGGGGCCCTGCCAGGCGGAGCCGGTGGGCCCGGCCGAATCCCGATGTGCCCGAAGACGGGTCGAACACAATGCGCTCGCCCCCGCGTCATGGGAGCTCCGGACCGTGGTGGGCGGGGCAGCCCTCTTCGCCGTGATCACGCTGGTGGCCCGGTCGGCCGCCGCGTCCGGCGGGAACTCGCCCTGGAGGCCGCCGGCCCCGCCCGGTACCCGCTGCCCCCCGCGGGCTGCGGCGAAGCCGGGCTCCCCTCGTGATCGCGTCGCTGCTGCCGGCGGTGGCGGTCTTCGCGGGCTGGCGCGGAGCGGCGGCCGGCAACGAGCAGGCAGAGAAGGCCCGAGCCGCGTGGGAGCGTGCCGCGGCGCAGGCCGAGAACGGCCCGCTTGGAGGGCGGGATGTCTGCCCAGGACTTCGCCACGCAGACCCTGACGGCGACCGTCACGACGGCCCTGGTGGGGCCCGTCATGGGACGGTACGACGTAGGTACTGGCCGGCCTGTGGGCCGCGACCGCACTGCTGCTGTTCTGATTCGGCAGGCCTAGGCTCGGGTCATGCCAGCTGCCAGGAAGCGCACCCGCAGGTATGACTCCGCCAAGATCAGGGCCGCGGTGCTCGCCCAGTTCGAGCATGTACGCGCGGCCGTCCTGACCCTGACGCCGGAACAGCTCGCACTGCCCACCAGGCTCGGGGGCTGGACCGTCCGCGATCTCGCCACCCATCTCACCGTGGCCGTCGAGAGCATCAGCCGGAACATCGACCGGCCCGAGCCGCCGAAGCAGGAAGTCACCCTGATGGAGTGGCCGTTCGCGACCGCGGCGGTCGCCGGGAAGGTCCGTGACGACACCAGGAAGATCGCCGCCGAATGGGAGCTCGACGAGCTGTACACCCGGGTCGCCGCCCGGATCGCCGAGCGGCTGCCCGCCACCCCGGACCAGCGGCTGATCCAGGCCCGCGTCGGCGCCATGCCCCTCGGCGACTTCCTGGTCACCCGCACGGTGGAGCTCGTCGTCCACACCGACGACCTGAACGCCGCGACCGGCCTGGACATCCCCTTCGACCGCCAGGCGCTCGCCGCCTGCACCCGGCTGCTGGCCGACGCCCTCGCCGTGAAGGCGCCCGGCGGCGCCGTCGAGGTCCGTATCCCGCCGTACGCCGTGGTCCAGTGCGTCGAGGGACCCCGGCACACCCGCGGCACCCCGCCCAATGTCGTCGAGACCGACCCGCTGACCTGGATCCGGCTCGCCACGGGCCGTACGGAATGGGCCGCGGCCCTCGACGAGGCCCGGGTCAGCGCGAGCGGGGAGCGGGCCGATCTGTCCGGGCTGCTTCCGGTGATGACCTAGCCAGTGCTGTGACCGGAAAGGTTCACCGGCTCGCGACCCTCCCCCAGCTACCGCTGGGAGGTGCCCCCAAGCACGGCACTTCTCCCCCGTAGCCCTTCGGGCACGGGAGGTGCCCCCATCGTTGTCGAATCGCGCGAGTACGGCCGAGTACGAGCTGCGATGCTCCGCCTTGCGACGCACCGCACCTGGGGGCACCTCTGGGGGCACCCTGGGGGCACCCCCAGCGGTAGCTGGGGGAGGTAGCTGGGGGAGGTAGCTGGGGGAGCCGCGAGCTTCCCGGGCCACAGCACCAGTGCCCCTCCCGGCAACGTTTGTCCCGTCGCGACGCTCCCCCAGGGGGTGCCCCAGGGTGCCCCCGGGGTGCCCCCCTGCCCCTCACCGCGGCGAACGGCAAGGGGCTGGGTGCGAGCGCTGCTCAGGCGGGATAGGGCAGCTCACACAGCGTGTACGCACGGTTCGGCCGGCGTCCCGAGTCCCCGGGCGCCGGAATGAACAGTTCCGCCCGCAATATGCCTTACGCACCTACCGGAGCCCGCGGAGTGCGTCACATATGAGGTTCCTCAATTCGGACCAGTGGTCGATCTCGCCTACACTCGGTACCGTGCCACGTGGTGACGGACGACTCAACCACGACCTGCTCCCCGGCGAGAAGGGCCCCCAGGACGCTTGCGGCGTCTTCGGTGTCTGGGCTCCGGGTGAAGAGGTCGCCAAGCTCACGTACTTCGGGCTTTACGCCCTCCAACATCGAGGCCAGGAATCCGCGGGAATCGCGGTCAGCAACGGCTCTCAGATCCTCGTCTTCAAGGACATGGGCCTGGTTTCCCAGGTCTTCGACGAGACCTCGCTCGGTTCCCTCAAGGGCCACATCGCGGTCGGACATGCCCGCTACTCCACCACCGGAGCCTCGGTGTGGGAGAACGCGCAGCCGACGTTCCGTGCCACCGCGCACGGTTCCATCGCCCTCGGCCACAACGGCAACCTGGTGAACACCGCCCAGCTCGCCGCGATGGTCGCGGAGCTGCCGAAGGAGAACGGCCGCGCCACCCAGGTCGCCGCCACCAATGACACCGATCTGGTCACGGCCCTGCTGGCCGGCCAGACCGACGATGACGGCAAGCCGCTCACCGTGGAGCAGGCCGCCGCGAAGGTTCTCCCCGAGGTCCGGGGCGCCTTCTCCCTCGTCTTCATGGACGAGCACACGCTGTACGCCGCCCGCGACCCGCAGGGCATCCGCCCGCTGGTGCTGGGCCGGCTGGAGCGCGGCTGGGTGGTCGCCTCCGAGACCGCCGCCCTCGACATCGTCGGCGCCAGCTTCGTCCGCGAGGTCGAGCCGGGCGAGATGATCGCCATCGACGAGAACGGCATCCGCACTTCCCGATTCGCGGAAGCGAAGCCCAAGGGCTGTGTCTTCGAGTACGTCTACCTGGCGCGCCCCGACACCGACATCGCGGGCCGGAACGTCTACCTCTCCCGTGTGGAGATGGGCCGCAAGCTCGCCGGGGAGGCCCCGGTCGACGCCGACCTGGTGATAGCGACGCCCGAGTCCGGCACCCCGGCCGCGGTCGGCTACGCCGAGGCCAGTGGCATTCCCTACGGCTCGGGCCTGGTCAAGAACGCCTACGTCGGCCGGACCTTCATCCAGCCGTCCCAGACCATCCGCCAGCTGGGTATCCGCCTCAAGCTGAACCCGCTCAAGGAAGTCATCAAGGGCAAGCGCCTGGTCGTCGTCGACGACTCGATCGTCCGCGGCAACACCCAGCGCGCCCTGGTCAAGATGCTCCGCGAGGCCGGCGCCGCCGAGGTCCACATCCGGATCTCCTCGCCGCCGGTGAAGTGGCCGTGCTTCTTCGGCATCGACTTCGCCACCCGCGCCGAGCTGATCGCCAATGGCATGTCGGTCGAGGAGATCGGCAAGTCGCTGGGCGCGGACTCGCTCGCGTACATCTCCCTCGACGCCATGATCGAGGCGACCACCATCGCCAAGCCGAACCTCTGCCGGGCCTGCTTCGACGGCGAGTACCCGATGGAGCTGCCGGACCCCGAGCTGCTCGGCAAGCAGCTGCTGGAGACCGAGCTGGCGGGCGGTTCGGATGCCGCCGACGCGCTCCGTCGCCCGTAAGACCCTGCAGCAACGCAGTTACGACACGAAAGTTCTCAACCCCTCATGTCTGAGACTCAAGGTGCCTCCTACGCGTCCGCGGGCGTCGACATCGAAGCGGGCGACCGCGCCGTCGAGCTGATGAAGGAGTGGGTGAAGAAGACGCAGCGCCCCGAGGTCCTCGGCGGCCTCGGCGGTTTCGCCGGTCTCTTCGACGCCTCCGCCCTCAAGCGCTACGAGCGCCCGCTGCTCGCCTCCGCGACCGACGGCGTCGGTACGAAGGTCGACATCGCCCGCCAGATGGGCGTGTACGACACCATCGGCCACGACCTGGTCGCCATGGTCATGGACGACATCGTCGTCTGCGGTGCCGAACCGCTGTTCATGACCGACTACATCTGTGTCGGCAAGGTCCACCCCGAGCGGGTCGCCGCCATCGTCAAGGGCATCGCCGAGGGCTGTGTCCTGGCCGGCTGCGCCCTCGTCGGCGGCGAGACCGCGGAGCACCCCGGCCTGCTGGGCCCGGACGACTTCGACGTCGCGGGCGCCGGTACGGGCGTGGTGGAGGCCGACCGGCTGCTGGGCCCGGACCGTATCCGTAAGGGGGACGTGGTCATCGCGATGGCCTCGTCCGGTCTTCACTCGAACGGGTACTCGCTGGTCCGGCATGTGGTCTTCGACCGGGCCGGGATGAGCCTGGACCAGCAGGTCGAGGAGTTCGGCCGCACCCTCGGCGAGGAGCTGCTGGAGCCCACCAAGATCTACTCGCTGGACTGCCTGGCGCTCACCCGTACGGCCGAGGTCCACGCGTTCTCGCACATCACCGGTGGCGGTCTGGCCGCCAACCTGGCCCGGGTCATTCCGGACCACCTGCACGCCACCGTCGACCGCTCCACCTGGACCCCGGGTGCAGTCTTCGACCTGGTCGGCAGGGCCGGCGACGTCGAGCGGCTGGAGCTGGAGAAGACCCTCAACATGGGCGTCGGCATGATGGCCGTCGTTCCGGAGGAGTCGGTGGACGTGGCGCTGACGACCCTGGCCGACCGTGGCGTGGACGCCTGGGTGGCCGGCGAGCTCACCGAGCGCGGCGAGCACAGCACGGGTGCGGAGCTGACCGGCGACTACGCGGCCTGATCCCGCTCCGGGCCCGGCTCTGGGGGCCGGGCCCCAGGCTCCGGCCCGCTCGGGTGAACGCACAGAAACCCGGCCCGGGGCGGCAGGCCCCGGACCGGGCGGTGTGCTCAAAGTGAGGTCAAGCGCACATCAAGCGCCACGACGATGCGAGGAGTGGTCGGACTCGTCGTCCTCGTCCTCGTCCTCGTCGTTGTACATCTCCGCGTAGCGGGCGTACGGGTCGTCCTCCTCGTCGTCATCGAACGGCTCGCCGTTCGGCGGCTGGCTCGAGATCGGACTCGAAGTCGATGCGCCCAGCTCGCTGGCCAGACGCGACAGGTCAGTCCCGCCGCTGTTGTACTTCAGCTGGCGGGCGACCTTCGTCTGCTTGGCCTTGGCCCGGCCGCGCCCCATGGCTCGACCCCCTCGGTGACGGGGCTCGACGGCCCCAGAGTCTTGACACGCGTTCATGAATCGGAACGGACTCTCCTCGGAGAGACCGTGTCCGTAGGGCTTCAACGGTACCTGCTTCCGCGGCCATACGGTACGCCGCCCGTAGGACGCGCCAGCCGGCCGACCTGCGGGACGCCCCGTACCCGCTGGTCAGCTGCGAGTTTAACCCTTTTCCGGGCCCGACCCGCCGACGGCGTGAGTCTTCTCTCGCCGTCGGCCGGTCGGACGTGTCAAGCGTCAGTGACCGCGGGCCTCCGCCATGCGCTGCTCGGCGATCCGGTCGGCCGCCGCGGCCGGCGGAATACCGTCCGTCTTCGCACGTGCGAATATTTCCAGCGTGGTGTCGAAGATCTTCGTGGCCTTCGCCTTGCACCGGTCGAAGTCGAAGCCGTGCAGCTCGTCGGCCACCTGGATCACGCCGCCGGCGTTCACCACGTAGTCAGGCGCGTAGAGGATGCCGCGGTCGGCCAGGTCCTTCTCGATGCCCGCGTGGGCGAGCTGGTTGTTGGCCGCGCCGCACACGATCCTCGCGGTGAGCGCCGGCACGGTGTCGTCGTTCAGAGCGCCGCCCATCGCGCACGGGGCGTAGATGTCCAGGCCCCCGGTCCGGATCAGCGCGTCGGTGTCCGCGGCGACGGTGACCTGCGGGTGCTTGTCGGTGATCCGGCGCACGGACTCTTCCCGTACATCCGTGATCACGACCTGGGCACCGTCCTCGAGCAGGTGCTCGACCAGGTAGTGGCCGACCTTGCCGACACCCGCGACGCCGACCTTGCGGTCGCGCAGGGTCGGGTCGCCCCACAGGTGCTGCGCCGCGGCGCGCATGCCCTGGAAGACGCCGAAGGCGGTGAGGACGGAGGAGTCGCCGGCGCCGCCGTTCTCGGGGGAGCGGCCGGTGACCCACTTGCACTCGCGGGCGATGACGTCCATGTCGGCGACGTACGTGCCGACGTCGCAGGCCGTCACGTAACGGCCGCCGAGCGAAGCCACCATGCGGCCGTAGGCCAGCAGCAGCTCTTCGGTCTTGATCTTCTCGGGGTCACCGATGATCACGGCCTTGCCGCCGCCGAGGCCGAGACCGGCCATGGCGTTCTTGTACGACATACCGCGGGAGAGGTTGAGCGCGTCGGCTACGGCCTCCACCTCGCTGGCGTACGGGTAGAAGCGGGTGCCGCCGAGGGCCGGGCCCAGGGCGGTGGAGTGGATGGCGATGACGGCCTTCAGTCCGGAAGTGCGGTCCTGGCACAGCACTACTTGCTCATGGCCTCCCTGCTCCGACTGGAACAGGGTGTGCAGGACGCCGTCGGTCACATCGGTCACGGTGGTGACTCCCAAGTACGAAGCGGCGGACGGGGGCGGTCTTGTGGGTGGAGACCGCCTTTTCGGCAAGAGAGTAAGTCCTACGCGGGCGTAGATCCGAGCGCGTGCGAAGGATCACCCTCTCCCGGGTTACGAATGTCCACGACGTGGGACGATGAACCGCATGGCCGCGTCAGTCCCGGTGATCGTTCCCTACACGTCCTATCTGCGCGTGTACGAGCCGCTGGCCGCCTTTCCGGAGCCCGAGCGCGGCCACTGGGCGCGCTACGCGGAGCTGCACGCACGGAGCGGCCGTGCCCCCACCGCCCAGGACGAACTCCGGCGCGCCCTGGCGGACTTGCTGCCGACCCCACCGGTGGTGGTGCCCGTGCACGAGAGCGCCGACGCCTTCGTCGCCGAGCTGGACGGTGTCGTGTGCGTATGCCCTTGGCGCACCCGGCTGCGCGGCTGGCAGGCCCTGGAGCGGCTGACGGACGAGTTCCCGCCGGCGGTGCTGGACGCGCTGCTCCCGCCGGTGGTGCGCAGGCAGGCGGCGGACGACTACGAGCGTTGGCGGGAGCGGAATCCCGATGCGCGGCCCTGGATCCTGACGTCGCTCTGGCATGCCCCTGTGAGCTGGTTCACAGTCTTCGCGGACGAAGAGCGGGAGTATGTCGGGGCGGAGGGTGGTGCGCCGCCCGTTCTCCGCTACCGCACCCCGATGGCGCAGGCGCGCCGGCGGCTGGCGCGGGCCCTGAGGACGCTGCGTGAGCGCATCGGCGAGGGGGCGCTCACCGAGGGGCTGGTGGACGTCGGCCGATGGCTGGAGGAGTTCCATCCGCGCTCGCTGGTCGAGCTGGACTACGGCGGCCTGGTCCACGTCCTGCCGGAGGAGCTGCTGACGGCGGACCGGTCGGCCGCGGACGTGGCCGAGGGCCTCGCGGCACTGCGGGCCGACGACGAGGCGGGGTCGGCGGAGGCGTACACGCGCTTCACGGAGCGCTGGCGGCCCGTGAGGGCCCGGCGGTACGCGAACTGAGAACCGGTCAGGTCCTTGGTCCAGGACATAGGTCCCGATACGGGCCTTTGGGCCAAGCGTGACGGACAGCACTAAACCTTACCTTGCGCCTATCCCATGCCCTCGTGCCAAAATAGGACAAGGAGTCCGGGAGGGGTTCCTTCCGTCCAAGTGTGGGCGGAATGGTCGGCATTGCACTCTATGGGGGGTCTGGTGGCTCCTGATCGCTCTGTGACTGATCGTCACTGTGACGTGACTGTCCGCTATGACATGGTCCATCGGCTTCCGCCGCTGATGAACACCTGAGAGGGCAATTCCATCGGTTTGGCCGACGTGGCTGGACGGATGGTGTAGTTGTAGTGCCGAGGACAAGCCGTTCGTCCTATAACCGACTCGGCTCGCGTCTGCCATTTCGGGCAACGCGGGTCAAGGTGCAGAATTTAGAGGAAAGAACCGAGAAGGTTCGGTTCTCCCGAGGAGGCCGCTCATGACCGCTCGCACCCCTGATGCCGAGCCGCTGCTGACCCCGGCTGAGGTTGCCACGATGTTCCGCGTGGACCCGAAGACGGTCACCCGCTGGGCGAAGGCGGGCAAGCTCACGTCCATCCGCACGCTGGGTGGGCACCGCCGGTACCGCGAGGCAGAGGTCCGTGCACTGCTGGCGGGTATTCCGCAGCAGCGCAGCGAGGCCTGAACGACTGAAACACCCCCGAAGAACCGGGCTTTGACGGGTCCCCCAACCCGGACCGCCCACCCTTAGCTCCACACGACAGTGCCTGCCCCAACAGGTCGGTCGTCGATCGCGCTGGACTCCGCCGAGTCCGGCGCGATCTTTTTTGGCGTCCGGGCAATGCGCGTGAGGGTGGTGCAATTGCACATATTAAATTGACTTGCTGTAAGGGGGGCGTAAGAACGGTAGTTCTGGAAACTCGTTGAGTGACTCCCGTCACACGGATTCTGAAGGGCTTTCGTCGTCCGCGGGTTCACTCTCGTCGGTGGCCGGCTCCGTGGCCGTCTCGGTCTCGGTGCCCGAGTCCATTGCGAGGCGCAGTAACTGATGGCAGATCGGACAATGCCGGGTGAGGTGCCCGTACCCGGCCGCGGCCGAGAGATGGGCGCGCAGCAGTGCCCGCGTCTCGTGCCTCGTGGACGCCCCCATGCGGCCACCTCCCGGCGTACGCTCCGGTTTCCTTGCTCACTGGGGTACCGGTGGCAGATGACGCCGTCAAGACGCGAGAAGGCCCGGAACCTTGCGAAGCCCGGTCTGCGAGCCACAGCCCGCGCCCTCCAGGGGGTGCGGGCTGTGGCTCGGCTGCACGGCTGTGCCGTGGGCGCGGTTTCCGGGTGGTCCGGCTCCGGCGGTGGTGGAGCCGGTGTTCGTTCCGGTTGCGGGCTCCGGCTTCACTGCGGTCCTGACGGGATTTGCTGTGTCCGATCGCGGCTGCTCACCCAGCCTTCGGCCGGGGGGACCCCAGGGCGCGGCCTCCGGGTGGCCTGGCCCCGACAGCAGCGGAGCCCGCATCCGAGGGGATGCGGGCTCCGACTTCACTGCGGTCCTGACGGGATTTGAACCCGCGGCCTCCACCTTGACAGGGTGGCGAGCACTCCAAACTGCTCCACAGGACCAGGTTTCGCCGCCGCTTTCTCACCGGCGGCTGCGAGAGAGACTGTACAGCAGGTCAGAGGCTCTGGTCGAACTCACTCAAGGCGACGCCGCCATTACGGCACGGCGGCGTCGATCGCCTTCACGATCCGCTTGTCCGAGACCGGGTACGCCGTGCCCAGCGCATGGGCGAAGTAGCTCACCCGCAGCTCCTCGATCATCCAGCGGATGTCCAGCACCTCCTGCGGCACCGGCCGGCCCTTCGGCAGCTGCTCCAGCAGCCAGGCGTACTCGTCCTGCATCTCGTGGACCTTCTCCATGCGGGTGGTGTCCCGCTGGACGGCCGTCGGCATCTGCTGCAGGCGCCGGTCCACGGCCACCAGATAGCGCATCAGGTCGGGCAGCCTGCGCAGCCCCGTCGCGGTCACGAAGCCGGCCGGTACGAGGGCGTTCAGCTGCGTCCGTACGTCCTGGAGGTTGGCCAGCAGTGCCGGGCTCGAGGCGGCCTTCAGACGGCGCTCACAGGCCTGCCAGGCGGCCAGGATCTGCTGGACCTGGCCGACCGTCCTGACGGTCGCGTCCACCAGGTCCGCGCGGACCTTGTCGTACAGCTTGCGGAACGACTCCTCGTCCCACGCCGGGCCGCCGTGGTCGGCGATCAGCTTGTCCGCCGCGGCCATGGCGCAGTCGTCGAACAGCGCCTGGACGGAGCCGTGCGGATTCGCGGACAGGGCGAGCTTCGCCTGGTTGCCGAGCTTCTCCGAGGCGAACTTCGCCGGATTGACCGGGATGTTCAGCAGGATCAGCCTGCGGGTGCCCCGCCACATCGCCTGCTGTTGCTCCGCCTCGGTGTCGAAAAGCCGTACGGAGACCGTGTCGCCCGCGTCGACCAGCGCCGGGTACGCCTTGACCGGCTGGCCGGCGTATGGGCCCCTCCTGCCCGATGGCGGGCAAGGAGGGAGTGTCTCGAAGACGCGGGTGAGCGAGCCGATCGTCCAGTCCTTCAGGCCCGTGCGCTCTATGCCCTCGCCACCCGAGGACCCGCCGCCGGTGGCGGCCGCGGCGGCCTTGGAGAGGGCCTGACGGGTCTTCGGCTTCAGCTTCAGCCGCAGGGCCTCCAGATCCTTGTCCTCGGCCAGCTTGCGGCGCCGCTCGTCGACGATCCGGAACGTGATCTTGAGGTGGTCGGGGACCTTGGCGAGGTCGAAGTCGGCCGCGTCCACGGGTACGCCGACCATCCGCTTCAGCTCACGCGCGAGCGTGACCGGCAGCGGCTCCTGCAGAGGCTGTGCCTGATTGCGCTCCTCCGGGGACGACGCCCGGGCCAGGAAGCGCTTGGCGTAGTTCGGCGCCGGCACGTAGTTGCGACGGATCGGCTTCGGCAGGGAACGGATCAGCTCCGTCACCAGGTCCTCGCGCAGGCCCGGGATCTGCCAGTCGAAGCCCTCGTCCGTGACCTGGTTGAGCACCTGCAGCGGGATGTGGACGGTCACACCGTCCGCGTCCGCGCCCGGCTCGAACTGGTACGTCACCCTGAACTTGAGCCGGCCCTGCCGCCACGAGTCCGGGTAGTCGTCCTTGGTGACCGACTCCGCCGTCTCGCGGATGAGCATCGACCGCTCGAAGTCGAGGAGTTCGGGCTCCTCGTGGCGCTTGTGCTTCCACCACGAGTCGAAGTGCGCGCCGGACACGACGTGCTCGGGCACCCGCTGGTCGTAGAAGTCGAAGAGGGTCTCGTCGTCGACGAGGATGTCGCGGCGCCGCGCCCGGTGTTCCAGCTCCTCGACCTCACCGAGGAGCTTGCGGTTGTCGGCGAAGAACTTGTGGTGCGTACGCCAGTCGCCCTCGACCAGTGCGTTGCGAATGAAAAGTTCGCGGCTGATCTCCGGATCGATCCGCCCGTAGTTCACCTTCCGCTGGGCGACGATCGGCACGCCGTACAGCGTGACCTTCTCGTATGCCATCACGGCCGCCTGGTCCTTCTCCCAGTGCGGCTCGCTGTAGGTGCGCTTGATCAGGTGCTGGGCGAGCGGCTCGATCCACTCGGGCTCGACCTTCGCGTTGACCCGCGCCCAGAGGCGGGAGGTCTCCACCAGCTCCGCCGACATGACCCAGCGCGGCGGCTTCTTGAACAGCGCCGAGCCCGGGAACACCGCGAACTTCGCGCTGCGCGCGCCCAGGTACTCGTTCTTGTCGGTGTCCTTGAGTCCGATGTGCGACAGCAGACCGGCGAGGAGCGAGGTGTGGACGTGCTGCTCCGGCGCATCGGTACCCGCCGAGGGCTCCTCGAGGTGCATGCCCATCTGCTTGGCGACCGTGCGCAGTTGGGTGTAGATGTCCTGCCACTCCCGGATGCGCAGGAAGTTCAGGTACTCCTGCTTGCACATCCGGCGGAAGGCGGACGACGACAGAGCCTTCTGCTGCTCGCGGATGTAGCGCCACAGATTGAGGAAGGCGAGGAAGTCGCTCGTCTCGTCCTTGAACCGGGCGTGCTGCTGGTCGGCCTGCTGCTGCTTGTCCGAGGGGCGCTCGCGCGGATCCTGGATCGACAGCGCGGCCGCGATCACCATCACCTCGCGGACGCAGCCGTTGCGGTCGGCCTCGACGACCATGCGCGCCAGCCGCGGGTCCACGGGCAGCTGCGCCAGCTTCCGGCCCATCTGCGTGAGGCGCTTCTTGGGGTCCTTCTGCGCCGGATCGAGCGCGCCGAGCTCCTGGAGCAGCTGCACACCGTCGCGGATGTTGCGGTGATCCGGCGGGTCGATGAACGGGAACTTCTCGATGTCGCCGAGGCCGGCCGCGGTCATCTGCAGGATGACGGACGCCAGGTTCGTACGGAGAATCTCCGCGTCCGTGAACTCCGGACGGCCGTTGAAGTCGTCCTCCGAGAACAGCCGGATGCAGATGCCGTCCGAGGTACGGCCGCAGCGGCCCTTGCGCTGGTTCGCGCTGGCCTGCGAGATCCGCTCGATCGGCAGCCGCTGCACCTTGGTGCGGTGGCTGTAGCGGGAGATGCGGGCCATGCCCGGGTCGATCACGTACTTGATGCCCGGCACGGTGAGCGACGTCTCGGCGACGTTTGTCGCCAGGACGATCCGCCGGCCGGTGTGCTGCTGGAAGACCCGGTGCTGCTCGGCGTGCGACAGCCGCGCATACAGCGGCAGCACCTCGGTGAACCGAAGCTTCTTCTTGATCAGCGCGTCCGCGGTGTCGCGGATCTCCCGCTCACCGGAGAGGAAGACCAGGATGTCGCCCGGCCCCTCCTTCTGGAGCTCGTCGACGGCGTCACAGATCGCGGTGATCTGGTCGCGGTCGGACTCCTCGGAGTCCTCCTCCAGCAGCGGCCGGTACCGCACCTCCACCGGATACGTACGGCCGCTGACCTCGACGATCGGCGCGTCGCCGAAGTGGCGGGAGAAGCGCTCGGGATCGATGGTCGCGGAGGTGATCACGACCTTGAGGTCGGGCCGCCGGGGCAGCAGCTGCGCCAGGTAGCCCAACAGGAAGTCGATGTTGAGGCTCCGCTCATGGGCCTCGTCGATGATGATCGTGTCGTACGCGCGCAGCTCGCGGTCCGTCTGGATCTCCGCGAGCAGGATGCCGTCCGTCATGAGCTTCACGAAGGTGGCGTCCTGGTTCACCTGGTCGGTGAACCGGACCTTCCAGCCGACTGTCTCGCCGATCGGCGACTTCAGCTCCTCCGCGATGCGCTCGGCGACCGTACGGGCGGCGATCCGGCGCGGCTGGGTGTGCCCGATCAGGCCGCGTACGCCCCGGCCCAGCTCCATGCAGATCTTCGGGATCTGCGTCGTCTTGCCGGACCCGGTCTCGCCCGCGACGATCACCACTTGGTGGTCGCGTATCGCCTCGGCGATCTCGTCCTTCTTCTGGCTGACCGGCAGCGACTCGGGGTACGAGACCTCGGGCCTGCGCGCGGCCCGCAGCGCGAGCCGCTCCGCGGCCTTCCCGGCCTCGGCCGCGATCTCGTCCAGCACGGCCTGCCGGGCCTCGGGCTTACGGATACGGCGAACCCCGTCGAGGCGGCGCCCGAGCCGGTGCGCGTCGCGGAGGGAGACCTCTTCGAGGAGGGCCTGGAGGTCGGCGAAGGAAGTAGACATACCGCGACCCAGGATCGCACCCGCCGCGCAGTGGTTGCGAACCCATTTCCGAGGCGTTCGTCTCCTTCCGCAGTACGGCCGAAGGCCCCGTCCGCCCGGACGGGGCCTTCGGTGGTGGTTCAGCGGATCACCTTCGGCACAGGAAGGGCTCCGTGTCCTACAGCCAGCTGGTGTCGATCTGGCTCAGTGCGCCGGAGAATGCGCGCACCTCGTCGACCGCGCCGTGCAGGTACTCGCCCCAGCCGCCGCCCGTGAAGGCCCGGCCGATCTGGAGCGGGCCGGTGCTCTTCCACGCGTTCGTGAAGGAGGCGGTCGACGTCGGCTCCGTGTATCCGTCCACGTAGAGCCGGATCTGGTCGGCGGCGTCGTCGTACACGACGGTGACGGTGTGCCCCTGTCCCTCGCCGCCGTCGGCTGCCTCGACGTAGCTGACGACCGTCTCCGGCGCTCCCGGCTGGTCGGCGTGCGTCATGACCAGTTGCCACTGGTGCACGTCCGGCACGTACCGGACCCGGAACGCGTCCGCGTTCTGCCCCGCCTGGGACAGGACGGTCATGGGGTGGTCCGGCTCGCTGTCGGCGAGGCGGACACGGGCGCCGATGCTGAAGCTGTCGTCCGTGTCCACGACGGCCGTCTCGGTCTCTGCGAACGCGGTCGTGCCGTTCAGCTCCAGATGACCGTTGCCGGACAGTGCCGGGGTGCCCGGCACACACTCCGGGTTCTCCGCGCAGTCGTCCGCGGTCGCCGTGATGATCGTTGCGCCGCCGCCGAGGTGCAAGGGACGGCCGCCGTCCGCCTCGGGGCTGAGCCCGTCCGTGGCCGACTCCAGGGACCAGTGTCCTCGCAGCTGCGGCTCCTGGTAGCTGAGGATGTTCACCTCGTCGGGCATGACCATGCGGTCGTAGACCCGGACGTCACTGATCTGGCCCTGCCAGCGGTCGCGGTAGCCGTACTTCCCCTGGGCACGGCCGATCTGCAGATCGCCGACGACAGCCAGGGGTTCCGCCCTCTGCGCCTCACCCGTTTGCGTGCCGTTGACGTACAAGCGAGCCGTTCCGGTCTCGGCGTCGTACAGGCCGAGTAGGTGAGCCCACTCGCCAACATCCGGAGCACCGCCGCTCACGCGCGCACCGCCGATCGCGAACGACCACGTGGCGCCGGTCTGCTTCGGGGCAAGCCCGAGGGCGAATCCGGGACCGGCGCCGGTGTCCTGGCTGGCGACCGTCATGGTGTCGCCGAGCTTCTCGGGGCGCACCCAGGTACTGACGGCGAACGTCGATCCCGCCTTGACCACGGAGGTGTCCGGGGTCAGGAACCCGTGGCCGGTTCCGTCGAGCCGTACGGCCGTCGTCTGCTCCGTGCCCCGAGGGGCGTCCGTACCGAAGGTGACTCCGGTGCCGGTCCGCGCCGTGGGGCCGGTCTCCGCCGCCGCACTGCTGCTGCCTGCGGCGTCGGCCAGCTTCCAGCGGGCGATGGGGGCCCGGCCGGTCTTCACGAAGAACCGGTAGAGAGTGTCCGAGCTCCTGCGGCCGGCGCGATCGATCGCGTGTACGTAGAGGGTCTCCGCCCCGGAGCTGGGCGGCAGCAAGGTGATCTTCGCCGGTCCGCCAGGCTGCTCGGGCTTCACAGTGCCATGGCCACCGCGGATGAACTGGTAGCCGTATGCGACGACGTCCTCGGACGGCGAGTCCACGGTGAAGTGCCCGTACACCCCCACGCCGTCCTGGAAACTGTCCTCCGGGTACTCCGCCGAGGTGACCACGGGCTTCTCAGGGCTCTTGTCGTCGTAGACGAATTCGCACGGTGAGCCGGCGCCGTCGGAACTCCACGGAGACCACGCCATGCCATCCGTCGCCCGCACTCGCCACGAGATCACGGTGTTCGGCGGGACCTCGGCCGGCGTGGTCCACCGATGCGCCGAGCCGCTGGGGAGGTCGTATTCCGTCGTGTACGAGCGGCGCTGTTCCTGGCCATTCGCGTCCTGCCACCATGCCTCGAACTCCGCCTTTACCCAAACGGTGACGGGTGGCACCGCGTCCGGATCGCGCAGCACGGCGGTGAGCGCGGGCCGTTCTGCGACATACGTCCGGCCGTCGCCCGAGGTGCAGGGCATGAAGCTCGTCTTCAGATCCGAGATCAGCGGCTGCGAAGGCGGCTGGTTCTCGGCGGCCACCGCGGTGCCCGGAGCCGCAGCGATCGCCACTGCCGCGACGGCCGAAGCCGCCATGGTTCTCAGACGGATCTGTCTTGCCACGTTTCTTCCCTCCCCTTGTGCCCGAAGATCATCGGAGCGGGCTGGAGCCTAACAACGGGATCTGACAGCTCAGCAGTGATTTTTCGGCCTGGAGGCCGGAGGAAGCACAGAACACGACGATGGCCCCGATCTGGAGATCGGGGCCATCGGGTTGTCGCTGGGGCCGGGGTCTAGTCGCCGACTTCCGCAACGAGGATGATCGCGACGATCGGCTAGGGCGCGCCGCTGCCCTGTCGATCACCACCCGCGCGGTGGCTCACCATCATCACGATGAGGCCGGTCAGCAGAAGCGCGCTGCCTGACAGGGTCCCCCACTGCCGGATGCCGATGTCGCTGATCACCCAGAAGAAGACCTGCTGCCAGCACAGGGCGAAGGCAACCACCAACTGGCCCCAGCCGTAGAGGCGAGGGCGGAGGACCGGCCGACGGTTCGTGGGGAGCACCCAGCCACGGGTGACCGTCGCTACGCCGGAGGCGGCCATGACCAACGCCAGCAGAACAACAGGTATGGCGAGGTAGAGCTTCATGGTCCCTCCCTGCGCGTCGGGCCCGCGCCGGACGCCCGCGTGATCATGGCACCCGCCGCCCCCGCGTCCAGGCGCTTTCCCACAATCCCGGCGAGAGCGCGCCTCAAGGCCGCGCCTGCTGGATCACACACTGACGATGTTCTGTATCGAGGCCCAGCCGTGCATTTCTGGATCGCTCACTCGTAGACAACGGCCGCGCTCAGGGCCTGGGCGAAGTACACCCACTCTGCCCCCTCGGGCATTGCCTCGCCGCGGTTCTTGTACCAGTGCGGGGCCGCCTCGATCCACGCTGCCATGGCCTCAGGGCAGCCCTCGAGTGTGGCGTTCTCCCATTGATCACTTCGTTGGAGCAGGTCGGATCGCAGCTGACGGATGTGCTCTGCGAGATCCCGCCTGGAGGTCACTTCTTCAGCTGGTCCGTACGTGGGCTGCGCCATGTCCGCACCGTACAGCCAGGTTGGTGCACAGATGTACGGGCGAAGCGGGGATACGACGAAGGGCCCCGTCCATGGGACGGGGCCCTTCGGGCTGTGGCTGGGGCCGGGGTCGAACCGGCGACCTTCCGCTTTTCAGGCCGTGTCTGGGCTGGGTAGGGCCTGATCAGGCGGCGAGCCGGTGGCCGTCGACGGCCGTGCTTGTGCGCCGCTGTTGGAGTACGTGTTGGCGTACGCCAAACCTCATGTGGCTGCTTCGCCTGTCCAAGTGAGGCATCGCTGGACGGCGGCCGCCCCGGAATGGTGCGGGGCGGCTGCGTCTCAACTACCAATACCAAGCGCAGTAGTAGTACCGGGAATTGGGGTTGAGCGTCGCGGTCCCTTCGTAGCCGAGGGAGACGACGGCCTCCGACGGTTCAGGAATCTTGTCGCCGTCGTAGTCGTAGTAGAGTGTCATGTTCCAAGTGCTGTTGCGGTTGCGGACGTAGTTGTTGCCAATGGCACCGGGGTACGTCGAGGGGTGGGACACGCCGCAGACGGGCAAAACGCCGACGTCGACGTTCGTGATGTTGCCGTCCGGCTGGTACCAGCACAGACGTTCGCTGTTGCAGGTGGTGGCAGCCTGCGCCGGCGCAGCGCTGAGCGCGCCGAGCGCGATGGCGGCGGCAGCGATGCCGACGACGGCCTTCGGCCGGTTTCGCTTGACGATCACGACTTTCCTCTCCACGGTTGCGGCCGCACGGCGGTGCCGGGCGGCAGTCTCACGCGGTGTTCGCGCAACGGCGCTCGGTCGGAGCGCTCTGAAGCGAAATGATCACAGGGTGGAAGGGCCGCCACGAGGGGTTGGCCAGCCAATCGGGCGGTCAATAATCGAACGGATAAGACCGATAAGCGAGTTGACACTTCGATTGATCATTACTTGTGCTGATGCCATAAGCCTCTCGGGATCACCCCGAGAGGCTTATGAACTGTGTGCACTCGGCAGGATTCGAACCTGCAACCGTCTGATCCGTAGGCGCGTGCGCTCCCGGATGCAGGGCCCTTGCCCGGCCATATCCGCGGCCCTCAGCCGACAGCGAGCAGCGCCGTCGTGCCGCAGTGTGCACCCACGTGCGTGAACGTTGATATCAGGAACTGATGTCATGCTCCGGGTCCCGTCGGGCGGAACCCGGTGTACGCCACGGGTCCGGCTCAGGCAGATTGGAGCAGGTGGCGACCGTCGTGGGCGCGCACGTGGGGTGCGGCCGCTGCGCCCTCCTCAGCGAGCAAGAAGTACCGGCTCTGGCGTCGGTGTCTCGTCCACGAAACCGTGGTCGGTGGGCCGGGCGCTGCGCTGTGCCAGCCACCCCGAGACGCGCGGTCCGCCGTTGACGGCTACGCCCTCCTGGACCGTGCGGACGTGCCTGAACCCCTGGCGCAGGTAATAGCGCTGGAGCGCTTCATTCGTGGTCCAAGCGTCGAGCCGGAGCCACTTTGCCGATGCCCGGTACGCCCGGTCCGCCGCCCAGTCGAGCAGCTGCCCGCCGAGGTTCTGGCCGGCGTGCGTGCGGGCCACGGTGAGCTTGTTGACGAACAATGAGGGTTCGCTCAGCTCCTCGTCCGTCCAGAGCCCGTCCTCTGCTTCAGGGGTCAGGGTGATGGTGGCCGCAGTCGTCTCCCCATCGCGGACCATGAAGACGGTTCCGGCCTCGATGGTGGCCAATAGTCGGTCCGCCGGGTACGGGCGGCTCCACTGGTCGGTGCCGAGTTCGGACAGCCAAGCTGCCGCCTCCTCACGGAAGGCGAGCAGCTTGGACAGGTCATCCGGCACGGCGGGGCGAATGATCACGGTGCCTCGACTCGGGCCGACAGGTCGCCGATCTCGTAGTTCATGTGGTTGAGGTCCCCTCGGAACGTCGTGATGGTGCACCGGATGGGCCGCTCCGCCGAGTAGCCCGTACGCGTCCAGAGCAGCACCGGGACACCGGCACCAAGCTCCAGCAGCCGGGCCTCCTCGGGCGTCGGCATGCGGGTGGCGATCTCGTCGAAGTACCCGATCTGCTCGATTCCGCGGTCCTTCAGGTAACGAGTGGTCCCGTCCGCGATGTCGCCGGGTTCCCTCAGCCGCGGCGCTTCCTCCGCGAGCCACGCGGGGTAGTACGTCGCCTGGGTGGACCACGGCACAGCGTCCACGTACCGGTGGCAGAAGCGCAGGACGGTCGTCGACCCCGGCTCTACCTTCAGCCGCTCCGCGATGTAGTCCCGCGCAGGCTTCAGCTCGACACGGAAGGTCTGATGCGGTCGACGCCCGGCGTTGGTCACGTCCGTGTTGTAGGCGTCGCCGTTCTGCGGGAAGGTCAGGTTCTCGAAGCGCGACGCGTTCAGCTCGAACACCTCATGCTTGCGCACCTCGTAGCCCAGGCCCTGGCTAGACGAGATCAGGCCCTCACTGACCAGCAGATTCAGCCCTGCCCGGACCGTGTTTCGGGAGGCATCAAACCGAGCTGACAGCTCGCTTTCGGAGGGCAGCCGGGACCCCGGCGAGTAGGCGCCACTGTCGATCTCGCGGCGTAGTGCGTCGGCCACCTGCCGGTACTTCGGCTGCTTGTTCATGCCCTCATCATGACGCACTCGCTCAACTTGTTGGTACATGTAGGCCTCAATCCCTTGACGACTCGCTGTCCGTGGGTGCAGCATCACTGCATCAGCTTGTACCAACAAGTTGAGCAAGCGGAGCAATTCCCTTGACTCGCCTTCGCCTGCACTGAAAGTGCCCGGTGAGCCCCGTGAAGACGGGAGCCCCGACCTGGGGTTACCGCGCTCATCGCGGACTGGTCGTTGCTTGAGAACTGAACAGTGAACCGAAGTGAGGTGAGAGTCCTCGCTCCCGTGACGGCCGGGTGAGCCGTCGGCAGTGGTGCGGCGCGTCGGCGCGGCACGCACGATCCTGCGGCCCTGGAGAACGCCCCTTGGGTGCCACCCGCAGTGAGCTGCCCTGCTGAGCGCCAGGCAGAGAGATGGCGCATCGACCTTCGCGGCGTAGCCGCGGCCGGTTGCCTCCGCTGCTCGTCTCGTACGAGCAGCGCTGAGGGGAGCCGGAACTCCCGACTTCAACGGCGCGCGCCCCCGGAGGTGCAACTCCGGGGGCGCTGTTCGGGCCGTTCACCTGTGAGAGGACACGACCCAATGAGCCACATCGTCACTGTTCAGGACGCTGTTACCGCGTTCGCCGACTTCATGGAGCCGACGGACGCCGAGTTGGACGCGGTCGAGCAGGAGATGCCGCTGATCCTGGCGGAGGTAGACCTGGTCGACGCGCAGATCACTGTGCTGGACCGCACGCCGACCGAGCTGGACACCCGCCGCATCCGCCGGGCCCGCCGCCGGGTGCTGGCCGCTCGCCGCACGCTGGCCAACCAGGCAGCGGACGCGCAGAGGGGCGACGCGGCATGAGCGGGCAGGAGACGGCGCGGGAGTTCACCGCGCAGATGTCCGTGCGGGATGGCCGGTGGCGTCTGTACGTCGTGCTGCTCGGCACGACGGAGTGGTGGCCCGAGTTCGCGTTCGGCCGGCGCCGGTCGGTGCCGACGCTCACGGAGCGTTCACGGGCGCTCAGCGTCCTCGGGTTCGAACCGGTCGCGGGCGGTGAGTGGGCTTGGTCGGAGGACAGCGAGACACACGACGACCCTGCCACTGCGGTCATTCTGATTGCTGCGATCCGGGTGCGTTCACGGGCGGAGGTGGGCGCGTGAACGCCGTTCATGTCCGTTCAGCCGAGCGTGCGTTGTCGGCCGGTACGTGGCTGATCGTGGCCGGCGCGATGCTGTATTCAATCCTCACGGTCACCCCGCTGGCTGCGGCTCACACCCCGGATGAGTGGGACTGGACCGCCCCGATCCTGCCACTGGTGGTCGATGCCGCAGTGGTCATCGTCGTCCGTTTGGACGCCGTGCTCGCCCGCCTCGGGGGTCACGGTGGGCGGTGGCCGATCGCGCTGCGGTGGATGACCGGTGGCATGACCCTCGCGCTCAACGTCGCAGACTCCGCCCTGGCCAATGACCTGGTCGGCGTGGCCGTGCACGCGGTCGCGCCGCTGCTGCTCATCGTCACCGCGGAAACCGGGCTCGCCTACCGGCGCGCCATCGCCAAGGCAGTGAACGCGCTGGAAGAGAAGCAGCGGACGGAGCGTGAGCAGCGCGAGCGCGCCGCGGCTGAGCGGCGTGAGGAGGCTGCCCGGCGGGCCCGTGAGGAGCGCGAGCACGCTGCGGCTCTGGCGCGTGAACAGCGGGAGCACGAATCCCGCATGGCCCGTGAACAGGCCGAGCGAGAAGCCGCCGCGCGGCGTGAGGAACGCGAGCGCGAGCAGACCCGCGAGCGCGCCGAGCGGGAGGAGCGTGAACGCAGCGAGCGCGAGCGTGAACAGCTCCAGCGCGAACGTGAACGCCGTGAGCGGGAAGCAGTCGAACGCACCGAGCGGGAGCAGCGGGAGCGCATCGAGCGTGAACGCCGTGAACGCATCGAGCGGGAGGAGCGGGCCGCGCGTGAACGCGCTGCTCTGCTGTCCGCCGGTCCCGCCATGGAGAAGCAGTCCGAGGTTCGCGCCCGTGCCATCGTGCACGCCGCCTACGCCGAGAGTCTGCCGGTGCGGGCCGCGGCGGAGCTGTGCGGCTGGTCGGTGGGCTGGGTCTCGTCTCGCTACCAGGAACTCCGCGACGCCGATGAGTCCGCCGCCCTCGGCGGGCGTGCTTTGGAAGGAGCCACCCCGTGAAGCTCTCCCCCAACACCACCCCGGTCGAGCCGGACAACCTGCTCATCCGGATGCACAACCAGGTCGGCGCCGCAGTCGACGTCACCGGCAGCGACTTCGGCAGCGCGTCGCGGTGGGACTGCCACGGCTGCGGCGCGCACTCCGAGCGCCCGGTGCGCGACATCCTCTGCTTCATCCGCCGGGGTGCGAACGAGCACGCCGGCACCTGCCGCGGCTCCTACCACCGGCTGAAGTGATGGCCAGCGTCCCTGTCTTCCAGTGGCGCCTGGCCCCGGAAGGGATGGCCACCGTACGCCAGCTCCGCGCGATGGGCCTGCGGCCGGGTGGGCAGGACGTGGCAGCCCAGTTGGAGCGTCCGCGGCGCCGTCGCGGCCCGCTGGTCGCCTACCTCTACCGCATCGACGCGGCCAAGCCCGTACGGCCGATGACGCCCGCGAAATGGGCGGCACTGGCGAAGGCGAACGCTGCGCAGCGGATCTGCCCCACCTGCCGCCGCGACGTGGGATATCGCATCCCGCGCTCGCGTGGCATGTGCGGCACCTGCATCCACCACGAGGAACAGTGCGCCGCATAAGCCCTGTTGGCAGGCCCGGCCAACAGCCTCCACAGCACTGGCCGGGCCCTACTCCGCAGAGGAGTGCTCTCAGCATGACGGAACTCAGCACAGAGCCGGTAGCCGTTGAGGCTGCCCCGCCCGCACCGCCCCCGACACCCGCACCGCAGACCACCGCGGCCAAGGACGTGAAGGGGGTGGAGCACACGCCCGGCGGCTGGCCGGTCGTCCCGCTCGCTCTGACCGGTGCGAACAGCACTGTCGGCATGGTCGCCGCCGCCTTCCTGGCTGGCGGGCCCATCGCTGCCATGGTCGCCGCCACCGGCGCCGTGGTCCTGGGCACGGTCGCCGCCGGCCGCTCCCGCAAGCCCAACTCGCGCCGTGAGGCCCGCCGGGCCGCCGCACGTGCCGCTGGCCGTACGGCGGCCCGTAGTGCGGGCCTGCGCCGGGGCGGGGCGGGAGCAAGCGGCGGTCGTACGGCCGCTGGTCGTGGTGCTGGCCGGTCTGGCAGCGTGCCGAGCCAGCAGCGCCGCGGCAGCGGTCCGGCCGTCCGCCATGGCAGCACCGCCACTGGCAGCAAGACCCGCGGCAAGGCTGGTCAGGGCCTGTCCAAGCACGCGGCCGGCGGCACGGGGAAGGCTGCTGGTCGGCTCGGGCAGATACGGGCTCTGCGGGCATCGCAGCAGGCTGCAGCCGGGTCCCGCGCCGGTCAGCGGGCGCAGACCACCGCGGCCCGCCGGGCAGTCGCCGACGCCCGCCGCGACGCGAAAGCCGCCGTCGGCAACAGCCAGCTGGGCAAGCGCGGGAACTCCGGGCGTCCCCTGCTGGGTGGCGCTGCCCGCAAGGCGCGTGGCCTGCGGGATGCGGCCATCGCCAAGAACCGCGCCAAGCGCGACACCAGGACCGGCGGCTCGATCGCGGCGCAGCGTGCCGCGGTCCGTAAGGCCCCCGCCCGCAAGGCGGCCCGGCAGGCGCTGAGGCGTTCTGCAGCCCGCTTCCACGGGCGCCGCCTGCTCGCCGCTCTGCTCGCCCTGCCGGTCGGCCTGCTGGGGTGCCTGACCACGTGGATCGGACGCAAGTTCGATATCCCGTGGCTGATGAACCCCGGCCGCCGCCTCTACTCGCGGCTGGTCCGCACGGCCACCGAACAGCGCGCCGAACGGGACGAAGCCACCCGCACAATCCTGCGCGAGGAGGAAGCCGCGGCGGACGCGGAGGCCGCCAAGGACGGCGCGGACGGCATCGCGGACAGCGTCGAGCGGCCCGCGGCCAAGGTCCCCACCAGCACCACACCCGAAGTGAGTGAAGGAGAGCACGTGTCCGGTTTCCGGTTCGAAGAGGCAGCCTCCGAGATGGAGCAGGCCGCCAACTCCTACGACCCCGAGAACGCCATGGAGATCCTGGCCATGGTCGAGGGGCTGCCGGCCGCGCTGACCAGCGTGGCGAACGTGATGAAGATCCTCGCGGAGCGCTCCGACAGTGAGTTCCCGCTGGAGAAGGAAGTCGCGGACGGCTTCAACGACATCTTCGGCGCCCTGATGAGCGCCGTCGCGGTCGCCGAGGACATGGGCCCGCTGTTCCGGCAGGCCCACGAGCAGGACATCGCCCGGCACGAGGACCCCCGCAACGGCCACGAGGCTGAGAAGGGCTGGAACGTCTGAGATGAGCAGCACCGCCGCCGCCAACAAGAGCAGTGGCCCGGTGCTGGACTGGGCTGCCGGTCACGGTCCCGTGACCGGCGCCCTGTCCGCGACCACCGGAGCCTTCGCCGTCGCCGCCACCGGCGCCGCAACCGCCATGCCGCCCGGCTGGGCCCTCGCGGTCGGCGCCGCCGGCGCCCTCGGACACACCGTGATCGGCCTGCGGGTCCGCAACGCCGGCCGCACCCTCGCTACCCGCGCCGCGTCCTGGCTGGTCGGCGCCGGCTGGACCACGTGGGCCATGACCCACGGCCCACTGACCTGGGCCACCCTCGGCTCGCTCGCCACCATCGGCGTCGGCATCGGCGCCGCCGCGCGTTCTTCGGCGCTGTATGAGGAGGCCCGCGAGGAGGAGGCCATCACTGCGGAGCAGCGGCAGATTGCCGCGGAGCTGTCCGCGGAGCGCCGGGCGATCGCCGCGGAATGGGTGGACCGGATCCAGCGGGTCTGCTCCATCAACCTGCGCGTGCTCGGTGTCGAGAGGTGGGAGACCGGGGCCGGATTCTCCATCGACGCCGAGCTGCCGCCCGGCGGCGCCACCTGGAACAAGATTGCTGCCGAGTCGGCCCGCCTGTCGGCGGATGCCCGGCTGCCGCACGGCTGCACCGCCACCGCCTCCCCGGGCATCGATCAGGGGCGGGTCATCATCGACGTGACCACGGTCAACGTCCTGGAAGAGGAGCGCACCTACCCGACCGACTACGGCCCGCTGTCCCTGCTCACCGGGATCCCGTGGGGCTACCGGACGAACGCGGCAAGCATCCTCGCCTACCTGCGCGAACAGTGCGCGCTCATCGTCGGCCCCACCGGCTCCGGTAAGACCAACATGGTCCACACGATCCTCGCCGGGTTCGCCCGTGCCGAAGACGTGCTGACCTGGGTGATCGACCTCAACGCCGGATCCGCCGGCCTGCCCTGGGTCCTCCCCGCCCTCAACGGCGAGATCAAGGCTGAGGACGGCAAGCCGGTACGGCCGGGCGTGGACTGGCTCGCCGGAACGTACGACGAAGCCATGACGATGCTCGAGACAGCCGTGCGGGTCGCCAAGCAGCGCAAGATGGGCTACCAGGACGTGCTGGCCAAGGCCAATACCGATCTGCTGCCCATCGGCCGGAGCATCCCTCAGATCATGCTGGTCATCGACGAGGGTGCAGAGATCCTGGCCAGCCCAGACCGCAGCGTGCGCAAGCTCGCGGAAAAGATCCTGGAAGTCGTCCGGATCGCCCGCGCCATGGGCATCCGCACCGTCCTGACCGCCCTCGGTGCCACCGGCAGTGTGCTGAGCAACCTCATGATCCGCCGGGAAGCCAAGGTCCGCGTCGCCCTCACGGGCGGTGAGACGGAGGGCATGGACCTGGGCAAGATGTTCCCCGGCACCCGCGGCCTGCGAGTGGACCAAGCCCCCTACAAGGGTGCGGGGTTCATGGGCACTCCGGAGTCTTCGGCCGCGCTGTTCAAGGCGTGGCGGATCCTGCCGAACCAGATCCGGGACATCATCGCCGCCACCTCCGACCGGCACCCCCGGCTCGACGACATCTCCGCCAAGGCTGCCGGACCCGCCTACGCCCGACGCTGGGACACCGAGCGCACCGCATGGATGCGCGACCACAACCCCGGCGACGACAACACCGACGCCAGGCCGTCCGGGGCGGGGTCGGGGCTGAAGCTGTCCGCGCTGACCGACCAGGAGGCAGGGCAGGTCTCGCCGGAAGACGAGATGCTGCGCCGCTTCCGGGCGGAGATCGACGCCCAGTTCGGCACCGCCCCCGACCCGCACAGCCCCGCGGCCGAGACCCCGCCCACGATGGGTGGGTTGAACCTGTCGGCGCTGCGGGGCGAGCAGGACAGTCCCGCACAGCAGGAGGCCCTGGCGCTGCTGCTCGGTGCCGGGCGTGAGGGAACCGGAGCATCCGCGATCGCCCGCGCTCTGGCGGACGCCCGTGGCACGACCCGTCAGACGGTCGTCGGCTGGCTCAAGACATGGGTCAAGGACGGCACCGCCGTCCGGATCGGGGAGGGCACCAAGGCCCGCTACGTCCACCGCCGGCACGCCCCCGAAAGCTGATCGCTTGTCGCTTGTCGCCACCGCCCACACACAAGCCCTCTGGCGGGTCCTGGAAGCCCGAAAACGGCTTGTGACCTGCAAGGCGACAAGCGACAAGACAAGACAAGCGACAAGCCGCACGACAAGCCAGACGACAAGCGACACGACAAGCTACGGGCCGGGCAGCACCCCTGATTCGGGGTGCTGCCCGCCGCGTTGAAGGGACCCCGTTGTGCACCCGAACACGCCTGCCGAGAGCACCCCCGACCCCATCCACCCGCACCTGCGGATGAGCGACGCCGAAGCCACCGTGGAGGCCCACCGGATCATCACCGAGGCGTACCGGCCCGTGCTGCAGATGCCGACCGCCTACCGCGACACGTCCCCGCTGCCCGCCTACGGCACCACCCCGCCCGTTCCCCAGCCCGACAGCCGCATCGTGCCGGCCTGGGCTGCCGGGACCGCCGTCGTCGGTATCGGCGTCGGCGCCGGATGCGTCGGGCTGGGGTGCGGGATCTGGCTCGCCTGCCAAGGATTCGCCGCCGTGACCCTGACCAGCGTCCTGTTCGTCACCCTCCCGATCGCCGCCGTCGCGGCCGTTGCCGCCGCGGTCGGCTCGGCTGTGCGCTCGATCAAGGCCACCCACACCGAAACCCACCACCACTACGCCGGGCCCGTCCGGCAGGAGAACAACACGATCACCGCTCCTGCATACGGGCTGATCGCGCGTACCCGCAACGAACTGCACCGCTGACAACGCCAAGGGCGGCCCCCTCTCGCCAAAGACCGGGCCGCCCTCACCTCCAGCACCCATCTCAAGAGAACTGGAGACCTCCAGCATGACCCAACCTGCCCCTATCGGGCGGTCGCGCAGGCCCCGCCTGCTCGACGCCCTGGAAGGGAGGACCGCCGCATGAACAGCCCTCTGCTTCAGGCCGCTCTGAAGGCCGCCGCACGCGGCTGGCCAGTCTTCCCCCTGCGGCCCGGCGGCAAGCGCCCGGCCGGGCACGCGGAGGAGCGCTGCCCTGGCACTGGCCGCTGCGCCACCGGGCACCGCTACCCCGAGCAGCGCGCCACCACCGACCCGGACCTGATCTGCGCCGCCTGGATGGCACGGCCGTACAACGTGGCCATCGCCACCGGCCCGGCCGGGCTGCTGGTGGTGGACCTGGACACGCTCAAACCGAAAGACGATGAAAGGACGCCTGACGGCGCCGCCTCTTTCAAGGCGCTCTGCGAGCGCGCCGGGCAGGCCGTCCCCACCACCTACCGCGTGCGGACCCCCAGCGGCGGAGAACACCTGTACTTCACCGTCCCGTCCAGGGCACGTCTGAAGTCCAGCGCCGGACGCCTCGCGAAGAAAATCGACACCCGGGCGTGGGGCGGGTACGTCGTCGCCCCCGGCAGCATCACCGCGGCCGGAGCGTACGAGGTGACCGACCCCGCTCCGGTGGCCGAACTGCCCACGTGGCTCGGTGCCCTGCTCCAGTCCCCGGCCGCGCCCACCGTGCCGCAGCCCATCGCGTGGGCCCGCAACGGCTCCCGCGTCGCCCAGGTGGCCCTGGAGCGGGAGTGCGCGGCTGTCCTGGCCGCGCTGGAGGGGCAGCGCAACGCAACGCTGTACAAGTCCGCCTGCAAGGTGGGGCGGTTCGTCGCGTGGGGCGACATCCCCCGGCACGTGGTGGAGGAGGCATTCCAGGGGGCGGGGGAGTCGATCGGACTGCCGCCAGCCGAGTGCCGCACCACCGTGCGCAGCGCCCTGGACTGGTCCGCCCGAACGGCCCGGCCCCGGGAGGCGGTATGAGCCCCCGCCGCTCCCCCCGCCTGGAATGCTCCACCGAAGCCACCAACCGGCCGCAGGACGCCGTACAGGACCCGCCCCGGTCCGCCGTGGGCGCGCCGAAGGGCGTCGCCCGTCAGGGCGTCCTTTCAGCTCTTCGTTCTGACCCGCAGCAGGGCGACGGCCGGTACCCAGTCGCGTGGCTGCACGTCTGCGCGCCCAAGGGCGCCGTACCGACTGCGACTTCGCGGTGTGCCTGCGGGCACGACCGCAGCGCGGTCGGCCGGCGCAAGGTCCTGATGCTCATCGACGCCCACACCGCCCACCGCGACGTATGCCCGCTGCGCAACCCCCAGGAAGGCAGGACCGCCGCATGACCAACCCGACACAACAGACGCCCGAGGACGGCGCGGCCCTGCTCGACGACGTGGAAGCCTTCCACCGCCGCTTCAACGTCTTCCCCACCGAGGCCGCGTACGTGGCGGTCGCCCTGTGGGACGCACACGCCCACCTGCTCGACTGCTTCGATTCCACACCCCGCCTGGCCTTCCTGTCCCCGGAACCGGGGTCCGGGAAGTCACGGGCCCTGGAAGTCGTGGAAACCCTCGTGCCCGCGCCGATGACGGCCGTCAACGCGTCTGCCGCTGCCCTGTTCCGCTCCGTCTCCAACCCCAGCGGGCGGCCCACGATCCTGTTCGACGAAATCGACACGATCTTCGGCCCGAAGGCGGGGGACAACGAGGAGCTGCGCGGATTCCTCAACGCCGGGCACCGCCGTACCGGGGTCACCTACCGCTGCATCGGCGACGGCGGCAACCAGACCGTGCAGGCCTTCCCCTCGTACTGCGGGGTCGCGGTTGCCGGACTCGGCAACCTGCCCGACACGATCATGACCCGCTCCGTCATCATCCGCATGCGGCGCAGGGCCCGGAACGAGAAGGTAGAAGCCTTCCGCGCCCGCATCCACGAGGCCGAGGGACACAAGCTCCGCGACCGACTTGCCCAATGGGCCGAACACGCCCGCGGGTTCGTCATGGGCGCCTGGCCCGACATGCCCGACGGCGTCACCGACCGGCCGGCCGACGTGTGGGAACCCCTGCTCGCCATCGCCGACGTGGCCGGCGGCGACTGGCCCACCCGAGCCCGCGAGGCATGCGTCACGCTCGTGACCGCGTCCAAGGCCAACGACAGAGGCAGCCTCGGCATTCGGCTGCTGACGGATCTTCGTGATCACGTCATGGTCGGCATCGACCGCCTCCCCACCGTCGCCATCCTGGACCGGCTCAATGCCCTCGATGACGCCCCGTGGGCCGACCTGCACGGCAAGCCGCTCGACAACAGGCGGCTGTCGCGGATGCTCGCCGAGTACATGACGGTCGACAACGAGCCCATCGCCTCCCGCAACATCAAGACCGCCGGAAGCGTCCTCAAGGGCTACTGCACCATCGATCTCCGGGACGCGTGGGCCCGCTACTGCCCCCCACCCCCGGAAAGTCCGCTACCTCCGCTACCCGGCATCGAAAACACTGTCTGACCAGCACAAACGGGGTAGCGGCAACCGGCCACGGCAGCCGCTACCTATCCGCTACCGCTACCCCTTCCCGCTACCTCGAACAGGCCTCTCACCTGCGAGGTAGCGGCGGTAGCGGAAGTAGCGGCCCTCAGAGAGGCCCCCCGAAGACCCGCCCCCAGAGGAGGCCCCGCATGAGCACCGCCATGCCCCCGAGCCATCAGGCGCTCACGGTCCCCGAGGTCATGAGTGCGCTCCGCCTGAGCCGCTTCAAGGTCTACGACCTCATCAGGTCCAAGCAGCTCCAGAGCATCACCATCGGCCGTGCCCGCCGGGTTCCGGCCGACGCCCTGCACGCCTACATCCAGAGCAAGTTGGGAGACAACGACTGATGGCCAAGCGCGCCAACGGCGAAGGCAGCATCACCAAGCGCAAGGACGGCATCTACCACGGCCGCGTCTACGTGACCACCACCAGCGGCATCCGCAAGCGCGTCTCGGTCTACGGCAAGACCCGGGACGAGGTTCGGCAGAAGATCACCGAACTGCAAGCGCAGGAGAACCAGGGCATCCCGGTGCCCGACACGAACATGAACCTGGAGGACTACCTGACCTACTGGCTTGCGGCCGTGGTCAGGGTCCACCGACGCCCCAAGACCTTCCAGGGGTACGAGAGCGTCGCACGCGTTCACCTCGTGCCCGGACTGGGGCGAAAGAAGATCCGCACCCTCCGGGCCGCCGAGGTCCGGACGTGGCTCGCCCGCGTTGCCTCCGAGTGCCAGTGCTGCAAGAACGGCTGGGACAAGGAACGCCCCGAGCCCCAGTGCTGCGCCGCAGGAGAGTGCTGCAAGACCCTGCTGTCCCGCCGCATGGTGCAGTCCATCCACGCCGTACTCCGGAACGCGCTCCAGAACGCCGTACGAGAGGAGCTAATCGTGCGGAACGTTGCCCAGCTCGTACAGGTCCCCACGCCCTCGTACGACACCGGGAAGGGGCTCAGCGTCGCTGAGTCCCGCCTTCTGCTCCGCGAGTCCGCAGACGACCGGCTGCACGCGCTTTACGTGCTCGCCCTGGTCCTGGGCATGCGCCGGGGCGAGATTCTGGGGCTCCGCTGGGACGCGGTGGACTTCAACCGAGAGGCGCTGACCGTGGAACGGGCACTCCAGCGCGTTGACGGAGAGCTGCGGCTGGTCAAGCCCAAGACCGTGGCATCGGTTCGCACCGTCCCGCTCCCGCCGGTCGTGGTGAAGGCGCTCACCGGGCACCGCGAGCGGCAAGCGCAGGAGCGAGCGGCGGCCGGCATGGAGTGGAAGGAACACGGACTGATCTTCACGTCCCGCATCGGTACCCCGCTGGAGCCGGACAACCTCCGACGGAGCTGGGACCCGCTTCGCAAGCGGCTTGGCCTGGAGATCCGGTTCCATGACCTTCGGCACTCGGCCGTCTCGTTGCTGCTCGATCTCGGGGTGCCGCCCCACATCGTTCGGCAGATCGTTGGCCACAGCGACATCGGCGTGACCATGAAGGTCTACGCTCACGCGTCGCTGGATGAGCAGCGGAAGGCGCTCCGGAAGCTGGGGGACACCCTCTCCTGAGAGCCGTTGGCGTACCGGTTGGCGTAGCTGACACGAAAACACCCCCTTCGAGAGATCTCAGAGGGGGTGTTTGCCCTGGTAGGGCGGCTGTGGCTGGGGCCGGGGTCGAACCGGCGACCTTCCGCTTTTCAGGCGGACGCTCGTACCAACTGAGCTACCCAGCCATACAGCTCTTGCGAGCTGCAAGCGGTCCTGACGGGATTTGAACCCGCGGCCTCCACCTTGACAGGGTGGCGAGCACTCCAAACTGCTCCACAGGACCTTGCATTGTGCGAGAACCAGTCTCGCACATGGTGATGCGTGCCCCCAACGGGATTCGAACCCGTGCTACCGCCTTGAAAGGGCGGCGTCCTAGGCCGCTAGACGATGAGGGCTAGTGCCTGCCTGGGCGCTTCTCAGCGCGTCGGGGACGTGAGAAGCATATGGGATGGGGGGCGATTCGCCAAAACGGTTTCCGGACGGGGTCGCGTGGCGTCAGCGCGAGCCCGGGAGGTGGCGGCTGACCTCGGCCGTCGTCAGGCCCAGGCCGCCCAGGGTGATCTCGTCCCAGGCCTGGAGGCGGTGGGTGATCCGGTCGAGGTAGAGGACCGAGGTGCGGACCTTTTCCGGTTCGCGGTTCTGGAGCGCGCGCAGGCCGCCGCCGCCCGTGGAGCCCTCGACCTTCAGGCGGGTGCCGAGGGGCAGTACCCGGGTCTCGCGGTGGTGGACGTGGCCGGCGAGGGCGAGTGGGACCAGGCCGTCGGTTTCGCGGGCGGCCACCGGGTTGTGGGCGACCGCGATGTCGACCGGCGTGCCGGCGGCCTTCTGCTCGCGCAGGGCGGAGGCGAGGCGTCGGCCGGCCACGCGTTCGGCGCTGTCGCCGGCTGCCCTGACCGAGCGGTCCGGGGTGAACTGGGGGTCGCCCACGCCGGCCACCCGGAGGCCGGCGACGGTGACGGGCCGGCCCTCGTCCAGGACGTGGACGTTCTTGAGGCGTGAGAAGTAGGCCTGGGTATCGGGCGAGTCATGGTTGCCGCGTACCCAGACGTAGGGGGCGCCCAGGTCGGGAATGGGGTCGAGGAAGGCGTTCTCGGCGGCGCTGCCGTGGTCCATGGTGTCGCCGGAGTCGACGATCACGTCGATGTCGTACTGCTTCACGAGCGAGCCGATGATGTGCCACGCGGCCGGGTTGAGGTGGATGTCGGAGACATGCAGCACCCGCATGGTGGCCGGGTCGGGCCGGTACGCGGGAAGGGTCGAGGCAGCGTCGTACAGTTTGGTCACATTGGTGACCAGACGGGCCAATTCCTTCTGGTAGACATCGAATTCGGTGACGATGGAGCGCGCGTTGCCGACGACGGACGGGGCCGAGCCGAGCAGCCCGGAGTAGCGGGGTTCCAGAACGGATTGGGGGTTCCAGGTCGCGAACGCGCTGACACCGGACGCGGCCAGCAGGGCGAGCGCCAGTCCGCCCGCGGCGAGCGCGCGGCGCGGGCGGCGGTAGATCACGAGACCGAGCGCGGTGGCGCCGGCGACGACGGCGGCGCAGGACCGTACGGCCAGGTCGCGGGTGCCGTGCCGGACGTCACGGGCGATCTCCTCCTGGAGGCCCGAGATCCGCTCGGGGTGTTCCACCAGCGCCCGGGAGCGGACCGGGTCGAGCCGGTCGACGTCCACGTCGAGGCGGACCGGCGCGACATGGGAGTCGAGTTCCAGCGCGCCCAGCGGGGACACGTCGATCTTCGTCCCGCCGGAGAGCGACGGGCGCAGCGTCATGGTGGCGTCCATGGGGCCGACCGGCGTGCGGACGTCGCCGACGGTCAGCAGCCCCAGCCAGGCGCCCGCCAGGACGACGGCGATCAGTCCCAGCGCGCGCTTCCATGCTGTCATTGATCCCGTATGCCCACGTGTGCGCGCATCCATGCCGGGCTTTCGTGTCCGACAATGACGGAGTGCTGGAGATGACGCGCGAGGAGTTCGAGGAACTGGTGGCCGAGGCGCTGGACCGTATCCCGCCGGAGCTGACGCGACTCATGGACAATGTCGCGATCTTTGTGGAGGAAGAGCCCGAGGACCCGTCCGCCCCGGACCTGCTCGGGCTCTACGAAGGGACTCCGCTGACCGAACGCGGCGAGTGGTACGCCGGCGTGCTGCCCGACCGGATCACGATCTACCGGGGGCCGACCCTGCGGTTCTGCGAGAGCCGCGAGGATGTCGTCGTGGAGACCGAGATCACCGTGGTGCACGAGATCGCGCACCACTTCGGCATCGACGACGAGCGGCTGCACGCGCTGGGGTACGGGTGAGCGCGCACCCGCACCCGCACCGGCATCCGGATACGTACGGGGACGAGGCCATCGACCCGGACGTCGATCTTCATGTGCCCGCTCAGCGCGCGGAGACCGCAGGCCACGCCAAGTGGGTGGTGCTCAGCACCATCTCGGCCGGCGGTGCGCTCGGCGCGTCCGCCCGGTACGGGGCGTCGCTGGCCTGGCCCTCGGTGTGGGGGATCTTCGCCGTCAATGTGCTGGGCTGTGCACTCATCGGGGTGCTGATGGTGCTGGTCAGTGAGGGCGGCCGGGCGGAGTCCGCGCATCCGCTGGTGCGCCCGTTCCTGGGGGTGGGGGTGCTCGGCGGGTTCACCACCTTCTCGACGTACGCCGTGGACTTCGCGCGGCTGCTGGACCGCGGGGAGGCGGGTGTCGCGCTGGCCTATGCGGCGGGGACCCTTGCCGGTGCGATGGGCGCGGTGTGGCTGGGGGCGTCCGTGACACGGGCGGCGATACGGGCAGGGCTGGGTGCCGAGTGACGTGGGTGCTGGTGATCGTGGGGGCGGTGGTGGGCGCGCCGCTGCGCTATGTGATGGACCGCGCTGTGCAGGCGAGGCATGACTCGGTCTTTCCCTGGGGGACGTTCGTGGTGAACGCGGCGGGCAGCCTGGTGCTGGGCGCGGTGACCGGGGCCGCGGTGTCGTCGTCCGCGTACGCCCTGCTGGGCACGGGGCTGTGCGGGACGCTGACCACGTACTCGACCTTCTCGTACGAGACGCTGCGGCTGGCCGAGCGCGGCTGGCGGTTCCTCGCGGCGGCGAACATGGCGGCTTCGCTGCTGGTGGGGCTCGGCGCGGTGTTCCTGGGCCGGGAGGTGGCGGCGGCACTGGCGGCTTAGGGCGTGTCCCCCGCGGGTCCGGGGGAGTTGGGCATCACAGACGCCCACCCTGCTTTGCCGTGCCCCGGAGGTGCCGCCGTGCGCCAGTTGTCCGTCCCCGTCCGATGGGCCGCCGCCGCCCTCGCCGCCCTCGCCACGACCGGCTGCATGAGCGTGAGCGACGACGGCAGGCCCGCGCCTGCCTCCTCCGGGGGGCGCAGCGGCGCCGTGGCCGAGCCGGACGGCGGGGCGGACCCGGGGGGACGGACCGGCGGCCGGGGCGGGCACACGTCGGAGCACGGGGCCTCCGGCCCACGGGACCGGGTGTCGCCGAGCCCGAGCACCTCGGCGGCACCCACTCCTTCGAGGAGCGCCCCCCGCGCGTCGGGCGGCGGCCCGCCGGTGTCGCCGCCCGGGCACCCGGAGCCCTCGCCGACCGGTGGGAACGCCTCGCCCTCCAGTGAACCGAGCCCCACCCCCGAACCGCCGGAGCCGACCGAATCGCCGACCCCCGAGCCGACACCGACCGAGGAGCCGACCCCGTCCGAGTCGCCCGCGGTCGAAATGCGGGCCAGAGCGCTGCGGTGGATGCCGGGCGGGCTGGGTGAGCGACGGGAGCCGATGCCATTGCCGCAGATGGCGCCCGTGTTCGCCGGGATGTGACGCAGCCGGGTTTGCCAGAGGGGGGTGTGTGCCCGTATGGTGGTAGATCGTTTGATCCCATTTGCCCGGCGCCACGAAGAAGCGCGCCGCGTGTGGCGCGTACTCTCCCTTGCCGTGACTGACCGCATCGAGGCGGTCGACTTGCGAATTCACGGAGTTTGGGCGCGTGCCGAGACTCCGGAAGGTTTCGCAGTTCGCATGTCTGTTTCCAGCACTGACCACGTCGTCATGCCCGAGAACGAGGCCGCCGAGGCCGTCGCCGAGGCTCCCCTGAATGCCACCGAGGCGGCCCCCGCCGAGGAGCCTACGCTCACTTTCGGTGACCTGGGCCTGCCCGAGGGCGTCGTCCGCAAGCTCGCCCAGAACGGTGTCACCACCCCCTTCCCGATCCAGGCCGCGACCATCCCGGACGCCCTGGCCGGCAAGGACATCCTGGGCCGCGGCCGCACCGGCTCCGGCAAGACCCTCTCCTTCGGTCTGCCGACCCTGGCCACGCTGGCCGGCGGCTACACGGAGAAGAAGCACCCGCGCGGCATCATCCTCGTGCCGACGCGTGAGCTCGCGATGCAGGTCGCGGACGCCCTCCAGCCGTACGGCGACGTGCTCGGCCTGAAGATGAAGGTCGTCTGCGGCGGTACGTCCATGGGCAACCAGATCTACGCCCTGGAGCGCGGCGTCGACATCCTCGTCGCCACCCCGGGTCGACTGCGCGACATCATCAACCGCGGCGCCTGCTCCCTCGACCAGGTCCGGATCGCCGTCCTCGACGAGGCCGACCAGATGGCCGACCTGGGCTTCCTGCCCGAGGTCACCGAGCTCCTCGACCAGGTGCCCGAGGGCGGCCAGCGGATGCTGTTCTCCGCCACCCTCGAGAACGAGATCGACACGCTCGTCAGGCGCTACCTGAAGAACCCGATCACCCACGAGGTCGACCCGTCCGCGGGCGCGGTCACCACCATGACCCACCACGTGCTGGTCGTGAAGCCGAAGGACAAGGCGCCGGTCACCGCCGCCATCGCCGCCCGCAAGGGCCGCACCATCATCTTCGTGCGCACCCAGCTGGGTGCCGACCGCGTCGCCGAGCAGCTGCGCGACTCCGGCGTGAAGGCCGACGCGCTGCACGGCGGTATGACCCAGGGCGCCCGCACCCGCACCCTGGCCGACTTCAAGGACGGGTACGTCAACGTCCTGGTCGCCACCGACGTCGCCGCCCGCGGCATCCACGTCGACGGCATCGACCTCGTCCTGAACGTCGACCCGGCCGGTGACCACAAGGACTACCTGCACCGTTCGGGCCGTACCGCCCGCGCCGGCCAGTCCGGCACGGTCGTCTCGCTGGCCCTGCCGCACCAGCGCCGCCAGATCTTCCGCCTCATGGAGGACGCGGGCGTGGACGCCTCCCGCCACATCGTGGGTGGCGCCGGAGCCTTCGACCCGGAGGTCGCCGAGATCACCGGCGCCCGCTCGTTGACCGAGGTCCAGGCCGACTCCGCGGCCAACGCCGCCAAGCAGGCCGAGCGCGAGGCCGCCGACCTCACCCGGCAGCTGGAGCGCGTGACGCGCCGCGCCGCCGAGCTCCGCGAGGAGGCCGACCGCCTGATCGCCCGCGCGGCACGCGAGCGCGGCGAGGACCCGGAGACCGCGATCGCCGAGGCGGCGGAGGCGGCGGAGGCCGCCGAGGCGGAGGCCGAGGTGCTGGTGCCCGAGCAGCCGGTGGCGGAGGAGCGCCGCGAGCGCCGCGACGAGCGGGGCAACTTCGAGCGCCGGGAGCGTCGTGACGACCGCGGTGACCGTGGCGGTTTCCGCCGCGACGACCGTGGCGACCGTCCGTTCAACCGTGACCGGGACCGTGGTTTCGAGCGTCGTGACGACCGGGGCGGTTTCCGTCGGGACGAGCGTCGTGACGACCGCGGTGGTTTCCAGCGCCGGGACAACGACCGTCCCTTCAACCGCGACCGCGACGACCGCGGCGGTTTCCGCCGTGACGACCGGGGTGGTTTCCGTCGGGACGAGCGTCGTGACGACCGCGGTGGTTTCCAGCGCCGGGACAACGACCGCCCGTTCAACCGCGACCGCGACCGCGACCGTGGTTTCGAGCGCCGTGACGACCGCGGGGGCTTCCGCCGCGACGAGCGCCGCGACCACCGGGCCGGCAGCGACCGTCCGTTCAACCGCGACCGCCGCGACGACCGCCCCTCCGGCGGCTTCCGCTCCGGTGACCGCCACGACCGCCCGTACGGCCGTCGCGACGACCACCGTGACCACCGCGGAGGCAGCTCCTTCGGCGGCCGCCGCGACGACAAGCCGCGCTGGAAGCGCAACGGCTGATCCCGCCTGACGGATCGGCAGGGCCCGCACCCTTCCTGGGGGTGCGGGCCCTGCCGCGTGATGCGCCTCCGGTCTTGAACATGTTTGGTAACCCCTTACGTGGCGGGTGGGCCGGCTGCCTCCTGGGACGGCAAGGACGCGGCCGGCAAGCTCGTCGGCAACGGTTCGTACACCTGGACCCTGACGGCCCGCCCCGCGGACGGCCACGGGGCCGGCCTGGTGCAGTCCGGGACGGTGAAGCTGTCGGGCGCCGCGGGGGTGCGGCGCGACCACGTGGGTAACGACGGTGTCGGTGATCTGGCGTCGTTGAGCTCGACGGGCGCCCTCGCGTTCCGACAGGGGACGGGTGCGGGGACGTTCTCGGGTTCGTCGGTGGTGGCGGTGCCGTTCGGCGATGTGAATGGTGATCGTTGCAATGATGTGCTGGTGCGGTTGAGCAGTGGTGAGCTGCGTGCGTACAAGCCCACCTGTGGGAAGGCGCTGACGCCGTCGACGGCGTACACGAAGCCGAGTACGGCGTTCGCGCAGTTCAATGTGCTGACGTCGCCGGGTGATGTGACGGGTGACGGGCGGCCGGATCTGGTGGCGCGTCAGGCGTCGACGGGTGACATCTATCTGTATGCGGCGAACAGCACGGGCGGGATCACGGCGCGGGGCCGGATCGGCAAGAACCCCTGCCCGGGTACGGTCTGGGCCCGTCGAGTGACCTTCGACAGGCCCAGAACCCCATACCCGGTCGGCTGCCGGGTTCCTTCGGGCTATGCTCGGGGGGTGACTCGCCGAGGGCCGTTAGCTCAATTGGCAGAGCAGCGGACTTTTAATCCGTTGGTTGTGGGTTCGAGTCCCACACGGCCTACTGTCAGCGCCCTCGCTGACCTGCTGGTTTTCTCCGGCAGCGTCGGCGGGGGCGTTTTCCGTCGCCTCGTTGGGAGCGGATTGGGAACACGGGCCCTGGCTGGGTACGAGCGGCGCGGTCTTGGGAGCGGGGATCAGGGCGCCGGCGCGCTCCGAGGCGTCCCGGCCGCGGCCCTCGAATAGGCGGCCGTAGGTTTCCACGGTGATACCGATGGTCGAGTGCCCGAGTCGCTTGGAGACGACGACCGGGGCGACGTCTGCGGCGAGCATGAGCGAGGCGTGCCCGTGGCGCAGGCCGTGCAGCCGGACGCGGCGCAGTCGTCGGCGCTGGTCGTCGGGAAGGTGGGTGTCGTCGTCGAACCGGACGGCGTCGACGGGCGTTCTCCTTGATTGTGGACACCCTGATCATTGGATCGTGAAGATCCATAGGGCAGAAGTTCCCGTTGGGGACGTCGAAGTAATCGCCTGAGTTCAGGGCCGATTCATCCGCCCCCGGTCTCGTCCGCGTTCAGCTCGGCGGTGATCCGCGGGGACCCGTAGGCGGCACCGGACTCCTCGTGGACCTCCGGGATCCGGGCGGCCAGCTCGGCATCCGCGCGCTCGCGCCACTCCCGGGCCTCGGCACCGGACCGCCACGTGTAGTCGCTCGAGCGGACGACGCCGAGCAGGGAACACAGCCGCGTGACCTCGTGGTCTTCCTGATGATCCTCAACGAACTGAAAGCGGCTGCTCACCAGCTCGTCTCCGAGGCGAAATACTTCGTCGCCTTGCGCAGGATGTCCCGTTCCTCGGCCAGCACCTCACGGTCCTTGCGCAGGCCCGCTTCGGGCGGGGTGCCTGATCGGATCCGGTGGGTGTGGTGCTGGTCATGAGGGGGTGGTTCTCCTGTCGTGCCCCCTCGGGCTAACCCGACAAAGCGGAGCGTCTCGCCCAAGGCTGGCAGAGAGGGCTGTGCGATCGCCCTGACCAGTAGCGGCCGAGAACATGAACACCTACGATGTCTGGATCACGAACAGTGGTACGGCGTGTGATGGACCGATTTGATTTCGAGGAGCCACCAGTATGACTCTCCGCCCTGCCTTACCGGGGATCGACCCGGACCAACTGGAGTCACAGCCCGCCGAATTGAAAATCGGCTCGGTCTTCCAGCCGGTCACCGATCGCAGAGTCAGACAGTGACCGCTTCGCAAACCGTCCTCCTGTTTCTCGATCTGGCCCTGATCCTGTGTCTGGCACGCTTATTGGGGGCCCTGGCCCGAAAGTTCGGACAGCCGTCGGTGATCGGTGAGATCCTCGCCGGAATACTGCTGGGCCCTACTCTCTTCGGCGACCACCTCGTCAGTCTGCTTTTCCCCGCCGATGTAAGGCTGCTGCTGAATGCGCTCGCCGCTGTGGGCGTCGCCCTCTTCATGTTTGTCGTCGGTGCGGAACTGGACATAGGCGTCCTGCGAGGCGGTGGACGGGTCACGCTGTGGACGACTGTCGGTTCCACGGTACTGCCGCTGGGACTGGGCGCAGGGCTGGCGTTGCTGCTGGTGCCGTCTCGCAGTACAAGTTCGTTCGTCGGTTTCGTACTGTTCTTCGCGGTGGCGATGGCCGTAACGGCCTTTCCTGTCCTTGCTCGGATCATCGCCGATCGTAAGCTCGCCCACACGAAGCTCGGCACCACTGCCCTCACCTGTGCGGCGATAACGGACCTGCTGGCCTGGACATTGCTGGCAGTGGTGGTCGCCATCGCCTCGGGCGGACAGTTCGACTGGCGGCTGGCGCTTGTGGTGCCGTATGTCGTGTTGATGGCCACCGTCGTCCGCCCGTTGCTCCACCGGTCGAGCCGGTTCCGGTCCGAGCGGCAACCGGCCGACCCGGGCGGCAGCAGGAACTTCCTCGCCCTCGTGCTGAGTGGTCTGCTCGTCTCCGCCGCCTTCACGGAGTGGCTGGGTCTGCATTACATCTTCGGAGCGTTCCTGTTCGGCGCCCTGTTGCCGAGAGGCTCGGGCGGCAGGCTGCGCGACGGGGTGCTGGGGCGGGTGGAGCCGTTGTGCGGGCTGCTCCTGCTACCTGTCTACTTCGTGCTGTCGGGTCTCAAGGTCGATCTCTCGCAGCTGGACTCCTCGGACCTCGGAAAATTGGCTGCGATTCTGGTCGTGGCCGTGGCGGGTAAGTTCCTCGGCGCCTACGCCGGCGCGCGTATCGGGGGGCTGGGCAGCCGCCACTCGGCCGCGCTAGGCGCACTGTTGAACACCCGTGGACTCACGGAACTGGTGATCCTTGGCGTGGGCTTGGAGCTTGGTGTGCTGGACAGCGAGCTGTACTCCCTGATGGTGGTGATGGCGGTGACCACGACCATGCTCACTGGCCCGCTCCTGAGCAGAATCCTGCCGTCCGACGCGAAGGGCGACGGCCCGGCCGACGACCTGGGCCGTCCGGAACCGAGCACGGGAACCATCCAGGAGTCCCCTACGGTTCGGACGACTCCTTAGCCTCGCGCTTTCACGAGGTGGACTGTCCGAGGCTTGATCAAAAACGCGAGAAGTGCTCCTGACCTGCTTCGCCACCAACACCGCCGGCACCCCGATCGCCGAGCTCGAACTGCGGCACCGCCAGCGCGCCAGAGCCGAGGACCGCATGCGCGCCGCCCGTGCCACCGGCCTTACCAACCTGCCCCTGCACGACGTTGCCCAGAACCAGATCTGGCTGGAGATCGTCCAGATCGCCCTCGACCTGCTGGCCTGGATGCCCATGCTCGCCCTCACCGGCAAGCCCCGCCTGTGGGAGCCCCGCCGGCTGCGGCTGCGGCTGTTCTCCGCCGCCGCCCAACTCGTCACCACCGCCCGAAGACGGCATATGAGATTCACCCGCCACTGGCCCTGGACGGCCGTGATCACCGACGCCCTCGACCGGCTCCAGGCTCTCCCGAACCCTGGCTGACCAGCAACAACGACCTGCCCCGACGAACCTGATCACTTACCGGAGCCGTGGAACCCGGCGCCCACCCGACGCGACAGCCGGGCCACCAGCATGCCCACCCTCACCTCGAGCAGCCGAAACGGCCCGCCGGAGAATCCGACGGACCGTCACGAAAGGTCGAGGCTAGACTTCAGCTATGTTTGAACATATTCGACACAAGCCTGCGGTAACACTTGAACGAGAGCGTGAACTCCTGGTTGTCTGCGCGCCGTTACGCACCCGGGCCAATCTGTCGACCATAGTTCGCACCGCAGGGTGCTGCGGTGTCAAGAAAATAATTGCTTGCGGGAACGGCAAAGTTGACCAACGGGTCGCCCGCGATGGCGCAGATCATGTGGACGTCGAGGTTCACCGAACCCTCACCTCCGTCCTGAAGAAGCTCCGCCAGGATGATTACCGACTGGTGGCTCTGGAGCAGACAACTCACTCGCAAAATTTGCACGACTTCACCTTTCCTCGCAAAACGGCACTTGTTGTCGGTAACGAACGAGTGGGTCTTGGGAAGGATGAGTTGGAGTGGGTGGATGATTGCGTGGAGATCCCGGTATGGGGTCTTCCGCACAGCTACAACGTGGCCACGGCGACCAGCATGGCCATCTATGAGTACTGCAGGCAATATCCGCAGGGTTGACGTGCAGGGCCACGGCGTCCGGTGAGTCTATGACTGGCTTCCTGCCCCACCGGCTTCGTTCGGCTTCGAGGAGTCGCCGGTCGCGGAGGCACCAGTTCAAGCCGGGCGGGGCCCGCCCGCCGGCTCCGTCAGGGCTGCCCGAACATGCCGGACAACAGCGAAGGCCCCACCTGTCGAAGGATCAGGCGGGGCCTTTCATGCGCCGCGCGCCCCGATGCCGTGACCAGTACGTCTCGAATCTCCATTCCGGTTGAAGGCCTTCAGTCCTACACTTGCGTGACGTGATCTTCTGCCAAGTTAGCTCGGAGCATCAATAAATGACGTTACGTCAAATAGTGGGCAAGCGCGTGGTCGAGGTCAGTGACGCGGCGTTCACCGAGCTGTTGTCCCGCCACGATGGTGGCGTGGTCCTCGATGTTGGCACTGGTGACGGCAAGCATGCGTACCACTTGGCACGCGAGCGGCCAGACCAATTGGTCATCGGGCTGGATGCAGCCAAGGACAACATGCGCAAGATAGCCACGAAGGCGGCCGCCAACCCGGCCAAGGGTGGGTTGACGAACCTCCTCTACGTGTGGTCGGCCGCCGAGAATTTGCCCAGCGTGTTGTCCAGGGTCAAGGAACTACACATACTCATGCCCTGGGGCAGCCTGTTACGTGGAGTGCTCGGTTCCGATCTCATGCTCTTGCGCGGACTGGCTTCGGTCTGCGATCCGAATGCCTCATTCCTCATCACTCTGAATCTCCATGCCTGGCGCCCCGCCGTCCCTGAAGTCGGCGACCATCCCGAGCCGACCAGCAAATCGGCCTTTACACACCTGGCCCCTTCCCTGGCCCAGGCCGGATGGCGACTCGACGACGCGAAGTACCTCGACGCCGACGAGATCAGCGCACTCTCCACCTCATGGACACGCCGACTGGGTTCTGCCCGCGACCAGCTGGACGTCCTTGCCCTGACCGGTGCCGTGAACGTCAGCTCTCCCGAGCTACCTCGAGCACGAAGTCATAGGCACGCTTCCGCGACCAGGTCGGCAACTGGGCCAAGGCAAGCGCAAGGGTCTTGTGGGACACCGATTGCGCAAGTAGCGCCCTGACCAGGGTGGCGTGATCGATACCCGGATAGTCCGCCGTATCCGCCTGCGCGCCTTGAGGGGGATCTACGCAGCACAGCACGTCACCAGTAGTGGGGAGCTGGGATTCCGCCTCCAACACCGGGCCCCACCACGGACGTTCTGCCATCGAGACCGCCGCGAGGGCGGCGGTCTCGATGCCGAGGGTGCGCTTGGCCTCCTCCAGGATTTTCGGCAGATCAGCGGCCGGAGTTCTGAAGACCACACGGAACGAGCGGTGAGCGGCGAGTACTCCGGCAATCCGGCGGCGCCCTTCCGCGGAAGCGAGCAGTACCGGTCCGCTGCATGGAGAGACCGCGGCAACGGCCAACTCGTCGGGCAGCCCGATGACTTCCACGGCAGGCCGGATGCCGGCCAGCAGTTGGCCGACCACCGGGTTGTGGGTTTCCATGGTCGACACGGCGAGAACGCGGCCGCCCCTTTCTACCGTCCCCGGCGCCGCCGCCCAGGGGTCGGCAGCCACTCCGTGTGAGGACAGCACCCGACCGGCTGCTACGTCCTGGGCGATCACCGTTTCGGCGGCCGCGATCTCCGCAGCCAGCCGGTTCTCGTCGCCTTGCCCGGCGCGGTACAGGACAAGGCGACCTTCGGCGGGTTCCCGGTCACTCTCGACCAGGACATCGATCACGCTGTCCTGGTGCCTGAGTGAGTGCAGCAGTTCCCGGGGCAGATCGGCTGCGGCCAGGTCCGCGTCCGTGGCCAGGGTGTTGGGCAGGCGCTGGGAGCTGACCCGCACCACCGCACTGGAACCGGGCCGCCAGGCCGAGTTGCCCAGAGCCCGCACGGTGACGCTGTGGCCGCCGATGGTCAGCGTGATCCGCAGGGGACCGGCCAGACCCTTGGGCGAAGGCTCCTGCACCGTGGTCGCGACACCGACCACACAGGTTGCCCGTCCGGTGATGTCGGCACTCGTGATGAATTCGAGCGTCTTGCTGTGGCTGGCTCGGATGTCCCGGTGGCCCCGGCACTGCAACCGCAACAGTTCACGTGACGACATGCTCCTGCTCCCCTCGCCCACAGCCGTATCCGACTGCGATCATCGCAGCAGGCGCCCCGGGTGACGAACCCTTCGGCTGCTACGTACCGTTCATCAGACAGTGACTGAACCAGTCGTGGGCGTTCTGTGTCTCCGCCCACAGACGCTCTCCCCGTACCTGAGCGGCATGCTGGCGCAGCACGGGCAGAATGTCGTCGGGGAGCTGTGAGGGGTAGCAGCGGACCCCGTCACTCTTGGCGGTCCAGTGCGATCCGATGTCGACGACGAGCGGATGACCGCCGGGGACCCAGGGGTTCTGAGACGCATAGGGAAGGTCCTCGTACCAGAGCAGTGCGGCATCCGGCACCGGAGCCAGTCCGGCCACCGCGCGGCGCACCGCGCTGTGGTCGATGTGCCCGCCGATGGCGAGCGGAGCGAGGACGGCGTCGGGCCGTACTCGCGCGATCACCGAACGCAGTCTGGCGGCGACCTCGCGCAAGACCTCGGGTTCGGGCTCGGCGCCCATCTCCGTCGCATCGTCGTATCCGCGCAGGGACGCGTCCCCCAAGTCGCACCGCTCCAACCGCACATCGGCCAGGGCTCCCCAACCGTCCTCCTCGATACGCCGCACATCCGTTGCCGTGCGACTGTCACCGTGCGCCGGGTTGCCCGGGGCGTACCGAGTACGGTTGAAGAACGTCAGGCAGACGAGGTCCGCACCCGCCTCTCGCAGGCGGGACACGGTGCCGCCCAGCGACCAGGCGATATCATCAGGGTGCGGCGACAGCAGGAGCACCCGGGACGAGCGGGGCGAGGTCATGGGCGTCGCGCGGCCGGGTGAAGGGGGTTCACCTCCGGTAGCGGGTCCGCGTACAGCCGTCCGTAGCGGATCACCAGGCGGCGCCAGTCGGACGGGTCCAGGGGGAGCAGCGCGTGCCGGAAGCGGCGGCTCGCGTCGATCATGTGCGCCCGGGCGTCCTGTGCGATCCCGCTGGCGTCGGCGATCTCCTGCATGCGTTCGGCGCCGAAGTTGACCGGGGCGGTCTGGCTGAACTCGGTGGCGCTGGCCTCCAACCAGGCCTCGGTGTCCTCCTTGACGGTGTCCGCCAGGGACCGAATGGCTCTCTCCGCGGGGAGGCCCTTATCCCTGTCCTGCCAGTAGCGCAGCACTCGCGCGCTGTGCCCGATCATGCCGGTCATCGCACCGCCGCTGGTGAGGAAGTGGCCGTTGCCCAGGGTGTCTCCGGCAACCACACCATTGGGCGCGACCTGGGCGTCGTGGCCAATTCGCTCGACGATGCTGAACAGCTTCGGCCCGTACTCCATATGAATCGTGGCAAGCTCCTCTTTCGGTATCTCCAGAATGCCGGACGCCTGGTCGATGAAGAACTGGTACAGGAGTTGCTGGTACGCGGCGAAGTACTCGCTGCTGCCGATGTCCGTGCCCGCGGGCACCAGCTGCGAGGCGACGGGGTCGAAGGTCTTGAAGTCGGGTACCTGGACCATGATCCAGCCGACTTCCGGGTCTCCCTCGTGCCCGACGGCGAGCTGCCTGACCCAGTACTCGTTGCCCTCCTCGTCGAACTCCGAGGAGATCCGCCGGCGGAGCCGTCCATCGACGAGCACACCCACCAGCCCGGCCAGGAAGTCGGCCTGGGCCACGACGGGGCCGCGCCCGTCCTGGTGGTCGACCAGGACGTCGCGCTGGGTGAAGCCGAGGCGCTCCGCATCACTGCTGCTGGCGCCCTCGGCGATGACGAAGAGTTCCGGGACGCCGATGTCGATCGTCTCGGCACCGGGGCGTCGGGTGCGGACGAAGGTGCCCCGGTGGTCCAGCTCTTGGAGCGGCTCGATACGGATGCGCTTGCGGCCGTCCGGCTCGTCGATGAAGCCGTCGCCCTCGTCAGGCACCACCCGGTGCTGCGTGTAGATCCGCACACGCGGTTCTATCCCGCGCGCCAGGTCCATGGCCTGGACGGCCTCCAGATAGCGGCGCAGCAGAACAAGCACCTCGGAGGCACCGGCTTGGAACGTGGACGGTCCGCTGAGCACATCGGCCACTCGAGTGCGGATCTTGCTGGGATCCGGTTCGGGATCGGGCTGGGGCCCCTGCATCATGGAGACCACACGGTGGGGCGCACCGTCTTTCCAGCGGTCGTCGATGAACTCGATGTGGTAAATGGAGCCGGCCAGGTGCTGCTGCTGGTCGAAGCCACAGACGATTTCGTCGGCGGACACGTCCCCGCCGGTCGTGCGAGAGCCGTAGAAGCACTCGGCCAGACGCAGGGTGCGGCCGTCGCCGCGGCGGGGGACACCGTCTTCGCCATACTCTTCCAGCATCATCCGGTCGATGAGTCCCAACTGGTGGAACAGGTCTTCCCGAATGTTCCAGTGCACCCCGAGGCCCGGATCGCCACGCAGTTCGACGCCGACAGAGCTGCGCCCCATGGCCAGCGTCCACAGCATGGCCATCATGTTGGTACCGCCGAGGCCGAGGGCCACGAAATCCGGGTTGTGCGTGGATTCCGGACCGTGCGGATCCCGCAGGTCCTCATCTGTCACTAAGTCTGCGTTCGGCTGTCGCATTACTCCCATGTCCCCGCCTCGTGGTTGTGCGTCGCTAGTGCTGTGGCCGGAAAGGTTTGCCGGGAAGCTCGCGGCTCCCCCAGCGGTAGCTGGGGGGAGCGTCGCGAGCCGGTGAACCTTTCCGGCCACAGCACTAGAAGAACTCGTCGAGAAGCCGGTAGTACCGGAGCCTTCGCTCATCGGCTCCGGCCATGCCGTAGCGGCGCAGAAACGCATCGGCTTGCCCGTCGTCGGACTGTTCCTCACTGATGTCCCGGACCGCGATCGCCAGGTCGACCCACCGGTCGGCCAGGCCGAGCCGACCGACGTCCAGGACTCCCGAGACAGCGAGTGTTGCCGTATCGATCAGGAGGTTGTCCAGGCACAGATCCCCGTGGCAGACGACGAGTTCATCCTCGGGGGGAGGCTCGGTGGCCTCCAGCTTGTCGAGCAGCTGTTGCGCCGACCAGCCGCTGTGGTGTTCGTCGAGATCGTTGAGATCGATCTGGCCCGTGAACGCTGCCGTCCTGGCCCAGCGCAGTGAGACGGCCAGGCTCCGGTTGAAGGGGCAGCCCTCGGCCGGCAGGGCGTGCAGCGCTCGGGTGAAGTCCGCGACGGCGGCGATTACGGCCGGCCGCTCGGCGGGGTTCGGCCAGTCGGCCGCCGGCCTGCCTTCGACGGCCGTAGTGACCAGCCACATCATGTCATCGTCGGCACCGACATCGACTACTCCGGGGACCGGAAATCCCTGTTTGCCCAACCAGACCAGACGCTCGGCCTCGATGGACAGATGGAACCGTAGAGCGTCCTTGCTGCGATGCGGCGTGGTCTTGACGAAGTACGCGCCGGAGTCTCGGCGCTCCACCCGGTGGATGGCCGTGCCGTCGGAACGGACGGCGACCAGGATGCGGTCGCCGTCCAGCTCCAGCCGGCTGGTCAGGGTGAATGGCAGTCCTGCCACGCCCGATGCCTCAGCCGCAGGCCGGATCCAGGGCGTTGCCCTGGTCCTTGTCGCGCTTGGCGATGCGCTCGACAGTGTCTTCGATGCGCTGCAGTACTCCCTCGCTGTCCTTGAGCGAGCCACCGAACGCCTCCAGCGGGAAGGCGAGCTTGCGCGCGTCGGGCAGGTCCCCAGGGGCCAGTTCCAGCTTGCTCGCGACCTGCTTGGCGCCCTTCTCGAAGGCGGTCAGCGCATGCTCGACCTCGGCTTCGCCGTAGGCAGCGGTGACCATGTGCGTGCCGCTGTCCTCGAAGTAGGCGCCGAAGTCGTAGGCCGCGCGGTAGATGTCCCAGGACAGGCTCTCGGACTCCACGACGACATCGAACATCATGTTGGGGCCGGTCACGAAGGCGGGGATCCCGACCGACGCGAGGACGTCACGCATCCCGTCCTTGAGCAGCTTGCCCATCTTCTCGCACTGCTCGTGGACCGCGCCGTCCTCGATCTCGTCCAGCACCGCGAGGGCCGCGGCCATCGGCGGTACCTCGCGGGTGTAGGTCCCCGCGATTCCGGCCTTGTCGTAGGCGTCGATGACCTCGCGCCGGCCGAGGACGGCGGAGAGGGCGTGGCCGTTGCTCAGGCCCTTGCTGACGGTGATCATGTCGGCCCGGACACCGCCGGTTCCGTTGAGGCCCTTGGCACCCCAGCGCAGCGCCGTGATGACCTCGTCGATGATGAAGAGCACGCCGAACTCGGCACAGATGCTGGAAAGGTTGCTGTAGTAATCGGTGTCGAGCCAGGCGGGCTCGGGAGTGACGATGACCCCCGCGATGTCGCTGCCGAACTCCTCGAGGAAACGCCTCAGCGCCGTCTCGTTGTAACCGAAGTTCGCCACCCGGGTACGCGGGTCGAAGCCCATGTTCAGGTAGGAGAGCTGCCAGTCGTGCCAGCCGTGGTATCCGGAGGTGAGGATGAGGTCACGGCCGGTGTAGGCACGCGCGAGCCTGATCGCCGTGGTGGTCGCCTCCGAGCCCGTCTTACAGAACACGGCCTTCTCACCGGCCGGGTAACGCTCGACCAGCCGCTCCGCGAGCTCGATGCGCTGCGGCGAGAGCGTGCTCGCGAACACTGCGCCGTGGTTGCGGACGGCGTTGCTGACCGCCTCCACGACGCGCGGGTGCTGGTTGCCGAGCAGCAGGGCACCGCTGGCCGCGGTGACATCCAGGATGCGCTTCCCCTCGACATCGGTCATCCAGGAGCCCTGTGCGCTCACGAAGACCGAGGGGAACCGGGTGCCGATGTCGTAGTCCTCGGCCGCCGTGACCCGGCGGGCGCGCTCGATGGTTTCGGCGTTGCTCTGGCCGGTGGTGCTGGTCATCTAATTCCTTCCGTTACCAAGGCAGGTCTGCGACCGTTGCCTCGAAACTAAGAGGTGGTGTGGTACACGGCGCAGCCGGCTAAGCGGTCTGCGCTGGCTCCATCTGCTCCGAACACGAGGTGCGCGCGTCGGGGTGCAGCGGGTGGAGCGGGGGGAGCGGTGCCGTGTGCAGGCGGCCACCGCGGATGAACAGTCGACGCCAGTCGGAGTAGTCGAGGGTGACCAGCGAGTGGCGGAAGCGGCGGCTCGCGTCGATCATGTGCGCACGGCCGGTTACGTCGATTCCGCTGGACTCGGCGATCTGGTGGATGCGCTCGGCGCCGAAGTTGATCGGCGCGAACTGGCTGAACTCCGACGCGCTGACGGCGAGCCACGCCTCGGTGTCGCGCTTGATGGAATCGGCCAGGGTACGGATGGCTTCCTCGGCGGGGATGTCTTTGTCCCTGTCCTGCCAGTAGCGCAGGATCCGCGCGCTATGGCCGATCACGCCGGCGTTTGCGCCGCCGCTGGTGAGGAAGTGGCCATTGCCGAAGGAGTCCCCCGCGACCACGCCGTTGGCTGCCAACTGGGCATCGTCGCCCATGCGTTCGACGAGGCTGAAGAGCTTGGGGCCGTAGTCCATCTGGATTTCGTCCAGCTCGTCTTCCGACAGTTCCAGCACCGCGGCCGCGTGTTTGATGAAGCAGTTGTAGAGAAGCTGTTGGTAACCCGCGAAGTACTCTGGCGAGTTGGTGTCCGTCTCCGGAGGTACGATTCCCTCCGCGATCGGGTCGAACTTCTCGAAGTCGGGGACCTGAATCAGGATCCAGCCCACCTCGGGGTCGTTCTCGTGCCCCACGGCGATCTGACGGACCCAGTACTCGTTCCCGTCCTCGTCGAACTCCGTGGAGATACGCCGCCGCAATCGGCCGTCGACGAGCACTTCGCAGAATCCGGCCAGGAAGTCGGCCTGGGCCACGACTTCACCGCGTCCGTCCTGATGGTCGATCAGGACATCGTGCTGTTCGAACCCGAGCCGCTCGGCATCGCTGCTGTAGAAGCCCTGCGCCACGACGAAGAGCTCCGGGACACCGATCTCGATCGGTTCGGTGCCAGGTTGGCGCATGCGGACGAACTTTCCCCGGTAGTCGAGCTCTTGGACCTCTTCGATCCGGATGCGCTTGCGGCCATCGGGCTCGTCGAGGAAGCCGTCGCCCTCCTCGGTAATCACCCGGTGGTTCAGGAAGAGCCGCACCCGGGGATTCTCCATCCCCCTCGCCAGGTCCATTTCCTCGAGCTTCTCGAGATAGCGCCGCCACAACCGCAGCAGCTCCGATGCTGCCGTCTGGAAGGTGGAGGGCCCGTCGAGTACTTCGGCCAGATCTTCTCGGATCCTCGACGCGTCGGGCACCGCGGGGGCCGGCGGCGGCGGAGTCACCGTGATTGTGCGATGGGGGGCGCCACCCTTCCACCGGTCATCGATGAACTCGATGTGCTGGATGGTGCCGCTGACGTGCATGCGCTCCTCGAACGAGGTCACCACTTCGTCGGCTGAGATTTGACCCGCGATGGTATGCGGGCTGTAGAAGCATTCGGCGAGCTTGAAGAGCTTGCCGTTGCCAAGGCGAGGGACGCCGTCCTCTCCGTACCGCTCCACCATCATCTGGTCGATCAGACCGAGTTGGTGAAACATGTCCTCACGAATGTTCCAGTGCACTCCGAGGGACGGCTCGCCACGCATTTCCACACCGACGGCCCGGCGGCCCATGGCGATGCTCCAGAGCATGCCCATCATGTTCGTTCCGCCAAGCCCCAGGGCCAGGAAGTCCGGGTCAAGGACTCCCCGTAAGTCGTGCTCTTGCTCTAAGGGGAGCTGATTGCCCTGCTGGGAGGCCACAATATTACTCCTCACTGTTCTCAATCTCGCGCGCAGGCTATGACGTTCACAAGGCAATGGTTCTACGGCTGTGCCGGCTTCTCGTAGACCGAAATATGCGTGGAACTCTCGGAGGTCATGGCGGCCCGCTGCCAGTTGCTCCAGCGATGTTTCAGCTTCAGTCCCGCCATTCGAGCCATAAGGTCGATTTCCGCCGGGCTTACATAGCGCATCGGGACCGGCTGCAGTCGTACCGAGCCGTTCTCCAGGAGGATTTGCTGCGTGAAGAGAGTCTGATCCAACGGGTTGTAGTCGACCGCCCAGAGCCCCACGCTGGTGGACGTGATGGATTCGATCAGCAGGTGTTCACTGCCGTTCGGCCCTTGGTTGTCTGGAATCGGCACCCGGGTGGGCATTTCAACTACGAGGAAACCGCCGTCCTCCAGGTGATCCGCGGCATTCTGGACGCAACGGACCTGTTCCTCCTGGGAGTGCAGGAGAAAGGGACCCCAGTCGATCCAGGGGATCAGCCGGTACTTACCTTCGACGTTCATGTCGACGTAGTTCTCCTGGATGACCCTGATCTGGTCGCCTCCAGGTTTCTCGCGCAGCTTCTCGATCATCGCTGGGGATGTCTCGAAGCCGTGGACTGTGAGCCCGGTCAGTACCAGCGGAATAGCGACCCGGCCCGTTCCTATGCCCAGTTCCAGGACCGGCCCGCCATTCGCCAGCTCCTTCAGGGCCAGCAGACAGTCCTGGTCGATCTCTGCGCCCATCCACTCGTCGTGGACGTCTGCCCAGTAGCTACCCCAAGCCGTTCGGTCAGGGTCGTCAAAACGCTCTGTCACTTCGCCCACCTGTCTACGGTTCGTCGATTCGCCGAAGTACGGGCGCGTTTCAGAGACGCTCGCCGTATGCGCGGTAGTACGTGTGCAGTGCCTCGTTGATCTCGGGAGAAGCGGAGGCGAGCAGCTCGGGTGGCGGTGTGAACGCGGGGTCGAACTCGTCGAGAGCCTCGCTGTAGAGCCGACGCAGCTGATCCTCGATCACGGGCGGCCAGTCGACGGGGATGCCCCAGTCGTGTTCGTACCCGAGGGCGAGCGTGTGCTGGACCGCGGCCTCCAGGCACTCTTCCCGGCTCATCGCCTGGATGGGAGCGCGCAGTGGCGTGAAGACATCCAGGTCGGTGTCGTGCGGCTTGCCGGTCAGGCGGGCCGCGAAGTCCTGGGCGAGCAGCGGCGACTGGTGGAGTCCGTCGCGGTAGGTACCCGTCATCAGCCAGAGGCCGTCCACGCCGGCCTCGCCGAGCAGCGGGAAGCCATCGAGCGGCACTGGCCGGTTGCCGACATAGATCTTGTCGACGCGTCCGTCCACCAGGTCCTTGCGAAGCTGGCGAGTGCAGCCGAGCAGCAGGTTCAGATCGTCGATCGCGGGAGTGTCGCGGGGCTCGGGAGAGATGTTGTTGGTGGCGCCGAGGTAGATGCGCCCGTTCTCCCGGGGGACGGCGTGCAGTCCGCAGGCGAAGGCCCGGTTGGGGGTGCGGATGACGCTGTCGGGCGCCCTTCCTTCCGCCGTCTCGATCAGCAGGGCGACACCGTACCCGGAGACCATGCCCGGGATGCGTTCACGGATGTCCTGCGGAAGGGCGCCGAGCAGGTCGCGCGAGGCGGCGCCGGCCGCGATCACCACAGAGGGGGAGGAAAGGATCTCGCCCGTCGAGAGCACGACGCCCTCGGTCTTGTCCCCGGCGATACGGACGTCGGTGACATGTGCGTCGACGAGGGTGCCTTGGGCCCGGGTGAACGCCGTGGCCAGTCCCCGCAGGAGAGCCTGAGTGTTCAGGGCGTGCTCATTGGGAATGAACATGGCCTTCAGCGGACGGGACACCGGGTCCGGGTCCAGCCAGTCGAGCTCTTCCGGATCGAGATCCTCGTAGGGTTCGTGGTACTCGTCCAGGGCCGCGCGGATCGAGGAGTACCCGGCGCTGTCGATCTCCGGCACGCCGATGGTGTTCAGAATGACGATGGTGCCATTGGCGCTACGAAGAGACTTCTCGTCGGATTCCTCGACGAGTTGCTGTTCCCATTCTGTCCACAGACTGGTGGCACGCACATCCATGGCGAGCTTGGCTCGGCCGTACTCGCTCTGCAAGAGGCCTGGCGTGGCTTCACCGAAGCATCCGTTCATCGCGCCGGCTGCGGCTGATGCGGCAAAGGGTCGGGATGCCTCGCCGACCACGGCTGTCTTTACTCCCTGACGGGAGAGGGCTAAGCCAAGTGAAAGCCCCAGTGCACCGTTTCCCACGATGATTGCGTCATAGGTGCGAGAATTCTCAATGGCTGATCCTGGCATGCGCATCCCCCATGGATGAAGTATCCGAACCCCGGGATCAATCAATAGCAGACAGATGGGCCCAACAAGTCGGCAGCGCGCTTTGTGACGCGGATCACGTTGAAGTGCGCGGGCGCTCGCCCCGGAGGCTCGGTCGATCCTGGCATAGGAGACTGGCGAGGGGAAGTGGTTAGCTCGAACAAGATCCAAGGCCGCGCGTCAACTGATGTGAGCCGACGATATTTTGACGGAGCATCAGTACGCCAGGCAGGGTGCGAGTATTCTCGGTCGACGGGATGAACGGATGGTGTCGCGTGGGGGCACTGGCTGTATCGATGCACCGCATCACGTGCCGCCGTCGATCACTATCGGTAACGCCGCGACTACGAACTCGCTGCTTCGAGTTCCTCATCGGAGGATAATCGCGCACTGGCGGAGGGCTATCCCGGGCCTTCGAACTTAACCGGGCAACGCTCGATCTGACGGGCTCGCCCGTCGCACCTGACCACGCTCGGGTGGCGGCCATCCCTGGCTCGGACGTCGTGTTCGGCTCAAGCGGGTGCGCCGTTCCGGGTTGCCTGCCCGCTCAACTTCGAAGACCCGCTATCCCGACCGCTTCGTCCAATATGGATGGCCGGCCCCGGCCGCTTCGTTACCATGAGGGCGACGCGGGGGCTCGGCAGTCTTTGTGTCAGCCATTCATCCGGCTGCGGGCCTGCGCGCCCATAATCTCAACAAGCGCGCTCATAACCCCAACAAGGAGGATTAAGTCGTGGGCAATGACAGAGACTTACCGGACGCTCTGAATCCGGATTTCCTGGCCCTGGGGCTTGGCGGCACAAACATGATGGCCATGCTCTGGAGCGTCGCCATGGGGCGCAGCGCGGTCGGAGTCGAGATGCGTGGTGACCCGGCCCCCGGAGCGGGCTGGAACATCGCCGCGGACACCTACCACCAACTCGGCCTGGTCGACCAGATGATGCTGGAGCGGTACGGGGAGGAGCGGCTACCCCGGCGTGGCGACGGACGGATCTTCCGCCTCGCTGAGTGCTTCCACAGCCCGGGTGCGGTGTCCGGCACCATCGCGGTGGAAGAGGTCATCGACTGCTACATCGACTTCGAGGACGAGGAGCTCAAGGTCGCGGGCAACCTTGAGTACAACGAGTTCATCGACGACCGGTGGCAGAACGGGACACCCCACCGCGTGGTCTCCGCACTGCCGGCCGCAAAGATCCCTGAGGCGCCGGATCCGCGTCTGATTCGCACCGATGTCGCCGAGATCCTCCAGGACACTTTTCCCTTCCAGGTATCGGCTGCCGAGCTGCTGACCTTGATGCGGAGGTATCTCGAGGAGCTGGCGAAGATGGACCTGGCGGAAGGCCTCGAAGAGCCCCGGGTGCGACTGTTCAGTACCCACCGGGCCATCACAGCAGCGGACGGCGGCGGGTTCTCCGACGCCCCCGACGGCCGCAAGCGCATACGTGTCGAAGCACTCCAAGAGCTCGACTTCCGAGGGTACTTCGTCCACGTCCGCCGACCCGGCTCCAAGATCATCGACATCGGTGTGCCGGAACTGTTCATGGTGGCGCAGGGCCCCGAGAGTACGGACGCCGAACAGCTCGGCTACCGGGCCGAGCCGGTCGTGCTCGACCATGGTGACGGACGTGGCCCCGTCCCGGCCACGGCGGACTTCGTAGCGACCCTGTTCAGCATGTACGCCCAGGGCCGGTTCCGTTACCGCATCTCCACCGAACTGGACGAGGACAACGACGAGTACTGGACACGCCAGATGCTCATCGGTCACGAGAACGACCCCGAAGTCGGCTGGATCATGGTCCAGGTCCCCGAGTTCATGACCTTCGATCCGGTGGCGAAGGGCATGGTCTCCGCCGACACGGACGACTCGTCGCCCCGCTACTTCGCCGCCTACCAGCAGCTCCTCAAGGAGTTCTTCCTGGACCGGGCCGAAGAGCTGCTGGAACTGCCCAAGAAGGTGGTCAAGCGGATCAACACCTTCTACGGTCCCAAGCTGGTGACCATCACCATGCGCGCGGGGACCGATGCCCAAGTGGCTCCCAACGGCGTCGTCGCGGGAGAAACCTTCGGGAACGGCCACTTCATCAACGGCGGCAACTCCGTCACCGGGATGACCGGCCACAGCTCCCGCGTGCTCCGCTACTGGCAGCAGCGGGATGCCGGGGAAACTCCCGAGGAAGCGATCAGGGTCCTTGCCGACGGCATCAAGGAGGACACCGAGAGCTGGATCCGAGTGAGCGAGAAGGAGTTCGCCGAGGCTCCTCAGCACCACTTCAACGAAGAGTGCTTCCGCGAGATCGCCGCGGCCAGGAACCACCGGCGCCATCTCGTCACCCTCGACCTGTCCGACTGGAACCGGCTGCTGGTGCACGCCGGCCGTCTGCACACGGCGCCGCTGCCGCCCCCGGCAGACGAGCACCCTGCCACTCGCGGGCTGGGCTGGACCCGTGCCCAGGCGCAGGCCGAGAGCGTACTGATTCCGGAGTCGGTGAACGTTGGCTGACCGGACAGCGGCACACCTGAGCAATGACCACGTGTGCGCCGTTCCTGCGGCGGCCACGACAGTGGTCCCGCCCGCCGACGACTTCATCAAGCGCTGGGTCCACGACAACCATTGGCTCAGTCCTGAGCGGCGGAAACTCCTGGGGCGCTGGGTCGACGATCCGACACCGCGGGAGGAGGTCGCGGAGCAGCTCGGCACTTCACTCGGCGAGCTGTTGCGCTCCTTCAACAACACCGCACCGATTTCCCCGCCCATCGGCTTCCGTTATCGCAGTGTCGGCTTCGCCGTGACGGCCATGGCCGGCACCTGCGACGACATTGCAGACGGCAGGTACCCGCAGTTCGGCACGCCGGTCACCCTGCGGTGCTACCTGACGGACACCTCCCTGTTGCCTCAGGGCATGTTCGAGGCAGCCGACTGGAATTTCATGGACGCGGGACGTCCCGGTTTCCTCGGATACGCCTACGGCGTCCGGTCCGGGGAAACGCTGTATCTGGCCGGAGTACAGAGCGATATCGCGGTCCGCTACAGCTACCTCTTCCAGGGCCGTGGCGGCGAGACCGAGATACGCGTGGGCGATGAAGTCCAGGCACGCGGGACCGAGGATCCGGCAGCCCTCTACGGCCAGTACGTCTCGGCGTTGCGCCGGACGTTCCAGCGGTACTGGATCCAAGTGATGCTGGGCGCCGTCACGGCTTGGGCCGAGACCGAGCAGGAGCTCACCGAGCTCGGCCTGCTGGAGTTCCCGCTGACGGCCGAGGAGGGGACCCAGGGGCACGTCGTGCAACGGGTCTACCGGGAACTGCCGGACAGACTGGAGAGCACGAGCCGCTGTGTACGGGTGGCTGATCGCTGCCACCCGTACACAGTTGCCCTGTTCGACGAGGTCACCCGGTATCTCGGTGACCGATGGAAGCCGGACAGGCGGTAGGCCGGCTGAAGCGCCGGTCAGCCGGCCGGCCGGTGATCGATTGACGGTGCGGTGACCGCGAAGCGGTCCTGGAGCAGCTTTCTCGCTGTGCGCAGGGCCACCGCCTGGATGGTGAGTGTCGGGTTGGTCCCGGCGGGATACGGCAGCACCGCACCGTCACCGACATAGACGTTGTCGACGTCGTGCAGCCGCCCGTCGGGATCGGTCACGCTGCTGCGTGGATCCGTTCCCATCCGGCAGGTGCCGTGCAGATGGCTACTTCCCATCGCCCAGCCGGACGGCTCCCTGAGGACGAGCTCGCAGCCGGCGGCGCGGATCAGTTCGGTGCCCCGTTCCAACATGTACTCCAGGCGTGCCAGATCCCGTGGGTGTGCCTGGTAGTCCATCATCACGTCCGGCACGCCGTGGGCATCGGTGCCCGTTCCCAGTCGTACCCGGTTGCCCAGCTGGGGTTCGTCGGGCACCAGGGCCTCGATGCGCAGCAACTGCTCGTTCTGCCGCAGTCGGTACGTCCGTTCGGGGCGGGCCTCGTAGAGCAGGCCGCCGAGACCGCCGGGAGCGGCCGAGTCCTCGTAGAGGTCGGCCACGGCGAACGTGGAGAAGGGGCCATTGCCCATCACCTCACTGTCCGACGGGGTGCCGTCGGCCCTCTGGTAGCCATAGCCCAGAAGGTATTCGCTCAGCTTGAAGCACAGCCCGCGGCCCACGAGGTCATGGGTGTTGCCGAGGCCCTGCGGATGACGGTCGTTGGTCGAGCGCAGCAACAGCGCCGCCGTCTGCACGGCGTTGGCACAGAGCAGGAACTGCCGGGCCCGGATGCGGTAGCGCGTGCCGGTGTCCATCCGCACACATTCGAGTGCCTGGGCCGTGCGGGTGCCGTCCGTGGTCAGCCGTACCGCCTTGAGGCCGGCGAACAGCCGGGCGCCACGCGCCATGGCGGGTTCCAGGAAGCGGGTCACCGCGTCACCCTTGGCGCCGATCGGGCATTTGCGGCAGATGCAGGGGGCGTCTGCCGCACAGCCGGGGCGTCCCCGGAAGTCCTTGCTGACCACGGCGAGAGGGGTACTGAAGGGCCGCCATCCCATAGAGGTTGCCGCGGTGGAAAGCCGGGCGCCCTCGGGAGATGTCGGCACCGGCGGCAGCGGATAGGCCGCACCGCGTGGTGGCAGGGTCGGGTCCGTGTCCGCGGCGCCGGACACCCCTACCAGTTCCTCCACCGCCGTGTAATACGGGTCCAGTTCAGATGCCTCCCAGGGCCAGCGCAGGGGAAGCTCGCCCTTCCCGAGGGCGGTCTCCGGGTCGAAGTCGATGGGACGGTTGCGGAAGTAGGCGCCGCCGTAGAAGACCGTGCCGCCACCGACGTTGCAGGTTGTCCACGGATACCCGACTTTGCCCCACGTGCCGTTCTCCTGGCGGACCCAGGCTGATTCCGAGGTGGCGAGGACGTCGTCGTAGGAGGTGTCGTCCGAGACGAATCCGCCCTGCTCCACGACAACGACCGACAGTCCGCTGGTCGCAAGCAACCAGGCCGCAAGGGCTCCCGAGGCGCCGCTCCCGACCACGCAGACGTCGTAGTCTTCCGCGAGATCCGCCGCGGTGGGGGCCGGGCCGTACGCTCGCGTCATCAACTCCCCCAGGCGTTGTCGCGGTTGAGACCTTCCAACGCGTCTCGGATCTCGGCCAGCTTCACCTGGACCAGCGGCAGGTTCTCGGTTCCCGCCAGATCACCGAGGCCCTTGAGCAGGACGTACGGGATGGAATCCGGCTCGGCCGGCAGGTAGCCGCGCTTGTTGTCGTCCCGCACCACGCTCAGGACGTCGTCGACAGTCATCTTTCCGGGCAGCCTCTGTGGCGCTCCGAGTGCGGCGACGATCTCCTCATGCTGTATGACGCACTCTCGGGACATCCAGCCCCGTGCGTGCGAGATCCGGGCCGCGACGATCATTCCGAAGGCGATCGCCTCTCCGTGCGAGAGACCCTCGGAGCCGCGGAGCCGCTGGTCTGCCAGTTCCACCGCATGACCGGTGGTGTGCCCGTATTCGAGTACCAGCGCAGCCCGTTGTTCACGGGTGTCCTGAGCAGTGACCATGGTCTTGGCGCGGATGCTCTCGTCGAGCAGCCACAGCAGTGAATCCGGTGTGTTCAAACCGCCGTTGGCCAGTACCTTGCGCAGACCGGGGAGGGCGTCGGGAGCGATGGCCAAGCAGTTCTTCGCGGCTTCGCACAGCCCTGAGCGAAGCTCTCGTTCCGGGAGGGTGGTCAGCATACGAATATCGGTGTAGACAGCCTCTGGGGAATAGTAGGTCCCGATATGGTTCTTGCCGAGGGAACTATTGATTGCCTGCTTGAGCGACAGGACCGAGTCCATCGCAGCGACCGTGGTGGTGGGTATGTGCACCAGGCGCACACCACGGAAGATGAGGGCGGACAGAAGACCCGCAAGGTTTCCCGGCACACCGCCGCCGAAGGCAATGACGACCGTGCTCCGCGTGGCATGCGCCCCCAGTGCCCGTTCGACGTAATCGGACAGTTGGGAGAGGGACTTCATGTGTTCACCGGGCTGTTGGCTCAGCACCTCGACGGGTGCAAGCGCGCGCAGCCCCGGGAGTATCCTTTCGCCGTGCAGGGCGAGCACCGTGTCGTCCGTGACCACGATGAACCGGTCGGCGCCGAGGTCTGCCAGCTCCCCCAGGATCCGATCCGTACAGTCGACCCCGTAGTGATAGGGGAACTCGACTTCTCCGATTCGGACTTTGCGGACGTGCCAGTTGCCGCCCATCCCGGTAGCGGCTTCACTCACACTAACCATCCATCATCTCCCGTCTCGATGCAGGTCGATGCTCGCCCTACTTGTCTCGCAGGGCATGCGTGTGTAGCTGAACAACGGCAGGGTCACCGAGGCAATGCGTCCTGGCTCTCGTGATACGTCGGCGCATCTCCGCACCGAACGTCAGCATCCCCGTAAATCCCCCGTGCAAGGGCCGATGCCCCTTGCAAGCCGACTGTCTCCCAGGCCGACTTGGGCCAGTCTGACAGATGGAGTCGAACACCGTAGCCGATTGATGTCGGGTGCCGGGTGGAACGATCCCGGAAATCGAGATGCCGTAACGAAGCGTGCCGATGACGTGACACGTCGTGATCATTTGTGAGTTCGTGCGTGGTACATGCGCGGCTCGACAAGAAGTTCCGGATCCCCCATGTTCAAAGCGCTCACTTCATAGGATACTGAGTGGAGCCCTGAATCTCCTTGCCCGCTCAAGGGGTTGAGTAGGAGATTGCTCGGGGACGGGGGTAGCGCCGCGGTTGAATCCGCGTGACATGGGGGGTGTTTCACGGCATCATGACGTCCGGGCACCCTGGACTTGACTCGTCCGGTCACAGAGGCGGTGGATGCGTTCTGAGGACTGGTTTAAGCTCCCGCTCCCCCTGGCATCTGCGATGCCCCCGGCATTCCGCTGTAGCACTGCCCGTTGCGATGACATATGCCGATTCGGAATCCGCCTAGCGATACCGGTGGTCCGCCGGCGTAACCGCCGAGAGCTCGAAGGAGCGTAGTGGTCAACTTACCTTTACTCCCAACAGTGCCACGCCACGTCACGGTATTCGTGAACTGGGTATGCAACCTGACGTGCCGTGAGTGCTGGATGTATGGAGACTCCGCCAGCGAGAGTGTCTGGATGGAGGAAGTCAAGCGCGATCAGATCACCGTCGACATGTGGAATGGCCTGGTCGACGAACTCGCCGAGTCTTCCGGTGAGAAGACGTTCTTGACCATCATGGGCGGGGAGCCCCTGATGCACCCACAGATTATCGAGCTGGTCCGCCAGGCAAAGCGCAGACTTCCAAACTGCAACCTCGACATGAGCACGAACGCGACCCTGCTGCCGCGATTCTCCGAGGGTCTTGTGGAAGCTGGCATCGACGACGTTTATGTCTCGATCGACGGTCCGACAGCGGAGATCAACAACCCCATCCGTGGCCGTAAATCGTTCGAGCGCGCCGTTGCGGGACTCCAGTCGCTTCAGGAGGCCAGTCGCAAGGCCGGCCGGGGTCCGAACATCGCGATGAACTTCACGGTGACGGGCATGAACTACGAGTCTCTGCCCGACATGGTCACCCTCGCCGAGTCGCTCGGTGTCTCGACGGTCAGCGTTGACCTGGCAAGCTACTTCACCAGGGAAGAGGGCAAGGCCTCACGGCCCGCTTTCGAGGCGGTCACCGACCAGCCCTTCATGTCCTGGGCCGGCTTCTGTAACGAGCACCAGCACAAGGACATCGTCCCGGCCCGGCTCGAAGAGCTGATGGACGAGGCGATGAACCGCTCGGACGCGGTCGAGGTGCTCATCGCCCCGACGCGCTACGGAAATTCCGAGAAGAGCAAGTTCTTTACGTCGGAATGGCGCAAGATCGTGCGCGATACCACGTGCAAGAAACTCTGGGCTCAGACTTCGGTGCTCCCCAACGGGCAAGTGATCAGCTGCACGACGTTCCCGGACACGGTGATGGGTTCCCTCCGCGACTCCTCGCTGGGCGAGGTCTTCCGGGGAGACGCGTACACGAAGATGCGCGAAACCATCAAGAACGGCCTTCAGCCGGTCTGTCATCGATGCTGTGAACTTAACATGGACATCGATGTGGACCCTGCCCTGTATGAAATCGAACCCGTGACAGTGAGGGCGGAATGACCACCAACGTGGCACAAGTTTCCAACGCCACCTACCAGGACGTCAGTCGGGCGAACCAGGTCTATGGTGAAGTATTCCGCTACACGTTTGAGTACGTCTACGGAAGCCACATCCCCGGCGCCGTCGCTGAGTTCGGATGCTACGAGGGCTTCAGTGCTCTGATGCTCGCCGACCTCATCACCGAGTTCAATGCCCAGGATGATTTCTACACCAAGATCTTCCCGCGGCACCTCTACGTCTACGACTCCTTCAGCGGATTCCCCAAGAGTGTGAATCCCGTCGACTCGATCTCCTATGAGGTAGCCGACAGCGGCTACTGGAGAGAGAACGAGGACGCTTCCCCTCCCGGCACCGAGGATATGTTGCGCCAGGAGTTCACCCGTCGGTTCGGTGAGACAGGCTGGTCGGTCGTCCCGGGCATGTTCGAGGAATCACTGGTTAAGCAGCCGGTCAAGCACGAGGTGGCGATAGCCAACCTCGACTGCGACCTGTATTCGTCCTCCGTCGAGGTTCTCGACCACCTGCTCGGCAACAAGCTCATGCCCGACGGTGCGGTGCTGCTCCTCGACGACTACAACTGCAATCGCGCCAATCCTCGTTTCGGCATGCGCCGCGCCATGCGGGAGTGCTTCGCGCGCACCGACGGGTTCTACGAGTACAGCGAATTCCTGCGGTACGGATGGCATGGTCGGGCGTTCTTCGTCCACCGCACCGGTGACAGCATCAACCCGGACGCGTGAAGAAGGTGACGGTGAGCGACCCGGACATGCTGGCCCTGGTTGTTCGTGGGCCGAAGGAACACGCGCTCGAACGGATTCCCATGCCCGTACCCGCGCCTGGGGAAGCGCTCGTTGCGGTGACCCATGTGGCGGTGTGCGGCACCGATCTCCGGCTGCTCCGGGGCACGTTGCACGACGCCGACTACCCCGTGATCCCCGGACATGAATGGACGGGACGGGTACTGGAAGCCCCAGACCGTCCCGAGCTGGTGGGGAAGACGGTGGTCGGCGATGGGATCACGCCGTGCCGGCAGTGCGAGCGATGCGCGGAGGGCGGATACAACCTCTGCCAGGACCTCGATGAGGTCGGCTTCACCAGACCCGGTGCCTTCGCCGAGGCCTTCACCATCCCGGCGGCCAATCTCCAGTTACTTCCCGACACCCTTTCCGGTGCGGAGGGGTGTCTGCTGGAGCCGCTGTGCGTCGCCTTGCACGCCGTCGAACGGGCGCCGGATGTCTCCGGGCGCTCAGTCGGCGTGATCGGTGCGGGCACGATCGGCCTGCTCGTCGGGCAACTCGCTCTGGCAGCAGGTGCGCAGTCAGTGACGGTGGCGGAGCCGGAGGAGCGCCGACGCCGCCTCGCAACCGAACTGGGCCTTGATCAGGTCTCCTCGTTGGCGGAATTGGGGAAGGCGCTCCCGGAGATCGTCTTTGACGCTACCGGTGTGGCATCCGTGTTCCCAGACGGCCTGGAAGCCACGCGTCCTGGTGGCGCTTATGTGCTGGTCGGCTACTCGGGCGAGGAACCGACACACTTCGAGCCGAGCGCGGTCATGCTGCGGGAGGTGACCGTCTATGGGGTGCTGTCCGGATACGGCCAGCTCGACAAGGCTCTGGACATGGTCGTCAACGGCACTGTGCGACTCATGCCGTTGCTGGACGAGGAACTGCCGATGTCCGACTACCGTTCGGTACTCGAGGACCGGGGCGGTGACGCTCCCCTGCGTACCGTCTTCACGACCGGAGCAGGGCAGACCGTGTGACGGAAACCGGCAATAGCCGGCTCCGCTCCCTGTGCCTTGGGAGACAACAGCCAGCCGGGGTTTGCGGCCCACACCGCGAACCCCGGCTGGCTGTTGTCTCCCAAGGCCTCTTCAGGCGCCGTCGTTCCTGACGACCGCTCGGTACAGTTCTGCCGTGTCCCGGGCGACCGCGCCGAGGTCGTACCGGGCCCGCACCGCTGTGGCGGCCTGCTCGGCGGCGGTGTTCCGCCACTCCGGGTCGGCCATGGCCTTTCGGATCCCCTCAGCGAACGCTTCGGGTGTGCGCTCGGGCACGAGCCAGCCGAGAGCGCCGTCCTCCAATACGTTCGCCACACCACCCACACCCACCGCGATGATCGGCAGCTTGACCGCCATGGCCTCCAGCATGACGCTGCCGAATTCCTCGTGGATCGGGGCCATCAGCATCAGATCCATGGCCTTCATCACGGCAGGTATCTCTTCGTTCGGCACATAGCCGGTGACGGTCACCCGGTCGCCCAGCCCCCGGCGGGCGACGTCCTGTTCGAACAGGTCGCGCTCATTGCCGTCGCCGCAGATCAGCCAGTGGATGGGCTCGTCAAGCAGCTCCTCGGCTATGTCGAGAATGATCGGCCAGCCCTTCTCCCTCGCCAGGCGGCCGACGTAGCCGACCGTGGCCTTGTCGGCCGGGAGGTCCCAGCGGCGTCTGACCGCCTCGATGGCTTCCGGTGTGGCGCGGGCGGCGAAGGCTTCGGCATCGATGACGTCGGGCAGTACCGCGAAGGCGTCGTCGCTCCGGCGGCTGCGTTTCTTCAGCGTCGGAATGGTGCGGGGCGTCAGGGTGATGGTGCGCGCGGCCGCCCGGATGGCCCGCTGCTCAACCCAGCGGGCGAACGGCTGCAGGAGGCCGTCGAGCCTGTTCATCGGGTGGTAGGTGACGATGATCGAGCAGTGCACGGTAAGGACCAGCGGAACCCGCAGTAGGCGGCATAGCGCCCAGCCGAGCAATGGCGGAATGATCACGCCGCTGCAGTGGACGTGCAGTACGTCCGGCCGGCGGCGGGTGCGCAACAGATGGCGCAGCACCCCGAGCGCCCAGGAGAGGTTCAGATCGACCATGCCTCGGATGCGTGAACGCAGCGGGAGGACGGGCACCCGGACTCCGAGGACTTCGGTACGGTCCGATACCTGCCAGCGTCGCGGGGCGCCCGGGAGTTGAAGGGTCAGCACGGTCTGTTCGATGCCTTCGGCATCCAGTGCCTGGGTCAGCCGCGTTATCTGCGACTGCATTCCTCCGATGGCATCGAACTTGACTGGCCAGGACGTCTTCGCGAGCTGCGGCCAGTAGTAGTGCGGAGTCAGCCTCAGTACGCGGAGCGGGCGGTCCTGCTTGTTCGCTTTGGTCATGGGGTGGCTGACCTTTCATTTAACATCTCGAGTAAGGAGTCGATTCGCTTCGGATCGCCCAGTGCCTTCATGCAGAGATCGCAGATGCTCTGGTAGCGATCAGTGCCCAATTCCGTGAACAAGGGGTGGCTGTCGATCATCTTCCGGAAATAGATGGGGGAGTCCGGGTTGTAGAACTCCTGCACCAAGGCCTCCCGTCGCTGCTGCTTCGCCATTTCTGCCGGGGCCGACTGGATGGGGCCGAGGAATACAGGCGTGCGCTTCATCGCGTCGGTGCTGATGTCGAGCTCGCAACAGGCGTAGACATCACCGGTGGCATGCACGGTGGTGGTGAGGCTGTCGCAGTCCGGCAGTTCGGTGACCGGACGCCCGTCTCCCAGTTGGATGAGGTCCTTGCCGCGCCCGCGGATCAGCAGTTCGTTGTGGATGAACGGTTCGTTTGCCTCCTCCAACGCGGCGATGATCTGCGCATCTGTCTCCTGCTCGGTGGACGGGCAGAAGTTGATTTCGGTGAGCAGACCGTATGAGCGACCGGCTCGCACGGCGTTGATGGCCCGCTCCACTGGGAAGTAATGCACGTGGTAGGCATCGGCACTCACCGACAGGCCGGAGATGCCGGCCTCGACGAACGGGGCCAGCCGGTCCCGCGCCATGGTGTCGTTCCGGGCCCAGAAGCCGTTGGTCTCGACATCCACGACGTAGCCGTGGCTACGTGCGAAGGCGATTACCTCAGTCATGTCCTTGTGGAAGAGGAACACCTCGCCACCGCTGAAAGTGACGTGCTTCTTTCCGCTACTCTTTGCAGTGGTGAGGGCGGACTTGACTTCATCTGGGGTGAGGCGTTCGGTGCGCTGAGGGCTGGATTCCACTATGCAGTGGGCGCAGGCGAGATTGCAGGTGAGTGTGAAGTTGACGGCTAAGCGTTCATGACTGGGGAACCGGTCCCAAATGGGGATGGCGGAACCATTCTTATCCATCATTTACCTATCTCGGGTGAATGAGAGTGGTAGCGGCCGAAGTCCGTTGCTGATGACTGAGGGTGCGGGGTGGATGAGACGGCGCACCCATATACCGCGAAGGGGACGGTCATTGCTTGGACGCGGAGGTTTCGCGTTATTCCGTGACACGTGAAGGGCGGAAAGAGGGCTACCGGCAGCTGCCATTTGCCACTAGTGTGACCATAGCCCGCAACACCCCTACGTGAACATATGTTTGGAGGTAATCCGCGTGACCCTCTCCGCTTCAGCAGGAACCAACTCCCGCTGGCTGGGCTTCGGCGTGCTCTGTACGGGCATGTTTATGGTCATTACCGACGGAACCGTGGTCAATGTTGCCCTCCCTACGCTGCAGCAGGAACTCGAGTTCACTCAGGATGACTTGGCCTGGGTGGTGAACGCCTTCGTCATCCCCTTCGGTAGCCTCCTGTTACTTTCGGGGCGACTCGGGGATCTCATAGGCCGCAAGCGCATGTTCCTCATTGGCCTGGTGATGTTCACCATTGCGTCGGCGCTCTGCGGACTTTCCACCGATCAGGCGTCGCTCATTGCTTCCCGTTTCATTCAAGGTGTCGGCGGAGCGCTGGCTACCGGAGTGATCCTCGGGAAACTGGTGTCGTTGTTCTCCGATCCCAGGGAACTTGGAAAAGCGTTCGGAATATTTGGGTTCGTGCTCACCGGCGCCGGATCCGTCGGCCTGGTTCTCGGCGGATTTCTCACCGAAGCCCTGAGCTGGCGATGGATCTTCTTCATTAACCTTCCCATCGGCGTCGCCGCTCTCGTGATCGCCCTGCGGGTCTTGGAGGACGACCGCGGCCCGGGAGTCGACCGGCGGACCGACTTCCTCGGTGCCGTCCTGATGGCCTCAGGTCTGATGTTTGGTATCTACACCATCGCCAAGGTGGCGGAGCACGGCTGGATCTCCGCACACACTCTCGGCTTCGGTGCCGTTGCGCTCCTCCTGCTCGCTGCTTTCGTCGTGCGCGAGTCCAAGGCTGCCCACCCCCTCCTTCCCCTGCGGCTGTTCAAGTCCCGCCAGTTGTCCGGCGCCAACGCTGTCCAGGGGCTGTATGTGGCTTCCGCGTTCAGCATGTTCTTCGTCGGTGCGCTTTACCTCCAACTGGTGCTCGGTTACGACCCGTTGAAGATCGGCCTCGTCTTTCTTCCCATGTCACTCGTGACGGCTTTCGTCTCGCTCGGCTTCGCGGCAAAGCTCAATGCGCGCTTCGGTAACCGCATGATGCTGTTGGTCGGCCTGGTGCCCGTCGCCGGCGGCCTGGCGCTGCTGACTCGCCTCCCCGTGGACGGGACGTTCCTGGTGGACTTCCTTCCCGCGATGCTGCTGCTCGGTGCTGGTGGTGGTCTGGTGATGCCGGCGCTCACCGCGCTGGCCATGGAGGACGCCCCACCTGCCGACGCGGGGCTGGCCGGTGGTCTGGTCAGCACGATGCAACAGTTCGGTGGCGCGCTGGGAGTTGCCATCCTGGCCGCGTCCTCCACATCCCGCACCGCTGATCTGCTGGCCAAGGGCGAGAGCCGGCAGGAGGCCTTGACCGGTGGATACCGGCTCGCCTTCGGTATCACCGTGTGCTTCCTCCTGGGCTGTCTGGCCGTTGCCCTCACCGTGCTGCGGCCGCGCCGTGCCGCCACGGCCAACCCGCAGGCCACCGGGTCCGAGTCCGGGGAGCCTGAGACGGCAGCAGCCGACCGGAGCTAGCCGGCGCGCGGTCCTCGTGCCCGGCGCCGTCCCCGAGAGATGCAGATCTGCGGTGGACGGCACCGGGCGCGCCGAGGATTCAAAGCTGGTGACTGAGAGCCCGCACCTTCTCCAGCGCGCGGAGCATGTCCTGGGCGTCCGAGGTGTCACCGAGCAGCGCCTGATGGTGGAAGACGAGGGTGGTGTCCCGGTATTGCTCCGCTCCCTCGTACGTGCGGCCGAGCGCCCGACGGCGCCCTTCCTCGGTCCAGACGGGGGCGAACCGCCGCTTGGTGTGCGGGTGCAGCATCACGCTGCGGTGCAGTGGCAGGTCCGGCGGCCACCAGGCCATGTTCAGCTCCGCGCTGACCGCATCGGCAATGCGTTGGGCCGATACGTTTCCGAACGTTCCAGGGCGGAACCGGACACCGTACTCGTAAATGGAGCGTTTGTCGGCCTGCTTCGGCAACGGGATCGGGCCGAAGTCTCCCAGTTGGGCGAGCCCAGCCTCAAGTTCCGCCGCTACCTTCTCGCGGTGCTCGTGCTGAGCGTCGAGTCTTGGAAGCTGGTCGAGCAGGACGCCGGCGGACAGCTCCGACATGCAGTAGTTGCCGCCCATCACTTCGCCGACTTCTTCGAGCTCATGGCCGCCGGGCACGACGTCGCTGTCCGGGTACTTGCGGGAGTCGGCCCGCAGCTGTTGGACCCGGTGATAGAGGCGCTCGTCGGAGGTGACCACGGCGCCGCCTTCGCCACCCGTGAGGACCTTGCCGTTCTGGAAGCTGAAGGCCCCCAGAGCTCCGAAACTACCGACGGCACGGCCGCGCCACCTGGCTCCGTGGGCCTGCGCGCAGTCCTCGATGAGGGAGATGCCGGCCTCCTCGACGACCTCTGTGATCCCGTCGAGGTCCGCGATCGTGGCCGCGAGATGCACGGTGATCACGGCCTTGGTCTTGTCCGAGAGCGCAGCTTTGATCGCTTCGGGCGTGATGCATCCAGTCTCCGGGTCGACATCGACGACGACCGGCAGTGCCCCGACACGCAGCACCGTGGAGACCGGCGCCACCCAGGTCATCACGGGAACGATGACCTCGTCACCGGGGCCGATGTCCAGCGCCTCCAGTGCGACCAGGAGGGCGCTGGAGCCGTGGTCGACGCTGACGCAGTAGGGCACGTCGTTGTACCGGGCGAACTCCGCGGCGAAGCGGCGCTCACGCGCCTGGGTGCCGTCGCTGGGCCAGCTCAGGCCCCAACGGCGGGACCGGAGAGCGGCTATCAGTGCCCGTTCGGTGGCCTCGTCGTACTGGGGCCAGCTCGGCCAGGCCCTGTGCTGGCCGCGGACCGGGTCACCGCCGTGAATGGCAAGCTTGGACATTGGGCTCCTCACGCGTTGAGATCGACGGCCGGGGCGGAGTCTTTCCGCAGAATCATCAGTACGTCGCGTGGACCGATCTGGGTGGGACGCCCACGGCGCTCGGAGACGGCGGCGGAGACGTCGGCCCGAGTCACCTCGCGCAGGATGGCCGGATCGAAACGGGGCGGGACTATCTCGTAGTCCAGGTAGTCCGATGCCGTCACCGTGCCCCAGCGCAGGCCGCTGTCGAGGGCGGCGGCGACATAGTCCTCGAAGAACATCCGGTTGATGGTGTCGCTCTCGTGTACGTGCCACACCAGCAGGTCGGCCAGGTCCTCGGGCAGCCCGCTGCGCAGCAGCGCACGCAGTTCCGCCGGGGTGTAGCTCAGATGGGCCCAGGGCGGCAGCAGAGTGTCCCGCCAGAAAGCCAGATCGCGGTCACCGTGACGGACGTACTCCAGTTGGTGACCGTCGGCGGCGCTCCAGATGGGGCCGAAGTGCGCGTACAGCAGGCCGCCGGGCTTCAGCACACGATGAGTCTCGCCGAGAGCCTCGGGCACGTTAATGAACTGAAAGGCGTTGCAGGAGAATACCGCATCGACGCTGGCATCTGGCAGAGGAATTTCTTCCGCCCGGGCAGTCAGAACTTGGCGAATCCCCGATTCGCTTGTTTCTGCTTCCCGGTTGGGGTCGATTGAATACCACCTGGCAACGCCGTGTTCCTCGAGCATGGAGACTGGGAACGATCCGCCGATCTCGGCAATGACGGCACCCGAGAGCTTCATGCGAGAGGCAAAGTCCGCAAATACGAATTCCTCGGATATGGCGAGGCCGTCATTGGCCTTCTCGTCCGCCTCTGCCGAGGGTGTGGAGTTTGATCGCGAGGGCATGCGTGGAATGTGTCCCTTCATCGTAGCCATACGCAGATAGCGGTGCGCACAGTCTCAGCCGATGGGCCATGGGCGAGCTGTGGCGGCGACGCGATTCCAAGCGTTGATGATCGTGATCGTCCAGATCAGCTCGGCCAGTTCCACTTCGGTGAACTGGGCGGCAGCACCCGCGTAAACCTCGTCACTGACCGGGCTGATGTTCAACTGCGTGACTGCTTCGGTGAGTTCGAGCGCCGCTCGTTCGCGGGCGGTGAAGAATGGCGCCTCGCGCCAGGCGGGAAGGGCGAAGAGTCTCCGCTCGCTTTCGCCGCCATCCTGGGCGTCCCTGCTGTGCGCGTCAACGCAATAGGCGCAGCCATTGATCTGGGATGCCCGAGTGCGAACCAATTCCAGGAGAGGGAGTTCCAGACTCACCTCTTCGCCCGCCGAGTCGAGGGCATCCATTGCCTTGTTGATGTGTGGGGCTAATTTATCAACCTTCAACCGTAACCCGGGGACAACTCTTGGTTCAGGGTGTTGATGAGTCACAGTGCTCCCAGCCGATGTGATCATGGATCGAAGCACGATATCTCATGTTCGGTTCGATCTGGAGAGGAGTCCGATATTCCGCTTAACCTCGATCTTTCGTGACGGTCCGTCGGATCCTCCGGCAGGGGTGTTGCAAAGTCGTGTGTTCTCGTGATGCAGCCGGTCAGCGGTGGGTAGGGTGCACACCTAAAACACGTCCAGGCCCCACCAGGCCCTCGACATGGCCACCCCCGCCAGCCGGTTCCGGCTGAACCCGCCGCCGGAACCAACTGTTGTCGCCATTCCGGCCTCCACGGAGGAACCGTCCATTGCGGCCGAGCCCGCGGCGCCCGTCACCATGCTGCTTCCGGCCTCAGCGCCGGCCGTGGAGCTTGAGACTGTCGTCGCGGCCACCGGCCTGGCCGGCGTGCTGCACCGCGCTGGGCCCCCTGCGGCCCGGCACGGTGATCGAGGTCGACCGGAAGATCGACCTGAGCGGTGTTGCCGGCCTCGGCAGTACCCAGGTGACCGTCGGATGCGAACTCGCCGGCCAGCGCGCCCTGCGCGCCGATGACCTGCGCTCCCACCGCGTCTCACTCGTGCTGACTCCTTGCTCGCGGGGCGCGGGGGCGGCACATCAGAACGATGGCGATCAGAAGGTACGGAACAGCGGCCAACGCCAACAACTGGCCTGGCCCCCACCAGATCGAGCCCAGCGCATAGCTCGCATAGACCAGCACGGCCACCACCTCCATGCCCAGGCCCGCAAGTGAGCTGACCATCGCTCTGGTTCGGTCTCCGATTCTGGACTGGAGCAGAGCGTCGGTGCGGACCCGCACCCACTCGAAGGCACCGAAGGCGGCGGCAATAGGGAACATCCCGGCCGGGCGCCCCGACAGTGCACCCACAACCAGGAGCACCGCGCCCGCCGCCAGCACCGGCCCGAGCCAACGGTCCTCACCGTGCTCCGCGCACCACTGCCCCACGGCCATTCCCGCCATCACGGCGAGCAGTAGCAGAGGTACCACCGCATCGGGTGCGCCCATGTCCTTGGCCAGCAGGGGGAGATACTCATCGATGGCCTCCACGCCGGTCGCCACCGAGGCGAGCACCAGCGCGCCCAGCACCGCACGGGAGGTGCGCACCTCCGTGAAACCGTGCTTCAACAGGGCGATCGGCCCTGCATCATCCTCTGCGTCGGGGGGCGAGGTGCTCTTGCCGCCGGTCTCGGGCAGGGCCCGCCCGGCCACGACGCCGAGCGCGCAGACGGTGACACTGGCGAAGCCCAGCGCACCGTACCCACCGAGTGTCAGTACCGGAGAGGCAAGTGCGGTGGCCAGTGCTATCGCTGCCGTCCCGAAGGCTTGGGCCCGTCCCATGACCCGGGCGTAGGCGTGCGGGGCACCTGCTTGCTCCAGTTCCTCATAGGCCAGGGCCTGCAGGGCGCCCGAGCGCAGAGCACCGCCCGCACCCCAGAGCAGGAAGCCGGCGGCGAACGAAGGGAACGACGGAAGGACGGTCCACAACGCGAAGCCGCAACCCACCAGAACGGGCGCGACGCAGAGCAGAAGGCGCTTGGAGACCATGTCGGCCCAGACGCCGAAGGGCACTTCGAGTACGAAGCTGGTGACCGACCAGATGACGAAGAGTGAGGAGATCTCCGCAGCGGAGAGCCCGTGCTCAGTGAACAGGAGCGCGTACACCGGGTAGAGCAGGATGAAGTCCCCGAGGAAGGCATATGCATAGAGGGTGCACGAGAGCCGTTTGCGAACCGCTCTACTTCCTTCTTCAGCCGCAGCAGGCGAAGAAGTTGCTGGCCTGGGGGACATCGGTGGTACCTCGACTGATTCGCTTGTCCGGGGTGCCGCACGTCCGCGCTGAGGGTTCCCGCGGTCGGGCCCTGTCGAAGCTCCTGACCCCACGCCATGGACAGCCGGCGTACCTCTGTACACCTCTGGAACGACCGGAAGGTGACGCCAGTCACGCAATCAATCTGGATGATCAACGCAATCCAGTAAATGTGCGCGACTTGCCCCCTGGGGCTCGACCTCAAGGGGTGGTCAGCTTGCAGCGTTAGAAGCCGCTGTCTTTCCGGGTGTGGTCGTTGAGTTTCCGCTGCTCAGGCATGGTTCCGAAGGGGGCGCGGAATGGTTCGGGCGTTCAGTTCGGGCTCGGCGATGTGGAGTGGACCGTGACATCGGTGATGGGATTGCCGGAAGAGCGGGAGGCGGCTGCTCGGGTGCGGGCCGAGGAGGTTCGGGCGGAGACGGAACGGGTTCTTGCTGAACTCGCCGAGGCGGAGGCGGAGGCGGTGCTGGAGCGCCGGGTGATCGCCCGGACGGAGCTCCGCCGAGGCCCTGGCCGTACCGTCCGGGGCGGTGGATGCACCGGTTGATGACCCGGGTGAGGCGGCGGGCACGGTGCCGGCGGGCAGCGATCGCTTGAATGCGACCTGACGCTCTCCGCGGAGCATCACGCAGGTGGCTACGTCCACCTGACGTGGGGACTTCACGACCATCCGCCATCCGACGAATGGCACTTCGAGGCCACCACGGTCCACGCTGCCGGCGAGGGCATGCGCCATCTTGCCGCCGACATCCGCGAGTTTCTGGCGAGCTGCCCGTGACGCCTTCCGATAACCGCGGAACGCTCAGCCTTGATGCGGCGTGGGAGTCCAACTGGCCGGGCACGTTGCCCCTCGGTCATCTCCTGCGCTCGGCTTGGCCGGACCGCTGGGTCCGTTTCCACAGCCTTCCGGAGTCCAAGCGGTATGCCGACACCGAGGCGGAGTTCAAGCGTCCTGTCCGGTTTCCCCCGGGCGGGGCGCTCTGCCGTGATCGCCCTCATCGCGGCGGCGCTTGCCGCCCTTGTAGCGGCGACCGGTCTCGATGTTCGTGATGGCCGCATACGTCAGCTCTGGAGCGCCGAGCCGTACGCCTCCGCACTTATCGGCCTCGCATAAGAGAGCATCACGTAGGCGGGGAGACTTCTAGCGGTGGGCCGGGAGCCAGCCGTGCTGGACCGCGCGGACTCCGGCCTCGAAGCGGGAGCGGGCACCGAGGCGGTCCATCAGGTCGGTGGCGAGCCGGCGGGCGGTGCGGGGAGAGACGCCCAGGCGTTTGGCGATGGCTTCGTCGGTGAGGCCTTCGGCGAGGAGGCGGATCGCCGTGGCCTCCTGGCCGGTGAGGCCGTGCGGGTCGAGGGGGGCCACTTCGCCGAGGGGCTGGGCGGTTGCCCAGACGCTCTCGAAGAGCGCGCACAGCGCGGTCAGGGTGCCCTGCCCGGTGAGGGCCACCGCACCTGCGGCGGTGTCGTCGCTGCTGACCGGGAAGAGGGCGCGGGACCGGTCCATGATGATCAGGCGAGTGGGCAGGGAGGGAACGGTGCGCACCTGCCCGCCCCGCTCGGCCAGCCAGTTGGCCTGGTCCACTGAGATGCGGCTGTTGCGGGTGCTGTCGAGCATGACCGTACGCATGATCACGCCGCGGCTCAGCAGCTCCGTGTTCGGGCCCCGTGACGCGGCGACGTTCTCGGCTGTGAGGGGGCCGGGGGAGAACGCCATGAGCTCGTTCTTCACCTCGGGGGTGGAACGGGCGATCCAATCGCGGATCTGGTCGATTCCGACCAGCTGGACGACATCCGGATGGACGCCTGCCGGGCGCAGTTCGGCGTACTCCGAGATCAGCTGGGCCGCGGCCGCTCGAGACGCCTCCAGGCGCTGCTGCTGGGCCGCCAGCTCGGCCTGCTGGCGGGCCATCAGGATCTCCATCCCGATGTCGGGTGACACGGCCCGCAGCTGTCCGGGGGGCTCCGACCAGGGGCGTACGAGCGCGAGTTCACTGAGCACGTCGAGGGCGTGGCGCGTCTCGGCTTCCGGGAGGCCCAGCGTGGCGGCCAGTTCGGCGACGCCGGACGCGGGCTGTCTGAGCATGGCCCGGTAGACGGATTCGGACACGGCGTCCAGGCCAAGTGTGGTCAGCATGTGAATCCCCCCTTGGAATCGCCAAGTTGCGCGAAGAATACAAGAGGGGAACAAGGCCGAAAGCGGCCAGGGCCGAAAGAGGCCCGGTCATGGACGTCTTGTGGACTGGGTCGATTGGCACAGTGGGCGGCATGTATCTCGTCCATGCGCGGCTGATGCCGCCTCCCGGTGGGGAACTCCCATGGAACGTCCGTGAACTGGTGCTGCAATGCGCGAGCGAGGAGGACCGCATCGAGCACCTTGCCGTCCATCCTCGGCCCGTCGCCCGCCCCGTGCTGGGCTTTTACCTGCTCGCGGACCGTCTTGAGGAGGCGGAGAGCCGTACGGGAGAGGTCTGCCGGCGCGCGCTGGACCGCCATTCCGAACTCGATGGCTGGGCGCTGCTCGAGTCAGCCGTGCCGCTGCATCCCCTCACCAATGAGGCGGTCGGGCCCTGACACGGACGGTGGCGGGGGAGCGGCGGGGCAGGACGGAAGTGTCCAAGGCCCGTTCGGGCCACCGGAAAACCCTTCCGCCCGCGCCCTGTTCAGGGAAAGCTGTACGACGTCGGCAGGGAACGCAGAACGCCACTGCCGCACTTTGCACAGCACCTTTCGCTTTCTCTCGTTGCATCTCCTGGGGGGGTCCGCCATGTCCGTTCGTTTTGTCGCCGCGCTCGCTGATCGCTGTTGCTCGGCGGTGACAGTTCGGTGGTTGTTTCACCGATCTTGACGGGCGAGGATGAGCACATTGCCTGAATCCGGGCCGTACAGGACCGGACGGAAGGTTTCTTCTCCTCGCATCCCGCATCCCGCATCCCGCTTCTTGCTCCGCGTGCCGGCCGGACCACCTGTCTCCCGGCCGGCCCGTGCTCTCGTCTCTGCTCTGCATTTCTCCGGTACGACCGAATGATTCCTTGGGGGGAGTCCACTCATGTCCACTCGTATCGTCACCACCCGCCGTCTCCGTTCCGCGGCTGCCGGTGTCGTCGTCGCCGCTGTCGCCGGTGGCGTGCTGATGCCGCTGTCCGCGCAGGCCGCTCCGGTCGCCGCCGACGGCAAGCCGCTCACCATCGAGCTCGGCGCCCCGGCCCCGGCCGGGCCGCTGACGCGGGGCGGTGAGACGGAGTCCTTCTCGTTCACCGTGAAGAACTCCTCGGACCAGCCGGTGGACTTCCAGCCGTGGATGGTCGCGCAGTCGGACGGGCCGAGCCCGATAGCCGCCTCCCAGATCGTCTTCGACGTCGAGCCCGTGAACGCTCCGGCGACCGACGAGGTCGTCGGCCAGCAGGACACCTCCGCGCAGGGCATCTTCTACCCCGCGGAGAAGGGGGAGGGCAGCACGTTCGCGGTGCCGGCGAAGGGCGAGCTGAGCTGGAAGGTCACCGTCGGCCTCGGCAAGAACTACCCCACCAACAACGGGAACCTGAAGCTGACCGCGGCCGACCTGGGAGGACGGGCCGCGCAGCAGGAATCCGTCGTCTTCGACATCGAGCCGAAGATCAAGTCCGGTGAGCTGTCCACCTGGTTCGGCAACGGACCGGAGGGTGTGATCCGCCCGGGCACGCCGCAGAACCTCAACTTCTACCTCAAGGCCGAGGGCGAGGGCGGCTTCGACTCCGCACTGGTCACCCGGTTGCAGGTCGAGACGACCGCTGACGGCTCGCCCTCCCCCGAGCTGGGCATCGAGGTGTACGACGAGGCGGGCCGCACCTGGAAGAAGCTCAAGCCGCTCGCGGGTTACGTCCACATGTGGCAGCTCCCGGACGTCCCCAAGGGCTTCGGCGCGGATGGTCAGGTCAAGAGCTTCCCGCTGCGGGTGAGTGTCCTCGGCCTGAACGGCATCAAGAAGGACACCGCGGTCACCCTGCAGGCCGGTGTCGCTCTGGCCGAGGGCAACACGTTCCCGTTCGCCGGCGCCCGCGGCAAGATCACGGTGGGCCCGAAGACCGGTGCCGACAACCCGGGCGGGAAGCCGTCGGCGAGCCCGAGCCCGAGCCCGTCCGCCACCACCTCCGCCTCGCCCTCGCCCTCGGCCACGCCGTCCGCCACGGAGACCACGTCCGCGCCGGCCGCGACGGGCGGCAGCAACCTCACCACCACGGGTGAACTCGCCAGCACGGGCTCCGACAACACCTCCGTGTACGGCGCCGCTGCCGCCGCGCTGGTCGCGGTGGGAGCCGTGGTTGCCTGGTTCGGCGTGCGTCGCCGCCGCGCCCAGGGGTGACCTGGACGTAAATGGTTCGTAGCTCCTCTCCGGATGGCGTAAGCTAAGTGTGCCGACGCGGGGTGGAGCAGCTCGGTAGCTCGCTGGGCTCATAACCCAGAGGTCGCAGGTTCAAATCCTGTCCCCGCTACTGATAATCATGAAGGCCCGGTACGCACTGCGTACCGGGCCTTCATGCGTTCCCGGTATGCGTCCCCGGAATCGTCCTTGACCTTTACGTAACGTCAAGATCTAACGTCATGGCCATGGAGTGGTCGATCCAGGAGATTGCCCGTAAGGCCGGGACGACGAGCCGCACGCTGCGCCACTACGGCGAGCTGGGGCTGCTGGTGCCGAGCCGGATCGGGAGCAACGGCTACCGCTACTACGACCAGGAAGCCCTGGTCAGGCTGCAGCGCGTTCTGCTTCTGCGTGAGCTCGGGCTGTCCCTGCCCGCCATCAAGGACGTACTCGAAGGGCAGTGGGACACGGCCGCCGCTCTGCGGACGCATCTGCGGCTGCTGGAGCAGGAGCGCGAGCGCATCGGGCGGCAGATCGCATCGGTGCGGACCACTCTCCGGAAGACCGAGGAAGGGGAGGAACTGATGGCCGAGGAAGTGTTCGACGGCTTCGATCACACGCAGTACGAGCAGGAGGTGACCGAGCGCTGGGGCCGTGAGGCGTACGAGCGAAGTGACCGCTGGTGGCGTTCGCTCGGGGAAGGGGAGAGGAAGGCGTTCATCCGCGAGCAACTGGACATCGGCCGGGACTACGGGCGGGCCGCGACGGCCGGGCTGGCCGCCGACAGCGACGAAGTGCAGGCGATCACCCGGCGGCACCACGGGTGGCTGTCGCGGACGACGACGCCGACCAGGGAGTACTTCATCGGGCTCGGGCAGATGTACGTCGACGACCCCCGCTTCACCGCGAACTACGACAAGCACGGGGAGGGCACGGCCTTGCTCGTACGGGACGCGATGAAGGTGTACGCCGAGCGGCACCTGGCGTAGTCCGGTTGGCCGACGCGAGGTCGCCGCCCGGCGCGGCTGCGGCCAGCCTGGGCGGTGGGGCGCGGTACCGTCCGCAGCCGTGTGCGCACTGGGCAGGAGACCACAGGTGGGGCAGCGAGGAGGCGGCGGGAGGAAGGGGGAGCGGAACCGGGCGGCGAACGGGCCGTCGCCGGCCACCCGTCGTTTCGTACGGGCGCTGCCCATGCTGCTCATCGCCGTGGGCACGGCCTTCGATGTGCTGACCCCTCCGGAGGTCAGCGCGGCCCCGCTCTTCACCGCCGCGCCGCTGATCGCGGCCCCGTTCTTCTCGCTGGCCGTCACGCTGGTGACGGGTCTCGCCGCCGTGGTCGCGGTGACACTGCTGTTGATCTTCCACGGCTCGTCGGCCCGGGTGGAGTCGATCACCGAGCTGGTCACCACCATCACGGTGGTGGCGCTCGCGCTGCTGACGAACCGGGTGGTGCGGCGCAGCGGTGAACAGCTCGCCTCGGCGCGCGTCATCGCCGAGACGGTCCAGCGTGCGGTGCTGCCGCCGCCGGCCGACCGGATCGGCGGACTGCGGGTCGCCGCGCGGTATGTGGCGGCGCACGAGGACGCGTTCATCGGCGGCGACCTGTTCGCGGTGCAGGAGACACCGTACGGGGTGCGGCTGGTGGTGGGGGATGTGCGCGGCAAGGGGCTGCAGGCGGTGGAGGCGGTCGCCGTCGTCATCGGTGCGTTCCGGGAGGCCGCGGAGCAGGAGCGCACGCTCGAGGCGGTCGCGGGACGGCTGGAGCGTGCGCTCGTCCGGGAGGCGGAGCGGCGATCGGGGCTGGACGCGGTCGAGGGTTTCACCACGGCCGTACTGGCGGAGGTGCGGCCCGACCGTGATGTGGTGCGGCTGGTGAACCGGGGGCATCCGGAGCCGCTGATGCTGTACGCCGACGGTTCGGTGGGGGTGCTGGCGCCGAGGGAGCGGGCGCTGCCCCTGGGGATGGCGGCCCTGGGGATGTGGCCGGACCGGGCGGAGGAGACGGAGCTCCCGCCCGGGGCGACGCTGCTCTTCTACACGGACGGCCTGTCGGAGGCGCGGGACGCGACCGGGACCTTCTACGATCCGCGGGCCCGGCTGGAGGGCCGGGTCTTCCCGGGGCCCGGTGGACTGCTGGACGAGCTCGTCGACGACGTGCGCCGGTACACGGGCGACGGCTCGACCGACGACATGGCACTGCTGGCGGTCGGCCGGCCCGTGGAGCGCGCCGGCCACGGGTCCGTCTCGCGCGGGGGGCAGCCCGGCCCGGGCGGCGGCTGAATCCGTGCCTGACACGGTGGGTAGTCGGAGGACGCCTCTGCGCATAACAGTTGACACACCATCAGAGAAACGTGTGTGGTGAAAATGTGTCTGAGCGGCTGTCAACTCACCCGGTCCGCCCGCGTCTGTCCTGTTAAGTCCGGGCGAAAAGCGTTAATGATCAGCCGGAGCGGCTTGGAATAAAGCCCCCGTGTCTATTAACGTTCGATAACGCAGCGCGGTCGTCCCAGCCGTCGCAGAGGCGGCACCGTGCGCATGCGCCGAATCCCGCAAGGGAACCGGGGAACCACCACTTTGGGGTGAATCGGGCGTCTTTCCGGGTGCCCGTAGGAGACCTTCCTGTTCCGAACCCGTCAGCTAACCCGGTAGGCGACAAGGAAGGAAAGGAGCGCGCCCTCGTGGCGTCCAACAGGCCCGCCCCCGAAGCCCCCGAAGCCCCCACCTCCCTGTACGGGACCACGCCCGCCGAGAGCGGCACGTGGGAGGAGTGGAACCCCGGCGAGGACACCGTACGTCCGGTGCGCGGCAGGCATCGGGTCGCCAAGCAGAGCAACGGTCTGGCCCGTAGCTCCACCGTCCTCGGGGTCGGCCTCATCGCCGCAGTCGGCGCGGGCGGTCTGGCCACCGCCCAGCAGAAGCCGCCGGTCTCCATATCCCTGCCCGACCTCCCGGATCTTCCCGACGCCGAATCCCTGCCGGGCATCGGCTCCCTGATGGCCGACGAGGACTCGGCCGGCGAAGAGCACGCCCCGCTCAGCTCGGCCGGTGTCACCGAGACCGACGCCGCCCAGGGCGCCGCCGACGCGGGCGAGGCGCTGCGCGCCCGCATCCTTCAGCAGGCCGAGCAGCAGCAGGCCGACGCGGTGGTGGAGGCCACGGACGCCGCCGAGAAGGCCGCGGCCGAACAGGCCGCCGCCGAGGCCAAGAAGCAGCAGGAAGCCGCCGAGGAAGAGGCCGCCGCGGCCGCCGAGGCGAAGGCGAAGGCCGAGGAGGAGGCCCGGAAGAAGGCCGAGGCCGAGCGGCTCGCCAAGCTTGCCGCCAGCTACTCCCTGCCCACCTCCTCCTACACGCTCACCTCCACCTACGGCCAGGCCGGCACGATGTGGTCCTCCGGCCACCACACCGGCCTCGACTTCGCCGCCCCGACCGGAACGCCGGTCAAGGCCGTGGGCGGCGGCACCATCACCTCGGCCGGCTGGTCCGGGGCGTACGGCTACCGCATCGTGCTCACCCTCGCGGACGGCACCGAGATCTGGTACTGCCACCTCTCCTCCATGACCGTCACCTCCGGTCAGGTCAGCGCCGGCCAGACCATCGGCCGTGTCGGCGCCACCGGCAATGTGACCGGCCCGCACCTGCACATGGAGGTCCACACGGCCGGCGGCGGCGGTGTCGACCCGCTGGCCTGGCTGCGCAACAAGGGCCTCCACCCCTGACGCACGCCCGCTGAGGCGTGTTTCCTGGTCCCCGGCAGCTCTGGCGCCCACCCCCCGGCGCCAGAGCTGCCGGTTTTTCAATGCCGTTGAGGCGGTATGTGGGGCGGTACATGCGGCGGCAGATACTGGCCGGGCGCGCCGTACGGAGCGTACGGCGGCCAGGGCGTCCGGACCCGGCCCGTCATCCGTGCCGCGTACACCAGTGCGGGCCCCGCGACGGACCGGCGCTGCCACAGTTGGTGCAGCAGCTCCTGCTCCCGCGCGGGGAAGTCCGCGGCCGCCGCGCCGCGCCGGGCCCGGTTCCGCAGAAAGGCGAGCGACGTCGCGAACGCCTCGTACTCCGTCACCGCGCGCGCCGCGCCCTTCCCCCCGTACCACCGGGCCGCGAACCCCCGCGCCATGCTGCGGGCCCGCATCGAGGAGAGCGCGAGCGGCTCTTCGGGGACGAGCCAGCCGGCCGCGGCGTACGTGGCCAACTCCCCACCGATCGTGCGCAGTTCGCTCTGGCGTGTCCACACCGCCAGCCAGGTCAGCAGCCCGAACACCGGCACCATGAAGGCCGCGTAGACGAGCAGGAAGCCGACTCCGCCGTATGTCGCGGAACCGTTCCACAGGGCGTGCATCCCCATGGCGAGGACCAGCCCCAGCGGCGGCAGGGCGAACCGGCGGAACCGCTGATGCCGCAGTGCCGTGGCGGCGAACCCGAACCCGATGCCGGTCATCGCGGTGAACAGCGGATGCGCGAAGGGCGACATGATGATCCGCGCGAAGAAGGTTCCGGCGGTCATCAAGGCCACCCCTGCGTAGCCGGCGGCCTGGTCCTCACCGAACGCCCTGCCCAGATAGAGGATGTTCTCGGTGAAGGCGAAGCCCGTCGCCGTGAAACCGGCGAAGACCACGCCGTCGACCAGCCCGGTGAAGTGCAGTCTCCGGCGGTGGAACAGCAGCAGCACCGCGGCCGCCTTGGCGATTTCCTCGACGACCGGCGCTATGGCCGTCGCGCCCAGCTTGTCCACGCCGGACGGGTCCGCGGTGCCGGTGGCGATCCAGCGCATCGCGAACGTGTTGGCGATGATCGCGATCAGTGCGGCCGCGCAGGCACCCCAGGCGAAGGCGAAGCAGAGGTTCTGCCACGGCCCCGGGCGGACCTGGTCCAGCCAGCGGAAGGCCGCCAGCAGCAGCGGCACCGGCAGCACGGCGAGCCCCAGACCCACCAGGAAGCCCGCGGTGCCGGTCCGTTCGTGGACGAGCGCGAGGATGACCAGGCCGCACAGCGCGAGCAGCGTGAACACCACGGCCGCACGCACCGCGGCATTGCGCCAGAGGGCACGGCCGCGCCTGTACGGCTGGTTCGGAGGGATCGGTGGGGCCGGGGGCCCCGGCGGCATCGCCGGGGCAGCCGGAACCCCCGGGGGCTCCGGATTCACCGGAACGGCCGGGCTCGGCTGCGCGTACGACTCGGACACACGACGACCCTAGCCAGGGCCACTGACAACGCGCGATCGACTTACGTCACTTGCGGCGGAACAGCAGGTCGTGCACCACGTGACCCTTGTCGAGGCCCTGCCCCTCGAACCGGGTCAGCGGCCGGAACGGAGGACGCGGCGTGTAACCGCCGTTCTCCTGGGTGTTCTCGAAATCCGGGTGCTCGCCGAGTACCTCGAGCATCTGCTCGGCGTACGGCTCCCAGTCGGTCGCGCAGTGGATCAGGGCGCCCGGCCTCATCCGGCTCGCGGCCAGCGTGAGGAACTCGGGCTGGATGATCCGCCGCTTGTGGTGCCGCTTCTTCGGCCATGGATCGGGGAAGTAGACGCGCAGTCCGTCGAGCGCGCCGGGCTCCAGCATTTCGCGGAGCAGGATGATCGCGTCGCCGTTCGCGACCCGTACGTTGGACAGGCCGTTCCGGTCCGCGAGGCCGAGCAGATTGCCCTGGCCGGGGGTGTGTACATCGACGGCGAGGATCCCGGTGTCCGGGTCGGCCGCGGCCATCTGCGCGGTGGCCTCACCCATGCCGAAGCCGATCTCCAGGACGACCGGCCGGCCGCCGAGGAGCTCACCGAGGTCGAGCTTGTGCAGCCCGTCGATGTCCAGGCCCCACTTCGGCCACAGTCGCTCCAGGGCTTCGGCCTGTCCGGCCGTCACCCGGCTCCGGCGCGGCTGGAAGCTCCGGATCCGCCGCTCGTGGTGCGACCCGGCGGGGTCCGCGGCGGGCCCACCGGGGAACCGGGGCTCGCCCTTGGCACGGCGCGGTGCGGGCACGGTGTCGTTCTCGGAGGCGGTGTTTCGGAGCTCAGTCACAGTGCTCCGATTCTACGGCGCCCCCGCCGCGGCCTATCGGGCCGAAGGTCCTGCCGCAGGTGCCGGTGTCGCCCCCATCGCCCCCATCGCCGCCAGCGCCCGCCCGGCGATCTCCCGGCCGATCGGCAACGACGCCGTGGCCGCCGGGGACGGGGCGTTCAGGACGTGCACCGTGCGCGGGCCCTCGCGGAACAGGAAGTCGTCGGCCAGCGTGCCGTCCCGCAGGACCGCCTGGGCACGCACCCCGGCGGGAGCGCGGCGCAGATCGGCCTCGGTGACCTCGGGCAGCAGCCTGCGCACCGCGTCCGTGAAGGCGCGCCGGGACAGTGAGCGGTGCAGTTCGCCCGCGCCGTACCGCCAGTGGCGGCGAGCGATCCGCCACGAGCCCGGCCAGGTGAGCGTGCCGGCCAGCTCACCCGCACGGACCGTGGACCAGGCATATCCCTCGCGGGCCAGCGCCGGTACGGCGTTCGGCCCGACGTGGACGCCGCCGTCGATGCCCCGGGTGAGATGCACGCCCAGGAACGGAAAGGCGGGGTCGGGCACCGGATAGACCAGGCCGCGGACCAGATCCGGGCGCGCCAGCTCGTAGTACTCGCCCCGGAAGGGGACGATCCGTATGCCTGGGTCGTCGCCCGCCAGCCGTGCCACCCGGTCGCAGTGCAACCCCGCGCAGTTCACCAGGACACGCCCGCTCACCACCGCCCCGTCGGCCGTGCGCGCCACGACGCCGTCCGGCCGACGGGTGATCGCGGTGACCTCCGAGCCGTACCGGATGTCCGCTCCGGAGGCCTCCGCCAGCCTCGTCGCCACCGCGCCGTAGTCGCACACTCCGGTCGTGCCGACATGGATGGCGGCCAGCCCCCGCACATGCGGCTCGTATTCCGTGATCTGTGCGGGGCCCAGCTCCCGCACGGGAATGCCGTTCTCCCTGCCCCGCTGCACCAGCGCGTGCAGCCGCGGCAGCTCGGCCCGGTCGGTGGCGACGATGAGCTTGCCGGTGATCTCGTACGGAAGCCCGTGCTCGGCGCAGAACGCGGACATCTCGGCCGCGCCGCGCACCGCGTACCGCGCCTTCAGCGACCCCGGACGGTAGTAGATCCCGCTGTGGATCACTCCGCTGTTGCGCCCGGTCTGGTGCCGGGCGGGCCCCGGCTCCTTCTCCAGTACGGTGACGCGCGTGCCCGGCGAAGACCGCGTGACCGCATACGCGGCCGACAGGCCGACGATCCCGCCGCCGATCACCAGCACATCGCAGTCGTACGCCACCGTGCACACACCTCCCTCACCGATAGTGCACTGACCCACTGACAATGCCCGTAAACCAGGGGGCGCGGGCGAGGTGCGTCACGCCGGGGCGACCAGCAGTGGCCGGGCCCGCTCGCGCAACTCGGCGACGCGTGGTTCGTCGCCGTACGGCTCCAGCCGGTTCAGCAGATCCCGTACGTACTCGGTGGTCCGCGCCGAGGAGATCCGCCCGGCGACCTCCACCGCCCGCACTCCCTGCGCGCAGGCCGCGTCGAGGTTCCCGGACTCCAGTTCGGCGACCGCGCTGACCACCAGCCGAAGGCCGTGCGAGCGGACGTATTCCTCGGTGGGCCGGGACAGCGCCTGCTCGGTGAAGAGGCGTACCTGCCGGGGCGCCTTCAGGTCGCGGTAGCACTCGGCGGCGTCCGCCGCGAACCGGTCGTATCCGTAGAAGCCCAGCCAGTTCGGGTCGTTGTCGCCGTCGCGGGAGCGCTCGAGCCAGCCCTCGGCGGCCCGCAGGGTCGCCCCGGCCGCGGCCGCGTCGCCCGCCTTCGCGTGGGCGCGGGCCTCCACCAGCCGGAAGAAGCTCATGGTGCGGGCGGTGGCGAGCCCGCGGTTGCGCTCCACGGCCGCCTGCGCCAGATCCACGCCCTCGTCCGCGAAGCCGCGGTAGGTCGCCTGGAGCGACATCGACGCCAGGACGTAACCGCCCAGGGGCACATCGGCCGCCGCGCGCGCCAGCCGCAGCGCCTGGATGTAGTAGCGCTGCGCGGCCTCCTGCTGGCCCGTGTCGAAGGCCATCCACCCGGCGAGCCGGGTCAGTTCGGCCGTCGCGCCGAACAGCGCCCGTCCCACCTCGTCGGAGTACGAACCGAGCAGCAGCGGCGCCGCGTCAACACGTAAGCATTCGGGGACCATCGACGAACGCCAGTCCCCTCCGCCGTACTTGGAGTCCCAGCGGCGCGCGTCCTCCGCGGCCTCGCGCAGCTTCGCCACATCGCTGTGACCGACCCGCGGCCGGTGTTCCGCCGACTCCCCGGAGTCCGCCGACTCCCCGGAGTCCGCCGGCTCCCCGGAGTCCGCCGGCTCCCCCGGTCCCGGTCCGGGCGCCCGCGACGCCCCCAAGGCCCCCGTTCCCCGGGCGACCGAGGGGTCGGCGGGTGTTATCAGCCAGCGGGACGCGGGCGTGGCGTACGCGCTGACCGAGAAGGAACCCGCCAGCGACTGCCAGATGCCCCCGCCGGCCCGTCGGCCGGCCAGATCCAGCCGGTACAGCTCGGTGGCGTTCTTCACCGCCTCGCCCACGTCGCGGGCGAAGGCGAGCCCCACCTCGGGTGCCGGATCGGCGTCGGCGAGGCCGATCTCGTGCAGGGGCACCGGGCGGCCGAGTTTCTGGGCGATCGCCGCCGCGATCAGATGGGGCGCGGTGCCCTGCGGCACCATGCCCTTGGCGACCCACCGGGCCACCGACGTCTTGTCGTAACGAAGGGTCAGGCCCCGCTGCGCGCCGAGGTCGTTGACCCGTCGTGCCAGACCGGCGTTGCTGATTCCCGCGAGGGCGAGAACGGTGCCGAGTTTTTCGTTCGGCCCGCGTTGCTCCCTGGACATTCGCCACCCCTCGACACCCAGACGATCGCCGCGTGTCGGCAGACGCGCGCGGCATTCGTAAACCCAGCGTAGTTCGCCACATCCCTACCGTTAAGGGGCGGCCATCCGTATGGCGAGATTGTTCTCCGTGCGGACGCACAACGACACACGGGCGCGCTCCCGTTGTGTGGCCGTGCGCCCGTGTGTGCGCTCTGGCCCGGCTGTCGGGGGAGGGCTTCCATGTGCAGTGCGTGGGTCGGCCCGCTGCACTGGATCCAGTGGGCTGGGGGACACCGCCGCCTCAATCCCCGCGGGCGGCGGTCCGGTCCGGGAGGCCAACCGTGCCTCCCGGGCTGTGCGTTGGACCGGCGGGTGGGCAGATTGGCCGAATGCGGTCTGTCCGCCACCGGCACCCACCATCGCCAAGTGGGTACTGCCAGGGGCGTATTCACTTTTCGCGCGCGCTACCCGTAGCCGCTCCCGTATGCCGTTGTCGTGGCAGCATGGACCTCCCGGTGCACCTGTTGCCCGGCGGTTGCACTTGTCCACAGCCTGTGGAGGCGGCGATGCGGTGGTTGGTGGGGTGGAGCGGTAACGCCGTGCGATTCGGCAGCGCGGGTGCCGCGCGCGCCGACACCGGCGATCCCGACAGCCGCACCGTCCAGCCCGTCGGCGCGCAGCTGCTGTGGGACGGCCCCGACCCGCTGTGGGCGGTCGGCGACTGGCGCCCCGACGAGGTACGTGTCGTCACCGTCGACCCGGACACCCGGCTCGCCGTACTCGGCTGCTGCGCGGCCTCCGACGAAGAACTGCGCCTCGGCCTGCTCGTCGCCCGCGGTGGAGCGCTGCGCCATCTCACTGCCTGGCCCGGCAGCTACACCGCGGTCGCCCGGGTCGGCCGGCGCATCACCGTCACCGGCGACCTGGCCGGGGCGCGCCCCGTCTTCCATGCCCCCTGGGAGCGCGGCACCGCCTACGCCACCGCCGCGCTCCCCCTTGCCGACCTCATCGAGGCGCAGCTCGACATCGGTCATCTCGCCGCCCTGCTTGCCTGCCCCGATGTACCGGAGGCGCTGGGCGACTCCACCCCGTACTCCGGTGTCAGACGCGTCCCGCCCGGCCACGCGCTCGTGCTGCGCGAGGGAGCGCGCGAGATCACCGGATACGAACCGGTCGCCTCGCTCGCCGTCGCCGCGCCCCAACTCGACCCCGGCAGCGCGGTCGGCGGGGTCCGCGACGCCCTCGTCGAAGCGGTACGGGCCCGACTCACCGCCCCCCGCCACGCTCCCGAGACCCCCCTTCCCGACCCCGGTCCGGTCCCCGGCATGGGCCCCGCGGAACGCCGCGCAGCCCGCGGTGCCCCCGCCCCCGGCATCGGCGCCGACCTCTCGGGCGGCCCCGCCTCCGCCACGCTCGCCCTGCTCGCCGCCGGACTGCCGGGCGTACCCGGTACCGTCCTCGGCCATGGCACCGGCGCCGGCGAACGCCTGCTCGCCGTCACCTTCAACGACCTCGCCGTTCCCGGCCGCCAGGCGGAACTGGAGCGTGCCGGCGCCATCGCCGCCAACCCCCGGTTGCACCATGTCGTCGTCGCGGCGGGCGAGGAGGTCCTGCCCTACACCACACTCGACGGGCCGCTCACCGACGAACCGGGACCCTCGCTCGTCGCCGCCGAACGCCACCGCCGACGCCTCGCCGCGGGCAGCGCCGACCACTTCGTCGGCGGCGGAGCACGTCAGGTGCTCGACGCCCACCCGGCCCGCCTGGCCGACCTTCTGATGGACCGCCGGCGCCGTCATCTGCTGCGGCCCGTCTCGGCACTGGCCAAGGCCGAAGGCCCCTCCGCGCACTCCCTCTTCGTCCCGCTCACCGTCTACCGCGCGGCCCGCCGGCTCGCCCGCACCCCCTACCGAGCGGGTGTCCAGGCCGCCGCCGCATCGCTGATGAACGGCCACTTCGACGACGCCCACGGAGCCGTCGACGCCTCCCTGGCCGCGCTCGCCTGGTCCCGGCCCGGGCCCGCCGCACGCTGGCTGACCGGCGAGGCGCTCGCTGAAGTATCGGTTCGCCTGGAGTCCGCGGCCGACCGCCCCGCCACCGTGCTGCGCCCCGGCGAGGCCCGCGCCCGTGCCGCGCTCGCCCGGTACGCGGCCGACCACCGCGTCCTCGAACAGGCCGCCGAGGTGCGCAGCCAGCGCCTGCACGCCCCCTTCCTGGACAACCAGGTCGTGCGTGCCTGCCGGGCCCTCCCCGAGTCACTGCGCGTCCAGCCGGGCGCCCGCGCCTCCATCCTGCGTACGGTCCTGGCGGGCGCGGGCATCCGCGATCTGCCGCCCGGCTGGGGCGCCCCCTCCCACGCCTCCTCCGCCGCGGCCGCGCGCGCCGGTCTGCGGGTCGCGGTGGGCGGGCTGATGGCCCTCTTCGACGCGCCGTTGCTCGCCGACGCGGGCCTGATCGAGGCCCGCGTCGTCCGCAAGGCGCTGCGCGCCGCTGCCGAGGGCGAGCCGCTCCCGGTCGACGGCCTCGCCGACCTGGTCTCCACGGAGCTGTGGCTGCGCCGTCTGCTGTCCCGCCGCGGCACCTGCTGGACCGGCACGGGCACGTCGTCGCCCCGGCTGCGCGCGGTTGCCGCCGGTGTCCCGTCGCGGCGGACGCTCAGCGGCAGATGAGACGGGCCCGCGCTCAGCGGCAGCCGAGCGGCGCCCGCAGGGCACTACACGTGCCGCGACCGCAGTCCCTCCAGCAGGATGTCCAGCAGCCGTGCCGAGGCCGCCGTCTGCTGCCGCGCGTCCGGCAGCGAAGGCGCCGCCGTGGCTATCACCAGGAGTACGTCCGCCACGGTCACGTCACGGCGCAGCTCGCCCGCCGCCCTCGCCCGCTCCACCAGCCGGCCCACGACCTCCAGCAGCTCCGCGGCACCCGCGTCGTGCGGCTCCTCCGCCGGAGCAGTACGAGGCTCCACGGCGCTGCCCCAGCCACCCGCGGGGGCGGCCGCGACCCCGTCGGGGTCCTGCCGCTGCTGCGGCACCCGCGCCTCGTCCCGCTCGTCGACAGGGACGCCGACCCGCAGTACCTGAGGGGGCAGCAGCCGCCCGGCGCCCGAGGCCACCGAGGTCCGCAGGAACCGGGACAGCGCCGACCAGGGCTCGTCCTCCTGCCCCAGCGCGGCACGCGCCTGCTCGGTCAGCCGGGCCGTCTCCTCCGTGGCTATCCGGCGCACCAGCACGTCCTTGCTCGGGAACCGGCGGTACACCGTCCCGACGCCGACCCGGGCCCGGCGCGCCACGTCCTCCATCGGCGCGCCGTAACCCAGTTCACCGAACACCTCGCGCGCCGCCCTGAGCACATGCTCCAGATTGCGCTGCGCGTCCACCCGCAGCGGCGTCGCGCGGCCTCCGTCGGCGCTCACGCGCCTGTTGCCGTCCGTCTGGACAGCAGCCTGCCAATGAGAGTCCTGAATGTGCATAACAATCCCCCGGTAATGATGTCTCCCCCCGGAGACTCCCCGCCCGACAGCCGGGGCCGCCTGGTCCCACACCCCGACGATGTATGAACATAGTTGAGCGGGAGTCAATTCAGAAGAGGGTAGTTCCGCACGGAGCGCCCCCCGATCGGAGTATGCACCACAACCTTCCCGTTTCGGCCCCTTCGGCGCCCCCGGCGCGCCTACTCTGACCTGCGGGCCTTTCCGCTGACCCGCGGCGTTCGGCCGACCTGACCATGTGCGCCCTCCCGTCACACAATTTGCCGGGCCTGTGGACAAAGCCGGGGCTCCGTTGCGTCATGGACTGGTGAAGGCTGCATATTCCCGGGGGAAGGCCCCCGGAACCCCGAGTGCGTGCATCCTCGTTGTCGGCGGCGGCTACGTCGGGATGTACACCGCGCTGCGTCTCCAGCGGAAGCTGAAGACCCAGCTGAGAAGTGGCGCGGCCGAGATCATCGTGGTCACGCCCGAGCCCTACATGACGTATCAGCCTTTCCTTCCGGAAGCGGCCGCGGGTTCGATCTCGCCCCGCCATGTGGTGGTGCCGCTGCGCCGTGTCCTCGAGCACTGCAGCATCGTCATCGGTGAGGTCGAGTCCGTCGACCACGCCAAGCGCACGGCGACCGTCGCGACCCTCGCCACCGAGGACGAGGGCGCAGGACCGGTCGAGATCACCTACGACGAACTCGTCCTCGCCCCCGGGGCCGTCTCCCGCACCCTCCCCGTTCCCGGCCTCGCCGACCACGGCATCGGCTTCAAGGCCGTCGAGGAGGCCATCGGGCTGCGCAACCATGTCATCGAGCAGATGGACATCGCCTCCTCCACCCGCGACCCCGCCATCCGCGACGCCGCCCTCACGTTCGTCTTCGTCGGCGGCGGCTACGCCGGAGTCGAAGCCCTCGGCGAGCTGGAGGACATGGCCCGCTACGCCGCGCGCTACTACCACAACATCAAGGCCGAGGACCTGAAGTGGATCCTCGTCGAGGCCACCGAGCGGATCCTCCCCGAAGTCGGCGAGGAGCTGGGCCGGTACGCCATCCGGGAGCTTCGGGGCCGCAACATCGATGTCCGCCTCGGCACCCGCCTGGAATCGTGCGAGGACCGTGTCGCCGTACTGAGCGACGGCTCGCGCTTCCCGACTCGTACGGTCGTGTGGACCGCGGGCGTCAAGCCCGCCCCCGTCCTCGCCGCCACCGGCCTCCCGCTCAACAGCCACGGCCGCCTCAGGTGCACCGCCATGCTCACGGTCGACGGCGTCGAACACGCCTGGGCCGCCGGCGACGCGGCCGCCGTCCCCGACCTCACCGCGAGCGAGGAGGGCGCCGTCTGCGCGCCCAACGCCCAGCATGCGCTGCGCCAGGCCAAGGTCCTCGCCGAGAACATCGCCGCCTCACTGGACGGCCGGGCCCTCGAGGACTACCGGCACAAATACGTCGGCTCCGTCGCCTCCCTCGGCCTCCACAAGGGCGTCGCGCATGTCTACGGCCGTAAACTGAAGGGTTATCCGGCCTGGTTCATGCATCGCGCCTACCATCTGAGCCGGATGCCGACCTTCAACCGCAAATGCCGGGTGCTCGCCGAATGGATGCTCGCCGGTCTGTTCAAACGTGAGATCGTCTCGCTCGGTTCACTGGAACACCCGCGCGCCGAATTCGAACAGGCTGTTGGGCGTGAACGTCCCAAAGAGGGCTACTAGCCGGCACCGAGGCCGACCGGCCGATGTCAGTGCCGTCGGCCACACTGGACGTGTGACCATAGGTGGGCTCACACCTGCACAGAGTGACCGGTGGCCGTCTTCCGACCAGCCGACCCGCGACGACCACAGAGCGACAACACACGAGGCCAGATCTTCCGTGAACTTCACGCGCTGGAGCGCCCGACTCCCCGGTACGCAGCGCCGCGCCGCGGCGCGGACCGGTCGCGGTTCCGTGCCCGCGGCCCGCGGTGGGTACGAGCAACAGTCCCAGCCCGGACCCCATGCCCGCGAGCACCCCGACGCCCCCGCGCTGGAGGACCTCTCCGTGCGGGAGATCCTCGGCAGCCTCCCCGCCCTGGTCGCCCTGGTGTACGGCCCGGAGCACCGCGTCGCGTACGTCAACGACGCGTACACCGCGGTCTTCGGCCCCCGCCCGGTCGGAGCGCCGGCCGCGGATGCCCTGCCCGAGCTGACCGGACTCGGTCTGCTCCCGCTCATGGACCAGGTGCTGCGCAGCGGCAGGCCACGGACCGTCAAGTCCCGCCGGGTGCCCGGCGGTGGCTCGTACACCGTCACCTGCATGCCCGTCACGCTGCCCACCGGCGGTTCCCTCGGGGAGGGAGAAGGCGGCGGCGTCCTCGTCTTCGCCGCCGATGTCACCGGCCACGCCGAGGCCGCCGAACGCCTGCGCGCCAGCGAACGCCGGCACCGCGAGACCGCCGTCACCCTCCAGCGCTCCCTGCTCCCCCAGGAGCTGGAGCAGCCCGACGACCTGCGGATCGCCGCCACCTACCAGCCGGGCGGCACGGACGCCGCGGTCGGCGGCGACTGGTACGACGTCATCACCCTCGGCGCCGGCCGCACCGCCCTCGTCATCGGCGACGTCATGGGCCGCGGAGTACGCGCCGCGGCCGTCATGGGCCAGCTCCGCACCGCCGTGCGCGCCTACGCCCGCCTGGACCTGCCGCCGCACGAAGTGCTGCAGCTCCTCGACGGCCTGGCCGCCGAGATCGACCCCAGTCAGATCGCCACCTGCGTCTACGCGGTCCACGACCCCAACGAGGGCCGCCTGGTGTACGCGTCGGCCGGCCACCTCCCCATGCTCGTACGCCTCGAGGACGGTACGGTCCACCGTGCCGCCGAACCGACCGGACCCCCGCTCGGCACCGGCGGCTGGCTGCACGCCTCGAGCTCCATTCCGCTGCCCCCCGGCGCCACCGCCGTCCTCTACACCGACGGACTGGTCGAGCGTCGTGGCGAGGACATCGACGAGGGCGTCGCCGCCCTGGAAGCGGCGCTCGCCGGAGCCGCCGGGACGCCGCAGGTGTTCTGCGACCGCCTGCTCCGCTCCCTGGGCGTGACCGCGGGACACGACGACGACGTCGCCGTCCTCGTCGTCCAGCACCCTTCCCGTACGGGCCAGGACGCCGAGCTCTTCCACAACGCCGCCCTCGACCTGCTCGGCGGTGTCGAGGCCGCCCCGCGCGCCCGCGCCTTCGCCTCCGGAGTGCTGGCGAGCTGGCGCTTCCCGGTCGAACTGTGCGACCTGGGCGTGCTGGCGGCCAGCGAACTCGTCGCCAACTCCCTCCAGCACGGCACGCCGCCGATGCGGCTGCGGCTGCGCCGCACCGACCGGCGGCTGATCATCGAGGTGACCGACGGCGACGACCATCTGCCGCGCCGCCGCCGCGCCGACCCGGCCGACGAGACGGGCCGCGGGATCTCGATCGTCGCGACGATCGCCTCGTCGTGGGGTTCACGGCGCACGCCGGGCGGCGGCAAGGCGGTCTGGTGCGAGTTCGCGCTGCCCCGGTAGCCGTACACGCGAGCGCCGGACGGAGCCGGAAATCCGGCCGCGTCCGGCGCTCGATGCCCTGGCTTCGGGGCGGACCCCCGGTTCAGTGGGAGGCCGGCACCGGCTCCGGAAGATGCTGTGCCACCACTCGCGTCCTCGCGAGCGCCGGCTGGTCCTGCACCGGTGTGAGCTTGCCGCCCAGCCGCAGCGCCAGCACGCTGATGCCCAGCGAGAAGACGATGAACGTCAGGATGTACGGAGCGTGCAGTGAAGCGCCCATCGGTCCGCCCACGGCCGGGCCCAGGGCCAGCGCGAGCTGCTTGACCAGCGCGAAGGCGGAGTTGTACTGCCCCACCATCGACTCCGGCGCCAGATCGGCCACCAGCGGGGCGACGGTCGGCGCCAGCATCGCCTCGCCGAGCCCGAACAGCGCGTACGTCGAGATGAACGCCGCCGTCGCCATCGCCTGGCTGCCGTGTCCCAGCCCCGCGTACCCGGCGGCGATCCAGGCGACCGTCCAGATCAGCCCGACCAGCGCGATCGCACGGCTCCGCCGGCGCCGCTCCACCATCTTCAGCACGACGAACTGCGCGACCACGATCACCGCCGTGTTGGCGGCCAGTGCGAGGCCCAGGGTCGACGGTGAGATCCCGGCCGCCTCCACGCCGTACGCCGGCAGTCCGGACTCGAACTGTCCGTAGCAGGCGAAGAACAGTACAAAGCCCAGCACGCACAGCTGCACCATCGCCCGGTGCCGCAGCAGGACCTGCCAGCCGCCCTTCTCACCCTTGGGGCGGGCGTCCTGGACCCGCAGAGCATGCGGCAGCCGTACGGTCGTCGCGACGGCCGCCAGCACCAGGAACATCGCCGCCTCGGCGACGAACAGCTGCGTGAAGCTGTCCGGCCGGCTCACGTCCACGATCTGGCCGCCCAGCAGCCCGCCGATACCGAGACCGACATTCTGCAGGAAGAACTGCATGGCGAAGGCACGGGTACGGGTCGCGACGGTGGAGCACCACACGATCATCGTGGCGAGCGCGGGCTGCATGACCGCGGTGCCCGCCCCGATCGCCGCCGCGGACAGGACGACCGTCGGGATCGTCGCGGAGAACCCCATGCCGAGGGCGCCCACGGCCGCCAGCAGAGCGGCCCCCACGAGAACCGGCAGCGGCCCGCGCCGGTCGATGGCCCGCCCGGTGAAGGGGAGGGCGACGAGTGCGGCCAAGGCGAAGACGGCGAGCACGGCTCCGGCCGTGCCCGCGCCCAGGTCCCGCACCTGAGCCACATACACATAGAGATACGGGACGGTGAACCCGAGCCCGAACGCGCTCAGCGCGTTGCCTGCCTGGATCCGGCGCATCGCCGCGCCCATCACCTTGGTCACACTCACCTGCCTTAAGGATGTGGAGGTCTGAAGCTCGAAGACTTCACCTCTAAAGTTCGATGCTTAACTGTACATACCGAAGGACTTAGACGGCAACGTGCTTCATGCGATACTCGGGCGCATGCCAGAGACCCCCGAGCCCACCGGGCCGCAGGAGCCGAGCCTCGACGAGCAGATCGCCGCCTATCAGCGCGAGTTCCGCGACCTCGACCCCCAGGTCGAGGTCGTCATGTCGGCCCTGAGCCGGCTCCACCGGCGCATGAACGTGGCGTACGGCCGTCAGCTCGCCACGCTCGGCATCAGCAACGCCGAATGGGAGGTGCTGAAGTCGCTGGTCCTCTCCGGCGCCCCGTACCGGATGGGCCCCGGCGAACTCGCCAAGCGGCTCGGTCTCACCCCGGCCGCCATGACCCACCGCATCGACCGGATGGCGGGCGAGGGCCTGGTCACGCGCGACCGCGACGAGAGCAACCGGGTGCGCGTGATCGTCGAGCTGACGGACGAGGGTCGTACGAAGTGGCTCGAGGCGATGCGTATGGCCGTGGACTTCGAGGGCAGCCTGCTCCAGGACCTGTCGAGTGACGAGCGGGGTGCGCTGGGCGACAGCCTGATTCGCTTGCTGCGCCGCGTGGAAGAGGCCCAGCCGGACGCCGGCGGCCGCCTCACCGACCTGGACTGACAGGGGCGCTGACGGGGTGACGGCCGGGGGTTGACAGCCCCCTGGCCGATCCGTAAAGTTCTCCGAGTTGTCACGGAGCCGGAACGGTTCTGCGGCAGCCGTCCGCCGCAGATATGCGGCAACCAACCTCTGCACGATCTCCCGGCCGGGATGATTTCGGCTTGCCCGAATTCATTTCGAAACACCCGATTATGGGTTGCCGAGAAAATCAGCTAGAGTTTGGACGTCGGAACGGCCCGAAAGCCGGGAAGACAAACCCCTCTGACTGGGAATCAGACGCCGAAAGGATCTGATAGAGTCGGAACCGCCGGAAAGGGAAACGCGAAAGCGGAGAACTTCACGGCAGCCCGCTCCAGCGGGTGGCGGAAACGGAAATCGGATCTGCTAAGCTGGAAACACCGAAGGGAAGCGCCCGGAGGAAAGCCCCAGAGAATGTCGCTGCGGGTGAGTACAAAGGAAGCGTCCGTTCCTTGAGAACTCAACAGCGTGCCAAAAATCAACGCCAGATTAGTTGATACCCCGTCTCTCTTGAGACGAGGTTCCTTTGAAAAGTCCTACTTGCCCTTGTGGTGGGTAGGCGAAAACACAGCGAGGACGCTGTGAACGGTCGGATCATTCCTCCGACTGTTCCGCTCAACGCGAGTGTCACTCCCGATTACGGGAAAACATTCACGGAGAGTTTGATCCTGGCTCAGGACGAACGCTGGCGGCGTGCTTAACACATGCAAGTCGAACGATGAAGCCCTTCGGGGTGGATTAGTGGCGAACGGGTGAGTAACACGTGGGCAATCTGCCCTTCACTCTGGGACAAGCCCTGGAAACGGGGTCTAATACCGGATATCACTTTCTCTCGCATGGGAGAGGGTTGAAAGCTCCGGCGGTGAAGGATGAGCCCGCGGCCTATCAGCTTGTTGGTGGGGTAATGGCCTACCAAGGCGACGACGGGTAGCCGGCCTGAGAGGGCGACCGGCCACACTGGGACTGAGACACGGCCCAGACTCCTACGGGAGGCAGCAGTGGGGAATATTGCACAATGGGCGAAAGCCTGATGCAGCGACGCCGCGTGAGGGATGACGGCCTTCGGGTTGTAAACCTCTTTCAGCAGGGAAGAAGCGAAAGTGACGGTACCTGCAGAAGAAGCGCCGGCTAACTACGTGCCAGCAGCCGCGGTAATACGTAGGGCGCAAGCGTTGTCCGGAATTATTGGGCGTAAAGAGCTCGTAGGCGGCCTGTCACGTCGGATGTGAAAGCCCGGGGCTTAACCCCGGGTCTGCATTCGATACGGGCAGGCTAGAGTGTGGTAGGGGAGATCGGAATTCCTGGTGTAGCGGTGAAATGCGCAGATATCAGGAGGAACACCGGTGGCGAAGGCGGATCTCTGGGCCATTACTGACGCTGAGGAGCGAAAGCGTGGGGAGCGAACAGGATTAGATACCCTGGTAGTCCACGCCGTAAACGTTGGGAACTAGGTGTTGGCGACATTCCACGTCGTCGGTGCCGCAGCTAACGCATTAAGTTCCCCGCCTGGGGAGTACGGCCGCAAGGCTAAAACTCAAAGGAATTGACGGGGGCCCGCACAAGCAGCGGAGCATGTGGCTTAATTCGACGCAACGCGAAGAACCTTACCAAGGCTTGACATATACCGGAAACGGCCAGAGATGGTCGCCCCCTTGTGGTCGGTATACAGGTGGTGCATGGCTGTCGTCAGCTCGTGTCGTGAGATGTTGGGTTAAGTCCCGCAACGAGCGCAACCCTTGTTCTGTGTTGCCAGCATGCCCTTCGGGGTGATGGGGACTCACAGGAGACTGCCGGGGTCAACTCGGAGGAAGGTGGGGACGACGTCAAGTCATCATGCCCCTTATGTCTTGGGCTGCACACGTGCTACAATGGCCGGTACAATGAGCTGCGATGCCGCGAGGCGGAGCGAATCTCAAAAAGCCGGTCTCAGTTCGGATTGGGGTCTGCAACTCGACCCCATGAAGTCGGAGTTGCTAGTAATCGCAGATCAGCATTGCTGCGGTGAATACGTTCCCGGGCCTTGTACACACCGCCCGTCACGTCACGAAAGTCGGTAACACCCGAAGCCGGTGGCCCAACCCCTTGTGGGAGGGAGCTGTCGAAGGTGGGACCAGCGATTGGGACGAAGTCGTAACAAGGTAGCCGTACCGGAAGGTGCGGCTGGATCACCTCCTTTCTAAGGAGCACATAGCCGACTGCGAGCAAATGTCTCGCACGGTTGCTCATGGGTGGAACGTTGATTATTCGGCACGATCGGGATGAGGACTGCTAGTACTGCTTCGGCGTGGAACGCAGCATCTGAGACCGGACGTGTCGGGCACGCTGTTGGGTCCTGAGGGAGCGAGCGATGCTCGTCCTTCAGACGCCGGCCCCAGTGAACTCGTCAGTCAGCTGGCGGGGTGATGGGTGGCTGGTCGTTGCTTGAGAACTACACAGTGGACGCGAGCATCTGTGGCCAAGTTTTTAAGGGCGCACGGTGGATGCCTTGGCACCAGGAACCGATGAAGGACGTGGGAGGCCACGATAGGCCCCGGGGAGCTGTCAACCGAGCTTTGATCCGGGGGTGTCCGAATGGGGAAACCCGGCAGTCGTCATGGGCTGTCACCCGCTGCTGAACACATAGGCAGTGTGGAGGGAACGCGGGGAAGTGAAACATCTCAGTACCCGCAGGAAGAGAAAACAACCGTGATTCCGGGAGTAGTGGCGAGCGAAACCGGATGAGGCCAAACCGTATGCGTGTGAGACCCGGCAGGGGTTGCGCATGCGGGGTTGTGGGAGTTCTCTTGACCGGTCTGCCGGCCGGTCGGCGAGTCAGAAACCGTATGGATAGGCGAAGGACATGCGAAAGGTCCGGCGTAGAGGGTAAGACCCCCGTAGCTGAAATCTGTACGGCTCGCTTGAGAACCACCCAAGTAGCACGGGGCCCGAGAAATCCCGTGTGAATCTGGCGGGACCACCCGTTAAGCCTAAATATTCCCTGGTGACCGATAGCGGATAGTACCGTGAGGGAATGGTGAAAAGTACCGCGGGAGCGGAGTGAAATAGTACCTGAAACCGTGTGCCTACAAGCCGTGGGAGCGTCGGACGTACTTGTACGTCTCGTGACTGCGTGCCTTTTGAAGAATGAGCCTGCGAGTTAGCGGTGTGTAGCGAGGTTAACCCGTGTGGGGAAGCCGTAGCGAAAGCGAGTCCGAACAGGGCGATCGAGTTGCACGCTCTAGACCCGAAGCGGAGTGATCTAGCCATGGGCAGGTTGAAGCGGAGGTAAGACTTCGTGGAGGACCGAACCCACCAGGGTTGAAAACCTGGGGGATGACCTGTGGTTAGGGGTGAAAGGCCAATCAAACTCCGTGATAGCTGGTTCTCCCCGAAATGCATTTAGGTGCAGCGTCGTGTGTTTCTTGCCGGAGGTAGAGCACTGGATAGGCGATGGGCCCTACCGGGTTACTGACCTTAGCCAAACTCCGAATGCCGGTAAGTGAGAGCACGGCAGTGAGACTGTGGGGGATAAGCTCCATGGTCGAGAGGGAAACAGCCCAGAGCATCGACTAAGGCCCCTAAGCGTACGCTAAGTGGGAAAGGATGTGGAGTCGCAGAGACAACCAGGAGGTTGGCTTAGAAGCAGCCACCCTTGAAAGAGTGCGTAATAGCTCACTGGTCAAGTGATTCCGCGCCGACAATGTAGCGGGGCTCAAGCGTACCGCCGAAGTCGTGTCATTGCAGCATAAAGCCCCAACGGGTGCTGTGATGGGTAGGGGAGCGTCGTGTGCCGGGTGAAGCAGCCGCGGAAGCGAGTTGTGGACGGTTCACGAGTGAGAATGCAGGCATGAGTAGCGATACACACGTGAGAAACGTGTGCGCCGATTGACTAAGGGTTCCTGGGTCAAGCTGATCTGCCCAGGGTAAGTCGGGACCTAAGGCGAGGCCGACAGGCGTAGTCGATGGACAACCGGTTGATATTCCGGTACCCGCTTTGAAGCGCCAGCGCTGAACCCAGCGATGCTAAGCCCGTGAAGCCGCCCTGATCTCTTCGGAGTTGAGGGGAGTGGTGGAGCCGGTGACCCAGACTGGTAGTAGGTGAGCGATGGGGTGACGCAGGAAGGTAGTCCAGCCCGGGCGGTGGTTGTCCCGGGGTAAGGGTGTAGGCCGTGTGGTAGGCAAATCCGTCACACATACAAGGCTGAGACCTGATGCCGAGCCGATTGTGGTGAAGTGGATGATCCTATGCTGTCGAGAAAAGCCTCTAGCGAGTTTCATGGCGGCCCGTACCCTAAACCGACTCAGGTGGTCAGGTAGAGAATACCGAGGCGTTCGGGTGAACTATGGTTAAGGAACTCGGCAAAATGCCCCCGTAACTTCGGGAGAAGGGGGGCCACGCCTGGTGAAGGAACTTGCTTCCTGAGCTGGGGGTGGCCGCAGAGACCAGCGAGAAGCGACTGTTTACTAAAAACACAGGTCCGTGCGAAGCCGTAAGGCGATGTATACGGACTGACGCCTGCCCGGTGCTGGAACGTTAAGGGGACCGGTTAGCTCACCTTCGGGTGGGCGAAGCTGAGAACTTAAGCGCCAGTAAACGGCGGTGGTAACTATAACCATCCTAAGGTAGCGAAATTCCTTGTCGGGTAAGTTCCGACCTGCACGAATGGCGTAACGACTTCTCGACTGTCTCAACCATAGGCCCGGTGAAATTGCACTACGAGTAAAGATGCTCGTTTCGCGCAGCAGGACGGAAAGACCCCGGGACCTTTACTACAGTTTGATATTGGTGTTCGGTTCGGCTTGTGTAGGATAGGTGGGAGACTTTGAAGCAGCCACGCCAGTGGTTGTGGAGTCGCCGTTGAAATACCACTCTGGTCGTGCTGGATGTCTAACCTCGGTCCGTGATCCGGATCAGGGACAGTGTCTGATGGGTAGTTTAACTGGGGCGGTTGCCTCCTAAAGAGTAACGGAGGCGCCCAAAGGTTCCCTCAGCCTGGTTGGCAATCAGGTGTTGAGTGTAAGTGCACAAGGGAGCTTGACTGTGAGACCGACGGGTCGAGCAGGGACGAAAGTCGGGACTAGTGATCCGGCGGTGGCTTGTGGAAGCGCCGTCGCTCAACGGATAAAAGGTACCCCGGGGATAACAGGCTGATCTTCCCCAAGAGTCCATATCGACGGGATGGTTTGGCACCTCGATGTCGGCTCGTCGCATCCTGGGGCTGGAGTCGGTCCCAAGGGTTGGGCTGTTCGCCCATTAAAGCGGTACGCGAGCTGGGTTTAGAACGTCGTGAGACAGTTCGGTCCCTATCCGCTGTGCGCGTAGGAATATTGAGAAGGGCTGTCCCTAGTACGAGAGGACCGGGACGGACGAACCTCTGGTGTGCCAGTTGTCCTGCCAAGGGCATGGCTGGTTGGCTACGTTCGGGAGGGATAACCGCTGAAAGCATCTAAGCGGGAAGCCTGCTTCAAGATGAGTATTCCCACCTCCTTGAGAGGGTAAGGCTCCCAGTAGACGACTGGGTTGATAGGCCAGATGTGGAAGCCCGGCAACGGGTGGAGCTGACTGGTACTAATAGGCCGAGGGCTTGTCCTCAGTTGCTCGCGTCCACTGTGTTTGTTCTGAAGTAACGAACTCGCCTTGTCGGCTGGAGTTCAACTTCATAGTGTTTCGGTGGTCATAGCGTTAGGGAAACGCCCGGTTACATTCCGAACCCGGAAGCTAAGCCTTTCAGCGCCGATGGTACTGCAGGGGGGACCCTGTGGGAGAGTAGGACGCCGCCGAACAATTATTCCAGGGAAGCCCCGGACCATATGGTCCGGGGCTTTTCTGCGTTCAGGACCGGGTGCAGAAGCCGCCGTTCGGATCACTGATTGAGGCCCTTCCGGTGATTGCTGGACGTTCCGAGAGCGGAGCGCGCATTGCAGGGGTACAGCGTCTCCACAGAATGACCCCGAGATCCGTGAGGAGATCAGCCATGTACGCAGCCGTTCGGCGGTATGAAGGGGTGACCGATCCGGCCGAGGCGGGACGACGAGTGAACGAGGGATTCGTGCCGCTCGTCCGCCAGGTCTCCGGCTTCGTGGCCTACTACTGGGTCGACGCCGGGAGCGGGGTGATGGTCTCGACCAGCGTCTTCCAAAACCAGGCCGGAGCCGAGGAATCGAGCAAGAAGGCGGCGGACTTCGTGCGGGACAACCTCACATCACTGTTCCCCAACCCTCCACAGGTCATGGCCGGCCAGGTTGTCGCTTCCGCGTAGCAGTCCCCGGACTCCCGGTCGGAGGCCCTGTCGGCGAGGTCCGGCAGGGCCTCCGACCGCGTTGGCAGCGCAGACTCGCCCCACCGGTCCGAGTGGTCGGTCTCAGTTGTGACGAGGATCGGCGTATGGATCACGTGATACGGCCCGTCCGCCCCGACGAGTGGCGGAAGGTCAAGGAGCTGCGGCTGGCCGCGCTGGCCGATCCGGTGGCGCACCTTGCCTTCCTGGACACCTACGAGAAGGCATCCGTCCGGCCCGATTCCTTCTGGCAGGAGCGGACCCTCGGCGGGTCCATGGAGGGCGCGGGGGCCGACCGGCAGTTCGTGGCCGAGGGGCCGGACGGGGAGTGGGCCGGCACGGTGGTGGTGCTGGTCGAGAAGGCGGGCGCCGATGACGTCTTCGGCGGGCGGATCGCGGCGGACCAGGGGCATCTGGTTGCTGTCTTCGTACGTCCCGAGCACCGCGGCACCGGGCTGACCCGACGGCTGTTCCGGGCCGCCCTGGACTGGGCCTGGTCGCTGGAGGAGCCGCGGCTGACGCGGGTGCGGCTGTTCGTCCACGAGGACAACGCGCGTGCCCGGGCCTTCTACCGCAAGTTCGGTTTCATGGAGAGCGGGGAGGCCGCGCCGATGCCGGGCGACCCGTCCGCGAAGGAGCTCGAGATGGTGATCGTGCGGCCCGCCACGGACGGCTGACCGGCTGGTTTTCGGGGCGCGCCGGGCCACTGCCGGCCGCAGCGCACCAGCAAGGGAAGAAGGCCGGTGTCCCAGGGAGGGCACCGGCCTTCTTCCCTTGCGAGGTCAGGCGGCGAGTTCGGCCTTCTCCGCCGGGGCCGCGGCGGGCTCGGGCTTGGTGTCGCGCATGATCAGGGTGGCCAGGAGTGCGGCGGCGAGGACGCCGATCGCGCTGATGGTGAAGGTGGTCGACATCGAGGTGGTGAAGGCCTCCCGGGCGGCCTGGACCAGGCCGGTGTCGCCCTGGGCGACGGCCAGCGCCCCGGCGATCGACTGCTTCGCCTGCTCGGGCGCGTCGGCGGGCATCTCGCCGGCGAAGCCGCTCGACAGGAGCGAGCCGAGGATCGCGATGCCGAGCGCGGTGCCGGCCTGCTGGATGGTGTCGTTCAGGGCCGAGCCGACGCCCGCCTTGTCCGCCGGGATGGTGCCCATCAGCGCGCCGACCGCGGCCGGCATCGCGAGGCCGGCGCCGAGGCCGAGCAGGCCGAGGGCGACCGCCGGGACGGTGAAGCCCGAGTCGGCGGAGACGGTGGTCAGCAGCGCGAAGGAGGAGGCCATCACGACCATGCCGGCCAGGATCAGGCAGCGGTTGCCGATCTTCGCGGCGAGCTTGGCGCCCGCGCCGTTGCCGATGAGCGCGGCGATGGCCAGGGGCACGAACGCCAGGCCCGCCTTGATCGGCGAGTAGCCGAGCACGAACTGCAGGTACTGGGTGAGCACCAGCATCAGGCCGCCGTTGCCGATCTGCACGAGGGCCAGCGAGAGCGAGCCGCCGCTGAAGTTGCGGTGCTTGAAGAGCACCATCGGCACCATCGGCGCGGAGGTGATGTTCTGCCAGATCACGAACCCGGCGAGGGCGACGACCGCGACGGCCAGGGTGATCGTCGACCGGCCGCCGAAGGCGCCGTGCTGCGGGAGCTCGATGATCCACCAGACCAGGGCGGTCATGCCGGCCGCGGACAGCACCGCGCCGAGCGGGTCGGGCTTCTGCCACGGTGCCTTCGACTCGGGCATGAGGGTGAGGCCCGCGAGGACGGCCAGTGCGACGACCGGGACGTTGATGAAGAAGATCGAGTGCCAGGAGAAATGGTCGATCAGCACGCCGCCGAGTACCGGACTGCCGACCAGGCCGAGCATCGACACCGAGCCCCACGTCGCCATCGCCTTGGGGCGCTCCTCCTCGTCGAAGACGGTGATGAGGATCGACAGCGTAGAGGGCATGATCAGCGCTCCGCCGACGCCCATCGCGACGCGTGCGGCGATTACCTCGCCGGGGGTGGTGCAGAAGGTCGCGGCCAGTGACGCCACCCCGAAGAGCAGCAGACCGATGATCATGACCTTTCGGCGGCCGAACCGGTCACCCAGGCTGCCGGAGGTGAGCAGGAGCCCGGCGAAGACCAGGATGTAGGAGTCGAGGATCCACTGGGTGTCCTGGGCGCTCGCGCCGATGTCCTCGGTCATCGCGGGCACCGCGACGGTCAGCGCCATGTTGTCGACCACGAGGACCAGCGTGCTGAGGCACAGCACGACGAGGATCCACCAGCGACGTGGATTGCGGGTTTCCATAGGGCGTCCTCTCGGCCTGCGCACGCTGTTCCTTCGATGCGCACACTGTACGCATCGCGGAACAGTGTGCGCAATACTCAATCCCTGTACGCTGGATGCGAACGGCGTACGCACTGAAGGAGCGCCATGGCCGCCAAGTCGAAACCGATCCCGTCCGTGTGGACCCGGCAGCAGCGCGAGCCCGACCAGCCCGCGCTCAGCCGGGCCGCGATCGTCCGCGAGGCGATCGCCATGCTCGACGCCGAAGGCATCGAGGCGCTCAGCATGCGCAAGCTCGGCGCCCGCCTGAACGCCGGCGCGACCTCCCTCTACCGGCACGTCGCGACCAAGGATGAGCTGATGGAGCTCGCGGTGGACGAGGTGGCGGCCGAGATCGCAGTCCCTCCCGCCGACAGCCCCGACTGGCGCGCCGCCGTCACCGAGGCCGCCCGCTCCTTCCGCACGACGGCGCTGCGCCACCCGTGGCTGGCCTCGGTCCTCGGCCAGGCGGGCCTCGCCTACCTGGGCCCCAACCTCATGTCCTACGCCGAGAGGCTGGCCGCCCTGTTCACGGCCGCCGGCTTCCCCGAACCGAGCCGCGCGATCGACACCGTCATGACCTACGCCATCGGAATGAGCACCACGGAGGCGGCCTGGCTCACCACGATCGCCCGCTCCGGCGAGACCGAGGCCGACTTCATCGCCCGCCTTATGCCGGCCGCCCGACGGGCCGCGGCCGGCCACGAGCACCTCGCCGACTCCTACGCCGACGTCGCCGCGGCCATCGACCCCGCCCAGGCCCGCGAAGCCAAGTTCGCCTACGGCCTGGAAGTCGTCCTCGACGGCCTGGCGCTGCGGCTACAGCACTAGCGGCCGGGTCCAGCGGGCCCTGCCCTGTTCGCGGGAGCGCAGCAGGGCGAGGGTGGGCAGGCCCTGCTCCTGGCCGGTCGTCAGAAGGCCGGGCAGGAGGGGGAGTGGGGCGACGGCCGCGATGTCGTCCAGGACGAGGGTCAGTGGTGGGTCGAGCCGACCGTCGGATGACCGTGCGGCCATGCGGCGGCCGTGCTCGACCACGCTTGATGCGAGTGCGGTGAGCAGGGGCATCGCACCCGGGTGGGAGCGGGGGTCCTCGATTGCTTCACCCACCACGTAAAGGGTTCCCCCCTCGTCCACAAATGATTCCAAGGTGAGCGAATCTGCTCGGTTTGGAGTACAAGCTTCTCGAATGTGGATCGAGGAGAGGGAGGTGAGTGCTCTGGTCACCAACTCCTGGGCGATGTCCCGTCGTTCCGCGTGCGCCGTGAGAGCCGACTCGAGGAGCCCGGCGGCGCCGCTCGCCGCCTTGGGATGGGTACGGAGGACACGTACCGCCTCGTGCGCGGTGCCGCCCTGGGCCCAGCGGTGCACCTGCTTGAACGGCCGCCCGTCCACCGCCGCCGCGTGCAGCCAGCAGCGCAGCAGCGTCTCCGCGGTGTCGGCCATCGCCGTGTCCATGCGGGCCTGCGGCCGTACGGGGGCGAGGAGCGCGACGGCCCGGGCCGCGGCGATGTCGGCCGACTCGCAGCCGTGGCTCGGCGACCAGTGGAGGCGGGCCGGGGTGTCGCAGAGGTGCCCCGGGTCGTAGACGAGTACCGGCCCGAGCTTGGCTCGGGCGTCCTTGGTCTCCGCCCAGAGGGAGGGGTCCGACGTGACGACGAGCGCAGGGCCCTCGGCGTCCCGCACGGCCCGCAGGGCGGTGGGCCGCCGCGTCTCGGGGCCGCCGTAGAGGACGCCGCCCCGCGGGCTCGCGGCTTCGCCGCTGTCCTCGGCGGCGTGTGCTTCCCGAGGCGGCTCGGTGTCCGTACGCGCGGGTTCACCGCGGCGCGACCCGTCGGTCCCGTGCTCCGCGAGGCCGCGTGCGGCGGCCTCCCAGCCGCTGCCGCCCACCGGCTCCCCGCCCCGCGGGCTTGCAGTGGCGGGTTGTGCCTCGGCGAAGGCGTGGTCCGGGGGTCTTCTGTCGCGGTGGCCGATGTCGCCGCCCGTGTTCCCGGGGCCCCAGTGCTCCCCGCCCGGTGGGCGGCCGGCCACGGGGCTCGCCGCCGCGCCGCCGGACGGGGTGCCCGCCGGCCGTCGTACTCCGCGCCTCGCCTGGCCTCTCAGCCCCGCGACCGCCAGTACCCCCAGCACCATCAACTGCCCGATGAGCAGCCCCCAGAACAGCCCCCATCCGGAGAGCTGCTCCGCCGGGGTGGCGGGCCAGGCCGCCGCCAGGTCGTCCGGCGCGGACAGCAGCCGGCGTACCGCCTGCGGGGCGCGGGTGAAACGCACCCCGTCCGGCCAGGCGCCATGGGCCAGCAGGCCCCCCAGGCCGGTGGACGTCCAGGCCAGCAGCGTCAGGCCGAGAAGCAGCGCGAGCACGCCGACCAGCAGGCCGTCCGGGATGCCCCGCTCCTCCTGACGCTGACGTACCTGGGACATCTCACGCCACCGACGACTCGTCGTTCACGTGCTTCTCGATGAGCGCCGCCCGCTGTTCCGTCTCCAGCTCCGCGGCGCGGAGGTCGTCGGGCGCGGACGACTCCGTCATGGCACGGTCCGTGTAGACCAGTGGCCGTTCCCGTTCCGTCACGAGGTGCTTGACCACCTGGACATTGCCGTTGACGTCCCAGACCGCGATGCCCGGGGTGAGGGTGGGGATGATCTCGACGGCCCAGCGGGGGAGGCCGAGCACCCGGCCCGTCGCCCTCGCCTCGTCGGCCTTCTGGGCGTAGATCGTCCTGGTCGAGGCCATCTTCAGGATGGCCGCGGCCTCCTTCGCCGCTGCCCCGTCCACCACGTCGCTCAGATGGTGTACGACCGCCACGAAGCTCAGGCCCAGCCGCCGTCCGAACTTCAGCAGTCGCTGGAAGAGCTGTGCGACGAACGGCGAGTTGATGATGTGCCAGGCCTCCTCCACCAGGAAGATCCGTTTCTTCCTGTCGGGCCTGATCCAGGTGTGCTCCAGCCAGACGCCCACGATCGCCATCAGGATCGGCATGGCGATCGAGTTCCGGTCGATGTGCGAAAGGTCGAAGACGATCAGCGGGGCGTCCAGATCGATCCCGACCGTCGTCGGCCCGTCGAACATGCCCCGCAGGTCACCGTCGACCAGCCGGTCCAGCACCAGGGCGACGTCCAGGCCCCAGGCCCGTACATCGTCTATGTCGACGTTCATCGCCTCGGCGGACTCCGCCTCCGGGTGGCGAAGCTGCTCCACGATGTCCGTCAGTACGGGCTGCCGGTCGTTGATCGTCTCGTTGACGTACGCGTGCGCGACCTTGAGCGCGAAGCCGGAACGCTCGTCCAGTCCGTGCCCCATCGCGACCTCGATGATGGTCCGGAGCAGCGCCAGCTGCCCGGTCGTCGTGATCGACGGGTCGAGCGGGTTCAGCCGGATGCCGTCGTCCAGCGCCGCCATCGGGTCGAGCCGGATCGGCGTGATGCCCAGCTCCTGGGCGATGAGGTTCCACTCGCCCACCCCGTCCTCGCCCTGGGCGTCGAGCACCACGACCTGCCGGTCGCGGAACCTCAACTGCCGCAGCACATAGGTCTTCTCCAGTGCCGACTTGCCGTTGCCGGACTCGCCGAGCACCAGCCAGTGCGGGGCCGGGAGCTGCTGGCCGTACAGCTGGAAGGGGTCGTAGACGTACCCCTTGCCGCTGTATACCTCACGCCCGATGATCACGCCCGAGTCGCCGAGCCCGGGCGCGGCCGTCGGCAGATAGACGGCCTGGGCCTGGCCCGTCGACGTGCGCACGGGAAGGCGGGTGGTTTCCACCTTCCCGAACAGGAAACTGGTGAAGGCATCCGTGACGGCGGACAGCGGATCTCGCATGGCGGGGACTGCCCTCTCGGTCAGTGACGGATACCGGTGGCGAACGGCAATGTGTTGACGAAGGCCCGGTGGTGCTCGCGGTCGCACCACTCCAGCTTCAGGAACGACTTGCCGGCCGAGGCGCGGATCGTCCGCTTGTCGCGGGCCAGCGCCTCGGGCGAGCGGGACGACACAGTGATGTACCCGACAAGATTCACTCCGGCCGCTCCGCTCGCGAGATCTTCACCCCGCTGGTCGAGCCTGCCGTGTGCCGCGATGTCGCGCGGGTCCACGGTCCGGTTCATCTTGGCGGCGCGGCTGGCCTCCGCCTCGTCGTTCGTCTTCTCGGTCAGCATCCGCTCGATCGCGACCTCGGTGGGCTCGAGATCCATGGTGACCGCGACCGTACGGATCACATCCGGGGTGTGGACGAGCAGCGGCGCAAGGAAGTTGACCCCGACCGGCGTCATCGGCCACTCCTTCACCCAGGCCGTCGCATGGCACCAGGGCGCGCGCGTCGACGACTCGCGGGTCTTCGCCTGCAGATACGTCGGCTCCACCGCGTCCAGCTCGGCCGGCCAGGCGTTCCGCCTGGTCATCGCCTGGATGTGGTCGATCGGGTGGTCCGGGTCGTACATCGAGTGCACGAGCGACGCCAGCCGCCCCTGCCCGAGCGGCTGCCGCACCCGGATGTCGGCCTCCGCCAGCCGCGCGCAGATGTCGGTCAGCTCACGCGCCATGACGACTGCGAGCCCCGCGTCCTTGTCGAGCTTGCGGCCCCCGTGCGGACGGGCGGCACGCGCCATCGCATGGGCCTCGGAAGCCAGTTCGCGGGTGAAGTGCATACAGGCGACGAGGTACGCCCGGTGCTGCTCGCTGGACGTCGACACCATCGACTGCAGCTGGTCGTACGAATCCTGCAGCCAGCCGGGCGCGTTCGGGTCGCCGCGCAGCGCCACGTCCTTGGCGTGCGCGTCCGGGTCGGCGGGGAGCGTACGCGCCAGCATCTGCAGCCGCGTCACGAAGCCGTCCCCGTTGGCGACATGCTTGAGCAGCGTGCCGAACCGGTCGACCAGTGCCTCCTGGTCCTCGCTGTCGCGCAGTCCGACGCCCGGGCCCTCGATCTCGATGGCCGCCGTCACCGTCCTGCGGTCCGCGTGCAGCAGCACCGCGATCTCGTCCGGGCCGAAGGGCGCGGCCAGCCACGAGATCCGGCCGATCCCGGGTGGCGGGCCGACCTCCACCTCACGCCCGTCGAGCCGGGTGCCGGCCTCCATCGCGCCGGAGCGGTAGGTGGTGCCCTGGCGCAGGCTGCGCTTGTACGAGCGGTTGATCTCGAACCACTTGTAGAAGGTGCGCTGCTTGTACGGCACGTACACCACTGCCAGCGCCAGCATCGGGAAACCCGTCAGCAGCACGATGCGCAGCGACAGCACCGGCACCAGCAGCCCGCTCATCATGCCGAGGAACGCACCGACGATGATCAGGGCGATCTCGCCGGTCTCGCGGTTCTTGCCGACGATCGCGTTCGGCCGGGCCCGGCCGATCAGATACGTACGGCGGGGCGCGATGGTCGGGGACTGCGTCGTCAACGCCCTCCACCTCCTGCTCCTGTGCTGCGGTTGCTGTGCGGCGTGCTTGATGTGCTCGGGCTCGCGCTACGGGGCGAGGGGGCGGAGGGGACAGCTCCGCCGCCGGTCCCGCCCGTGGCCGCGGGCCGGCTGCTGTGCGCGGCCACCCCGCCGGACATCGAGCTCGCGCTCGCCGTGGGTGCGGGCGCGGCGCTCGAACGGTCGTGGCTGCGGCTGCTGTGCGTCTTGATGCCCTGCGAGACGAGGGCGGCCGGGGAACTGATCACGGCGGCGGCCTGCGCGCCGTCCGTGGCCTGCTTGCGGTTCGTACGGGCCGCGGCGATCTCGTCGCCGAAACCGGGTACGAAGCGGTAGATCATCGCCGAGGCGAAGATCGCGAGCAGGATGATCGCGAGGCCCGACACGACGGCCGAGAACGCGTTCGGCCCGTCGTCGGAGCTCAGCGCCCCGGCCAGGCCCAGTACGATCACGATCACCGGCTTGACCAGGATCACCGCGATCATGATCCCGGCCCAGCGGCGGACGTGCCCCCACATGTTCTTGTCGACCAGGCCGGCGTACACGACCGTGCCGAGCAGCGCGCCCACGTAGAGCAGGGCGGCCCGGATGACCAGCTCCAGGCACAGCACACCGGCCGCGAGCACGGTGACCAGGGAGACGACGATCAGCATGATCGGTCCGCCGCCGATGTCGTCCCCCTTGCGGAGGGCCTCGGCGAACGACCCGAAGAAGACGTCCGTCTGGCCACCCGCCCCGCGCGCGATGATCTCGGTGACCCCGTCGGTCGCCGAGACCACGGTGTAGAGGATCAGCGGCGTGAAGGCGGACGCGAGGACGGTGAGCCAGAGGAAGCCGATCGCCTCGGAGAGCGCGGTGGTGAGCGGCACGCCCCGGATCGCCCGCTTGGCGACCGCGAGCAGCCAGAGGACCAGGGTCAGGAAGGTCGCGGCCGCGAAGACGATGGCGTACTGCTTCAGGAACTCGGGGTTCGTGAAGTCCACGTCGGCGGTCTTCTTCACGGCGTCGGAGAGCTTGCCGACGATCCAGGCGGCGGCGTCCGCGCACCCCTTGGCGAGGGATGCGAGGGGGTCGAGGGCGTTTGCGGGGTCGGCGGGGGAGCGAAAGGCGGGGGCGGCGCCACCGTTACCGCTCTCGCAGTAGTCCCGTGCCGGGCCGGCGATCAGCGCGCAGGGGTCGTCGCTCTTGCCAGGCGACGGCGTCGGGGAAGGCGATGGTGCTGCGGCCGCACGGGCCGCGAACAGGACTGCTGCGGCCTCAAGCCCTGCCAGGGCAGCTGCGACAGATCCAGCGCGGTGTCGCGGGTTACCGGGCATACGTGAACCCTCCGAATCCGCTGACTGCCCCAGCGATCTCGTCCGAGTGGGACACGGCGTTGTCGCCGGTGACAGGCGTCGGTCCCTCCTTCTGGCTGGTCTCCAGGACCTTCCAGTCCGATCCGTTCCACTTCAAGTTCACGGAAACCGTGAACCAGTTACTGGTCACGGGCTTGGTGGACTTGTCGCCAGTCAGCCCGAACAGACCAGTGCACCAGACGTCCACGTCGGCGGTGCCACTCGCATAACGAGTGATCTTCGTGCCCACCGGAACCGTGCGGTTCACGAAGGTCGAACCGGCTGGGGCGGAGCCATCCGCACTGAGACCGATCTGTGCGAGGAATTCTTTGGAGTAGTCGGCATCGAAGCCCGACTGGAGCGTCGTCAAGGCGCTGGGATCGGCGATGGCACTCACGATCTCGTGACGGTGCGCGTCGTTGAACATCCCGTCAGACCCCAACGCCACCGCATAGTTCGCCGCAGCGCTCTGCGCACCCTGCTCGTCCTGCGCGAACCCCGATGCGATGCCCCCCTGCTTGCCCTTCACCGGGTTGACGCCCGTCGGCGCCGTCGGGCCCGTGCCGGGCCGCTTCGCGTTGCCGCCGCCGGACGAGCCGTCGTCACCGCCGCCCCGGTTCACGAAGGCGATCGCCGCGACGAGGAGCACCACGACGCCGACGACCATGATGAGGGAGCGCGAGTTCCGCACCGGGCGGCGGGCGCCGCCGTAGACGTCGCCGCCGCTGCTCTCGGGCAGGCGGGTACGGGTCTGGCCCGTGCCGCCGAAGCCGCCCTCGTCCCTGTGCTCGTCGCCGAGACTCATGCCGCGTACGCCCCCTCGACCGTTTGGTTTTCCTCGTCGTCACACGACGGTAGCCGTGCTGGATTCCGCGCGGGCGCGGTGTGTTGACTCGACATCAGGGGGACGCAACCTCAGCCGGTGGGCACGACGGACGGATGGTGTAGGGGACGGGGAATGAGGGGGCTGGGGACGCCCGGGACGGGATGGATGCGCGGCGGGACGGCTGAGCAGGGGGTCAGACTGCCATTCCGTACACGATGGTGAAGAGCGTGCCGAGCGAACCGATGATGAAGACGCCGGTGAGGCCGGCCACGATCAGGCCCTTGCCCTGCTCCGCACTGAAGGTGTCCCGCAGAGCCGTCGCGCCGATGCGCTGCTTGGCCGCGCCCCACACCGCGATGCCGAGGCAGATGAGGATGGCGACCGCCATCACGACCTCGATCATGACGCGCGCTTCATTGCCCAGGCTTCCGAAGGGCCCCCAGTTCGGAGCGATTCCGCCGATAATGGTGGTGATGTCGCCCTTTTCGGCTGCCAGGTTCATGTAACTCACCGCCCCTGTTGGGTTGTTCAAGCCCCTGCCCGTTGGCATGGGTCACGCTCTATCTTCGCCGATGAACCGCGCAGATATGTCGACTCGGTGGCTCTCTTTACCCGGTTTCGTATGTGGGACCGGTCGCACTGCCCTGGCGGAGGCGGACCGGTTGTCTGTGAGTACGCGTACCGTCACTCTGTGTATCACGGAGAGTTACTTCTGGCAATGACTGTCGTTACTACACCCATGGGCCGGTACCGGGCGGAGTGACTCCGGTCGATCGTTTATCGACAGTTTCATCGACCAACTGCGGCAGCGGCGTGTCACTATCGGACATTTGAGGGTGGGTGTGGTTCGGGTGCGCTGGGATGACCCGAACCGCGGTGGGCATTCAGCTATTTGGGGCCGGGTATGGGTGATACGACCAGAACAGCGTCGGTGGGCGGGTCGGGGACTGCCGAGGGGGCACCCTGCCGGTGTGACGCCGAAGCAGGTGAGGGCGATCCAGGCGCCGCCGAGGAGCGGTTCCGGGGGCTGTTGGAGGCGGCTCCGGATGCCATGGTGATCGTGGATCACGGCGGGGTGATCAGGCTGGTCAATGCGCAGACGGAGGTGTTGTTCGGGTACCGGCGTGAGGAGCTGCTGGGGCGTCCGGTGGAGTTGCTGGTGCCCGGTCGGTTCCGTGAGCAGCACACCCGGCATCGTGGGGGGTACGGCGCCAATCGGCAGGTGCGTCCGATGGGTGCGGGGCTGGAGCTGCACGGGCTGCGCAAGGACGGTACGGAGTTCCCGGTCGAGATCAGCCTGAGTCCGCTGGAGACGGCCGACGGCCCGCTGGTGTCGGCCGCCGTCCGCGACGTCAGCGAGCGCAAGGCCGCCGAGGAGCGGTTCCGGGGGCTGTTGGAGGCGGCTCCGGATGCCATGGTGATCGTGGATCACGGCGGGGTGATCAGGCTGGTCAATGCGCAGACGGAGGTGTTGTTCGGGTACCGGCGTGAGGAGCTGCTGGGGCGTCCGGTGGAGTTGCTGGTGCCCGGTCGGTTCCGTGAGCAGCACACCCGGCATCGTGGGGGGTACGGCGCCAATCGGCAGGTGCGTCCGATGGGTGCGGGGCTGGAGCTGCACGGGCTGCGCAAGGACGGTACGGAGTTCCCGGTCGAGATCAGCCTGAGTCCGCTGGAGACGGCCGACGGCCCGCTGGTGTCGGCCGCCGTCCGCGACGTCAGCGAGCGCAAGGCCGCCGAGCAGCGCATCAATGAGCTCGCCGCGCTCGTCGAGTCCTCGCAGGACGCCATCCTCGCCAAGACCCTCGACGGCCGCATCACCTACTGGAACGCCGCCGCCCAGCGGATGTACGGCTACACCGCCGAGGAGGCCATCGGCCGGAACGTGGCCGTGCTGGCCGCGGCCGACCACCAGGAGGAGATCGCCGCACTCCTGGAGCGCCTGCGGGACGGGCACAAGGTCGAGCACTTCGAGACCCTCCGGGTCACCAAGGACGGCCGCATGCTGGACGTGGACGTCACGCTGTGGCCCACCCGCGCCTCCGACGACACCGTCGTCGGGGCCTGCGCCATCGTCCGCGACATCAGCGACCGCAAACGGGTCGAGGCCGAACTCACCGCCCTGTACGAACAGCAGCGGCACATCGCCCTCACCCTGCAGCGCAGCCTGATGGGCACCCCGGCCGCCATACCGGGCCTCGCCGCCGCCAGCCGTTATCTCCCCGCCACCCAGGGCGCGGGCGTGGGCGGCGACTGGTTCGACCTCATCCCGCTGGGCGCCGGCCAGGTCGGGGTCCTCATCGGCGACGTGATGGGCCGCGGCCTGGAGGCGGCCGCCGTCATGGGGCAGTTGCGGTCCGCCGCCCATGCCCTGGCCAAGACCGGTATGCAGCCACGTCAGCTGATGCAGGCCCTCGACGCGGCCGTCTCCGACCTGGACGTCCCCGACCAGCTGGTCACCTGCTGCTATCTGGTCATCGCCCCCGAGGCCGGGGAGGTGACCATCTGCTCGGCCGGGCACCTGCCCATCCTCGTCGCCACACCCGACGACGGTGTTCGCATGCTGACCGTGCCCGTGAGCACTCCGCTCGGCGTCGGCGACGTCCTCCATCAGCAGACCTGTGTCGCCGTCCCGCCCGGGGGCACCCTCGCGCTCTACACCGACGGTCTGATCGAAACCCCCGACAGCGACATCGAATACCGGCTCAACCAGCTCATAGCCGTCCTCGACGCCGCCCTGGCCACCGCCCCCGACCTGGAGACCGCCGCCGATCACGTACTCGCCGGCCTGCTGCCCGACGCCCAGAGCCACAACGACGACGTCACCCTGCTCCTGGCCCGGCTTCCCGCCGCCCCCCTGGCCACCGCCACCACCCACCTGCCCGCCGTCCCTACCGCCGTGCGAGAGGGACGCACCTACCTCGGCAAGGTCCTCGCATCCTGGGACTGCGCCCAGGCGGCCGACGACGCGCGGCTCCTGGTCTCCGAGGTGATCACCAACGCCGTCCAGCACGCCTGTGGGCCGCTCGGCCTGCATATGCGCCGGACCCCCACCGAACTCACCGTCGAGATCAGCGACTGCAGCACCCGCCTGCCCCAGCCACGCCTGGCCACGGCCGACGAGGAGTCCGGACGGGGACTCGTCCTCGTCGACACCCTGGCCGACAGCTGGGGCGTCCGTCCCACCGACGAGGGCAAGACCACCTGGTTCACTCTCCGCCTGTGAGCGCCCTCCTGTGAGTCCTGTCCTGTGAGCCCCGTCCTGTGGGCCCCGTCCTGTGGGCCACATCGAAAATGCGTTGCCCGCCGTCGGCCGGCGCGGGAGGCTTCCGGCCATGTCTGACAGCGGATCCAGCAGTGCGCAAGGAGTGGCCGCCTTCTTCTCCCAGGGGCGGCTGACGGCGATTCCCCGGAAGACGGCTCGCCGCGAGCAGTTGCTGGTACACCTCGTGGAGACGCTGTTCGAGCAGGACCGGACCTACACCGAGCCCGAGGTCAACGAGGCGCTGCTCACGGTGCACGGGGACTGTTCGGCGCTGCGCCGTTACCTGGTCGACTCGGGTCTGCTGGCCCGCGCCAAGGACGGCAGCAGCTACCGGCGGGCTGCGTAGCCGACGTCAGGGCTGATCGTTGCCGAGTTCGGCGAAGTGGTCGAACTCTCCTGCCAGTACGCCCATGACGAAGGCGTCCCACTTCGCACGGGTCGTTGTCACGACGTTCTCCGGGTCGCTCGTCTCCCGGATGCGGACCAGATCCCCGGGGCCGGTCGCGACCTCGATCCAGGGGCCGGGACCCGCGTCGCCCTCGGGGGCCGCTCTGACCCAGTCGAGGTCCGCGGGGTGTTCAGCCATGGTGCTGCTCCTTGACGGCGATGAGGAGGTTCGCGCAGGTGGCGGGGCAGTGGTGAGTGGTGCACCGTCCGACGGGGCGGTCACAGCACTAGGCGCGACCAACGGACCCACGGGAACGGAGACGTCCATGGCGGCAACCGTATCCGCCTCCTGGGCCTGCGCGCCCTCCGGCTTCCGCACGATCCCCGTGCACCCGGTGCGGCCCGGAGCACCCTCCGTTCGGTGCGCCGACAGCCGGGAAACCTTCGGGTGGGGCGGCGGCGAGCTGCTCCGGGGGCGGAGGGCGGGCCGCCGCCCTGACGGACGGGCGTCGGACGGGTCAGACGTCCGCGCCCGGTCGGGCGCCGGCGTCGGGGTCGACGTAGCAGGGTGAGGACAGCGTGACGAACAGGCCGTCGCGTCCGGCCTTCTCCCACTTCGACGCGTGGGGATCCCGGGAGGCGAAGTCCTCCTCGACCGTCACCGTGTGGTGCAGGCTCAGGTCCTCGACGTCGAGCTGCAACTGCCGGGCCTTCGAGTTCGCCCTCTCGAAGCGGTACACCTTCCACCCACGCCGAGGGAGTTCCCCGTGCAGCCGCTCCAGGGCGTCGGTCAGGACCTCGCGGGAGGGCCCGTACACCTTCCAGAAGTGCTGGACGCGGTAGTCGTGCCCCTCCTCCGGGCACGGGACCACGAACGGGGCGCCGTCGGTGGTCTCGTATCTCAGGCCGAGTACGTCCAGGATCACGCTCGACCGGTGGCGTACCAGGGCCATGACCTCGTCAACGGGCTTCGTGCCGGCTGCGATCGGGTCAGTCATCCAGCGTGACCTTGTCGTACTTGCCCACGGTGACCCGGGCCTGGTTCAGGAGGCTCGGGGTCCCCGGATCCCAGTATCCGCTGTGGCCCGAGGACCCTTCCGTCGAGATGCGATGGGCCCCGAACTCCTCGTCGTCGGGGGTGACGATGACCATGTTGGGGTCGCCGCTGTCCGCCGGGAGCTCGTTGTGGAGGCCGCCGTGTTTCGGACCGCCGACACCGGGGACGAGGTCGTCCCACGTCTTGCCGGCCCAGACATGGCCGGACGGGACGTCCAGATCGTCGGCATGGCCGTACTGCATGCCGGGGCTGCCGACCACGAAGATGTCGTCGGCCCGAAGGGTGCCCTGCCGGCAGGCCGAGCCGACGACCGTACTGCCGTAGCTGTGGCCCTGGACGGTCAGATGGGTCGGATCCCCTTCGTGCGTGGTGCGCAGGCCGTCGACGAAACTGTTCAGCAGGGGGCCGCCGTTGTTGGCGAAACTGCTCCGCGGCGCGTCGAGCAACGACTGTGGGGCGTCGTAGCCGAGCCAGGTGATCGTGGAGACGCTCCGGCCGTCCGCCATGGCGTCACTGGCACCCCAGAGCGTCTCGGACCGCGGGAGGTCCTCATCGATGATCTCGAGCCTTGACGTCAGGCCCGGCACGTACACGTTGGTGTGATCGGCGGTGTCGGGATTGCCGTTGGCGACGATCGCGTGGCCGTTGCCCTTGATGTCGAAGCCCAGAAGGTACGCCTCGGGCAGTGGGCGTTCGCCGGGGCGCTGGACGTGGCCGGTACGGTCGAAGCGGTCCTGGATGGCGTTCATGCCCTTCAGCTGGGCGTCGAGCGCGGCTCGCTTCTCGTCCCAGGCCCTCCAGTCGGCGCGCACCGACCGGCCTTCCACGTAGACATTCCCCTTCGGCGGTTCGGAAGCCGCGAGCTTGTCGCGCTCGATCTGGACCTGGGCCCGGGTCTCCGCCAGCACCATTCTGTTCGCGTCGTCGCGGACGGTGGCGGGGATGCCGTTCAGGGCGCCGATCGACGCCGGGTAGAGGGTGGCGTACTCCTCGCGCTGTTCCTGGGTGAGGGCGTTCCACCACTTCTTGTTCTCGGCGGGCGACTTCCCCTTCGGGATCTTGTCGTCGTCGAGGTATTTTCCGGCGGCCTGCTGGACGGCTCTGGTGTCCGCGGCGGCGTCCACGAGCATCGCGTCCGTGATGTCGAGTCCGGGGGTGGCTTTGAGCTTGCGCAGGACGCTCGCGAACCGGCCGTCGATCTCGGAGGCTTCCCGCACGGCGGCCGCGATGCGCGCCGCGATGTCCTCGGCCTTGGCCTTGTGGGGGTCGGGGGCGGCCGGGTCCTTGACGGTGAGCGTGGGCAGCAGCGGGAGGTTGCGGGCGGGGTTCGTCGAGCCCTTGCCCGGAGCCATGGGTATCGGGACGGTGGTCGGGTACTCGACCGAGCCGTCGGGCTGCACCGTGAACTTCAGGTTCTCGGCATCCTCCAGGGCCTGCCGCAGCTTCTTCTGAGGGGCGGTGAGCTCGCTCGCGAGGCTGTTGAGTGCGGTGCGGATCAGTCCGCACTCGGTGTGGAGGTACTGGTAGTTGCGGCTGAGACGGCCCAGGTCGGCGACGGCCGCTGTGGCGGCGGCGCCCTTCTGGGAGTCGCGGATGCGGGCGAGCATCTCGTTGTCGACGCGGTCCTTGGCCGTGTTGGCACGGTTGCTGACCTTGCCCCAGCCGTCGGCGGCGTCGGTGTATTCGGAGAGCTTCAGATCGCGTAGCTGCTGCCATGTGGGCATGACCGGGTTACTGCCCCTTCGTCTTCGTGACGCCGAAAGAGTCCCGGACCTGCACGTCGGTCTCGCCGAAGTCCCTGCCCACCGTCTTCAGCACGCCCTCCAGGCGCGCGCACTCGTCCCGTACGGATGTCAGCCGCGTCTTCCAGGAGGTACGGACCTCCTCCAGTGCGGCCGTGCTGGTGAACCCCGCCGTGCCGCCCGGGACGCCCTCGGCAGCGGTGTCCAGCTCGCTCACGGCCGAGTTGGTGGAGGTGTGCAGGGCGTTCGCCACGCCGGAGGCGCTGTTCCATGGGGTCTGGGTGATCTGGAGGTCGGCGTCGCCGCCCCCGCCGATGGGGGCGACCGAGGCCAGGTTCATCCTCGTGCCCTGCCCGCTTGTGCCCTGTCCGCCGCCCGGACTGTCGGCGAGCAGTTCCTCCCACTGCGCACTGAACTCCACGCGATCTCCCCGCTGTTCTGTGTTTCTCGGCTGTGCCCGTTGTGAAAATACCAATGACACATGGCTGGATGGGTGGCGTGACACGGGTCTTCGACGCCGTACCGTTCGACATGCTCGAAAGTGGGGACGAACTCGACGCGAGTGAGGGAGGGTTGAGGGGTGCGTAAAGTCTGGGCGGTCACCGGGGCCGGGGTCGGGCTGTGTCTGTGCTTCGTCGCGCTGCTCGTCGTCGGCACGTACTCGGCGGCCGCGGGGCTCATGGGCGGCAAGAACGGCGGAGGGCCGGTGGCTCTGGCCAAGGGGGCCGTGCCGGCGCTCTATCAGCCGCTCGTCCAGAAGTGGGGCAATCTCTGCCCGGCCATCAACCCCGCGCTGCTCGCCGCCCAGCTCTACCAGGAGAGCGGCTGGAACCCGAAGGCGCAGAGTCCCGCCGCGGCGCAGGGCATCGCGCAGTTCATCCCCGGCACGTGGGCGACGCACGGTGTCGACGGGGACGGCGACGGCGACCGTGACGTCTGGGATCCGGCCGACGCGATCCCTTCCGCCGCTTCGTACGACTGCGAGCTGGCCGGGTATGTGAAGAAGGCCCCGGGTGATCAGACCGACAACATGCTCGCGGCGTACAACGCGGGCGCGTACGCGGTCATCAAGTACGGGGGGGTGCCGCCCTACCGGGAGACCCAGAACTATGTGAAGATCATCCGCACCCTGGAGAAGAGCTTCGCCCGTCCCGTCGGCCGGGTGCAGCCCTCGCAGCAGGCCGCGGGCGCGATCTACTACGCGCAGCAGAAGCTCGGCACGCCCTATCTGTGGGGCGGCGAGGGCCGGCCCGAGGAAGGCGGGCGGTTCGACTGCTCGGGGCTGACCCAGGCCGCGTACGACACGGTCGGCATCAAGCTGCCGCGCGTCGCCAACGACCAGTACAACGCCGGGCCGCATCCCTCGCGGGACGAACTCCTCCCCGGGGATCTGGTCTTCTTCTCCGACGATCCGGCCAACTCCCGGGCCATCCGGCATGTCGGGCTCTATGTCGGAGGTGGTTACATGATCAACGCGCCGTACACCGGGGCGGTGATCCGCTTCGACAAGATCGACACCCCGGACTACTTCGGTGCGACCCGGGTCACGAAAGACGGAGCGGAGGCCCTGCCCGACCATGGCCGGAACTCGCCGTGAAGCTTTGGCCCTGAGCTGCGATGACGGATCACTCTTCGATAACGTCACAGTGATCATTCGGTGGAGAGTGGAACGAGGCCGCGCCGACGGTCGTTTCCTGGTACTGGGAACAACGGCATGACCATGCACCGACCAGCACTGACCACGGGGGTTCGAAAGCGGCGCGCACGGGCGCGCGCCGGCAGGCGACAAGGCAAGGGGCCGCAGTAGATGGCTGGTTCTGTACTCGCATTCGATGCGTCGAACCCCGACGTCAGCCTGCTCTACGACATCAACGGACTGGCCAAGGACGCCCCGACGTGGTTCGACCGTGTCATGGGGTTCATCGGCGAGTACGGCATTCTGCTGGCCCTGGTGCTCGTCGTTCTGTGGTGCTGGTGGAGCGTGCGCCGGCGCGAGGACGCCGCGAGTGCCGTGACCTCCGTCGCGGGGATCGTCTGGGCGCCGCTCGCCGCCGCGATCGCGCTGCTGGTCAACATCCCGATACGCGGCTTCGTGGAACGGCCGCGGCCGTTCCAGGACCACAAGGGACTCGATGTGCTGGTCGCGGGAAAGACGGACTTCTCGTTCGTCAGCGACCACGCGACCCTGGCGATGGCCATCGGGGTCGGGCTCTTCATCGCCAACCGGAAGTTCGGGCTCCTTGCGATCGGCCTCGCCCTGGCCGAGGGCTTCTGCCGCGTCTACATGGGCGTGCACTACCCGACCGACGTGGTCGGCGGCTTCGCGCTCGGCACGGCCGTCGCGCTGCTGCTCGCGCCGCCGGCGATGGCACTGCTGACGCCGCTCGTCTCGGCGGTCTCCCGGTCACGCAGGATCGGGTGGCTCGTACGGTCGCGGCGTGTGCAGGCGGTCGTGGAGCGGCCCCTCGGCACGGTCGAACCGCGCCGTCACGGTGAGGGCGAGCGGGACCTGGCGGCGTGACGGCGACGGTGACGGCGGCCGTGCGTCACAGCGCCTGCGGGAAGTCGAACAGCCTCGTCGGGTCGTACCGTTGCTTCAGCGCGGCGAGGCGCGGAGCCGCGTCGCCGTAGTAGGCCCTGCGCCAGTCGGTGAGGGTGGGGTCCGGGTAGTTCTGGTACGCAGCCCCCGAGGCGTACCGGCGCAGGGCGCCATGAGTGTCCTTCAGCCAGGTCTGCTGCGCGGCACCCGTGGTCCCGGGCCGCCAGGAGGCGATGTACTGGGCCAGCATGCGGGAACGGCGGTGCACGAACGCCGTGGCCGCCGGGTCCACGCGGTTCACCGCCCCGCCCAGCGCGGTCAGCACGACGGATCCGTTGCCACCGCCCTCGGCGGCCGTGACGCCGAAGCGTTCCATCCGGCCGAGGAGTGCGCTTGTCGCCGCCGACGGGAGCGAACGGTCGAAGAAGTCCGAGCGCGCGGCGTATGTCTCGCGGCGCAGCCGCCCCTGCGGGGTACGGCCCGGAGTGGTGCCCGGCAGATGGCACTGGGCGTCGCTGAAGTCGGCGCAGCCGGCGTACAGCAGCATCGCCTGCTCGTAGCCGCGGCGCCGGAGCGTCACGTACGACGCGGAGGCGCCCACCTTGTCGGCCAGCCGGTCGACGGCGTTCTGCAGCTCGCCGTACGTGCCCAGGGAGAAGGCGGAGACCGTGACGGTGGGCTCGCCGACGCCCGCGCCGGCGGCGAGATGGGCCGACGACCAGATCTCGTCCGGCTGGGCCGGGCCCCATTCCTGCCAGGCGCTGATGACGGCCCGGGCCTTCGACCAGGGCCATTTGAGGTACGCGGTGACGCAGGCAGGAGCGTCATGCGTACGGAAACGCAGCTCGGTGACGACGCCGAAGTTTCCGTTCCCGGCGCCGCGCAGGGCCCAGAAGAGGTCGGGGTTCTGTGACGCGGACGCGGTGAGGGTCCGGCCGTCGGCGGTGACGAGTCTGGCGGAGGTCAGGCTGTCGCAGGTCAGGCCGTAGGCGCGGGAGACGACACCGTGACCGCCGCCGAGGGTGAGGCCGGAGATGCCCACGGTGGGGCAGGAGCCGGCCGGGATCGTGCGGTTCTTGCGGGCCAGGGCCCGGTAGACGTCGATCAGCTTGGCGCCGGCGCCGATGGTGCCGTCGGTGCCGACCTTGTCGAGCTTCGAGATGTCGATGACGAGACGGTCGTTGCCGCTGGACCAGCCGCCGTAGGAGTGGCCGCCGTTGCGGATGGCGAGCCTGGTGCCCGGGTGGCGGCGGGCGAAGGAGAGGCACTCCTTGATGTCGGCCTCGTTCGCGACGTACGCGACGGCGGCGGGGCGCAGGGCGTCGAAGCGGGTGTTGTAGAGCTGCCGGGCGGTCGGGTAGTCGGCGTCGCCGGGGCGTACGAGCGTGCCGGCGAGGCCCCGGGCGAGCGCCGTCCAGCCGGTGGGGGTGGGCGTCGCCCCCGCGGCGGCTGTCCGCGTCGCCGTGGGTGTGCCGGTCGTGGCGAGTGCGCGGGTGCGTGGCGCCGTGGGGCGCCGGTCGCCCTCGCAGGCAGCGGTGGCGGCGGTGGCGGCGGTCGCCGCGAGAGCGGCTGCCGAGGTGAGCAGTGTGCGCCGGTCCATAGGTCATGTCCTCCTGGCGGAGGAGACGGCTTCCGGCGCTCGCGGGTTCCGGTGGGGGGCGTCGCCGATGCGGCGTCAGCGGGTGCCGGCGGAGTGGTCCGTCGCGTCCGTGCGGGCGCGGTCGCGCGAGCGTCTTGCCGGGCCGGACCAGCCACAGGAGCACCGTGCGAGGCAGAAGGAACCGCGTTCGACGGTGTGGGTCCGGTGTTCCGGGGTTTCGTCGGGAAGTTCCTGCGGTTGCACGACTCCACGCTACCGCTCGTCCGGTGAAGGCCCGTCGCCGCAGCGGCCGGTGGATACGCCCCGAGGCGTCTCCGAGGGGCCGGATCCGCGCGGACCCGCATGGGCGTGACGGGGGTCGGGGGGCGTCGTTAAGCGGGGCGGGTGGGCTCGGAATCTTGGCGGACAGGGCTGGGGGTTGGCGGGCGATGGTGGTGCAGCGGCACAGGTGGCGGGTCGGCGCCGTGGCCGGCCTGTGGGCGGTGATGGCCGGGTGCGCGGGCGGCGGGGCGTCCCTGGAGGACCATGGCGCAGCCGATCCCGAGGAGGCCGTGCGCCGGGCCGCCGATGTGCTGAGCAGCGCCGGGAGCGCCAGGACCCGTACGGCCATGGAGATGGCGGCGGGCGGGACACGGCTGACGATCAGGGGAGAGGGCGGGTACGACTTCCACAGCCGGATGGGGGAGTTGAAGGTGCTGCTGCCGCCGGATCCGGCCGGGGTGGATGAACACCGGCCCATCACGGAGCTGCTGACGCCCGGTGCGCTCTACATGAAGAACCGGGGCGCGGGGGTGCCGGCCGACAAGTGGGTGCGGGTGGACACGACGTCGCTGGCCGACGGGAATCTGGTGACCGGCGGGGCGACCGATCCGCTGGCCGCCGCGGAGCTGCTGCGTGGCGCGCGCTCGGTGGTCTACGTGGGGGAGACGGAGCTGGCCGGGGTCAGGGTGCGGCACTACCGCGGGGTGACGGACATCTCACGGGCCGCGGTAGTGGCGGGGGAGCAGACGAGGGGCTCGCTCGTGGCGGCGGCGAAAGGGTTCACCACGGACACCGTGCCGTTCGACGCGTATCTCGACGAGCGGGGCAGGCTGTGCAAGGTGCGGCACCTGTTCAGCTACGACAACCAGGGCCGTACGGTCGCCGTCGCGTCGACGACACTGCTGTACGCGTTCGGGTCGCCGGTGACGGTGCGGCTGCCCGAGCAGGGCGACATCTACGCGGGAAAGATCGAGTCGTAGCCCTGCGGGAGGGTTCCGAACCGCCCGGAAGGGGGGCTGTGGGGGCTTGCGAAATGGTCCGTCCGTGCCATGCGGGCCGTGTGCCGCGCTCCCTACCCTGGAGCCGCGGCGGCAGGATCCGACGGCAGGAAGGGGGGTGGCACGTGGCTCCGCCGAGCACGGCGGCGACGGTTCAGGACCACGTGGCCCTCGCCGAGATAGAGCTGTGCGGTGAACTGATCATCGCGGCGTCGTCCGCGGCCGAGGAGCGGCTCAGCCCGGACCGTATCGACGAGGTGCTGAAGGTGGTGGCCCGCGGGCCCGCCGGCTGATCCCGACAGGGGCGCGGCCCGTCCCCCACCGCGCCCCGGCACCGGGTCACCTCTCAGGCCGTACGGTCATGTCCGCAGCAGCCGGCCGATCGCCTTGGTGGCCTCCTCGACCTTGGCGTCGATCTCGTCCCCGCCGGTGACGGCGGCGTCGGCGACGCAGTGGCGCAGATGCTCCTCCAGCAGCTGGAGGGCGAAGGACTGAAGCGCCTTGGTGCTCGCGGAGACCTGGGTGAGTATGTCGATGCAGTAGGTGTCCTCGTCGACGAGCCGCTGGAGTCCGCGGATCTGGCCCTCGATGCGGCGCAGCCGCTTGAGGTGCTCGTCCTTCTGCTTGTGGTAGCCGTGCACGCCGGCTTCGTGCCCCGCGTGGGCTGCGGGGGCGTCGTGCCCGGAGGTCGCCTCGGTCGTCGTCATCGCGTCCTCCCGTATGTGTTCTGTCCGAAACAGATCGCTATACCCCTGTTGGGTATATGGTAACGAATCGTGCGAGAAGGGGCAGGGGGCCCGTGTTGGCCGACGCGCCCCATGGGCGACACTGGGGTATTGCCGGTTAGTCGTGGCCGGATGATGCGCCTAGCATCAGCCTGACCGAACCCGAAGCACCCCGAGGACCCCACGTGCGATTTCGTCTGACCCCCAGGGAGACGAGTTTCTACGACATGTTCTCCGCGTCCGCGGACAACATCGTCACGGGCTCGAAACTCCTGATGGAACTGCTCGGGGCGGATCCCGCTTCCCGGGCCGAGATCGCAGAACGGATGCGGGCAGCGGAGCACGCAGGTGACGATGCCACACACGCGATCTTCCACCAGCTGAACTCCTCGTTCATCACGCCGTTCGACCGTGAGGACATCTACTCCCTCGCATCGTCGCTCGACGACATCATGGACTTCATGGAGGAGGCCGTCGACCTGGTCGTCCTCTACAACGTCGAGGAGCTGCCGAAGGGCGTCGAGCAGCAGATCGAGGTACTGGCCCGGGCCGCCGAGCTGACGGCCGAGGCGATGCCGAGCCTGCGCACGATGGACAACCTCACCGAGTACTGGATCGAGGTCAACCGGCTCGAGAACCAGGCCGACCAGATCCACCGCAAGCTGCTCGCCCAGCTCTTCAACGGCAAGTACGACGCCATCGAGGTGCTCAAGCTCAAGCAGATCGTGGATGTGCTGGAAGAGGCGGCCGACGCCTTCGAGCATGTGGCGAACACGGTGGAGACCATCGCGGTCAAGGAGTCCTGAGCTTCGTGGACACCTTTGCTCTTGTCGTGACCATCGCGGTCGCGCTCGGCTTCACGTATACGAACGGTTTCCACGACTCGGCGAACGCCATCGCCACCTCGGTGTCGACGCGGGCCCTGACCCCGCGCGCCGCGCTCGCCATGGCCGCGGTCATGAACCTCGCCGGTGCCTTCCTGGGACAGGGCGTCGCCAAGACCGTCAGCGAGGGGCTCATCGCGACCCCGACCGGCGACAAGGGGATGGGCATCCTCTTCGCCGCGCTGGTCGGCGCGATCGTCTGGAACCTGATCACCTGGTACTTCGGTCTGCCGTCGTCCTCCTCGCACGCGCTGTTCGGCGGAATGGTGGGTGCGGCGCTCGCCGGCGGGACCCAGGTCATCTGGTCGGGCGTGATCGACAAGGTCATCATCCCGATGTTCCTCTCGCCGGTCGTGGGACTGATCCTCGGCTATTTGGTGATGGCCGTCATCATGTGGATCTTCCGCAAGTCGGGCCCGCACAAGACGAAGAGGGGCTTCCGGATAGCGCAGACCGTCTCGGCGGCGGGCATGGCGCTCGGCCACGGTCTCCAGGACGCGCAGAAGACCATGGGCGTCGTGGTGATGGCCCTGGTCATCGCCGATGTCGAGCAGGCCGGCGACCCGATTCCGGCGTGGGTGAAGATCTCCTGCGCGCTGATGCTGTCGCTGGGTACGTACGCGGGCGGCTGGCGCATCATGCGCACGCTGGGCCGGCGGATCATCGAGCTGGACCCGCCGCAGGGGTTCGCGGCGGAGACCACGGCGGCGTCCGTGATGTACACGGCGTCCTTCATGTTCCACGCGCCGATCTCCACGACGCATGTCATCACCTCGGCGATCATGGGCGTGGGCGCGACGAAGCGCGTCAACGCGGTCCGCTGGGGCGTCGCCAAGAACATCGTGCTGGGCTGGTTCATCACGATGCCGGCTGCGGCGCTGGTCGCTGCGGCGAGCTATGGCGTGGTCTACCTGGCGTTCGGCTGACGGGAGCCCCGGCTGCGGCGGCTCTCTGCCGGGGGTCCGGGGGGTGTCCCCCGGGGGATGCGGTATCACGATGCCGGCTGCGGCGCTGGTCGCTGCGGCGAGCTATGGCGTGGTCTACCTGGCGTTCGGCTGACGCGAGCCCCGGCTGCGGTGGCTCTCTGCCGGGGGTCCGGGGGGTGTCCCCCGGGGGATGCGGTATCACGATGCCGGCCGCGGCGCTGGTCGCTGCGGCGAGCTATGGCGTGGTCTACCTGGCGTTCGGCTGACCCCGTTTGTGACCTACGACAGCGCGCCCCCGCCGGAAGGATCCGGCGGGGGCGCGCTGCTCGGTGCGCCGGGTTCGGTCCGGGGCGGATGCCCCTGCACGCCGGCCGAGGCGGCGCTGATGAGCGTGGGCTTGTCGTACCGCCGCCCGGTGGCGGAGCCGTACTGCGGCTGTGGTGCTTGCCGCTGCGGGTGGGGCAGCGGCGACCGGTGTGAGACCGGTGGATGCGAGGACTGCCGCGGTGGCGGCAGAGGGCAAAGGAACGGGCCCGCCCCCTGGCCGGGGAGCGGGCCCGTTGCCCTGCGGTGGCACCGCCATGCAGCACCGCAAGGCAGTCCGAGAGCCGACGGCCACGGGACTTGAGGTCGCGCCTGGTGAACCCGCCACCGGCAGCGACCGTCAACGCCCCTGGCCCAGGTCGGCCACGTTTCAGGACGACTATCCGAAGCGCCCGGAGATGTAGTCCTCGGTCGCCTGGACGGACGGGTTGGAGAAGATCCGCTCGGTCTCGTCGATCTCGATGAGACGGCCGGGCTGGCCGACCCCCGCGAGGTTGAAGAAGGCCGTACGGTCCGAGACACGGGCCGCCTGCTGCATGTTGTGCGTCACGATGACGATCGTGAAGCGGTCCTTCAGCTCGCCGATCAGGTCCTCGATGGCGAGGGTGGAGATCGGGTCCAGGGCGGAGCACGGCTCGTCCATCAGCAGGACCTCCGGCTCGACCGCGATGGCGCGGGCGATGCACAGACGCTGCTGCTGGCCGCCGGAGAGGCCGGAGCCGGGCTTGTTGAGGCGGTCCTTGACCTCGTTCCAGAGGTTGGCGCCGCGCAGCGACCGCTCGACGATGTCGCCCAGCTGGTTCTTGCCGTACTTGCCGTTGAGGCGCAGGCCCGCCGCGACATTGTCGAAGATCGACATGGTCGGGAAGGGGTTCGGGCGCTGGAACACCATACCGACCGTGCGGCGCACCGCGACCGGGTCGACGTTCGCGCCGTACAGGTTCTCGTCGTCCAGCATCACCTTGCCCTCGACGCGGCCGCCGGGGGTGACCTCGTGCATACGGTTCAGGGTGCGCAGGAAGGTGGACTTGCCGCAGCCGGACGGGCCGATGAAGGCGGTGACGGAGCGGGGCTCCACGGTCATCGAGATGTCCTCGATCGCCTTGTGGGAGCCGTAGTAGGCGGTGAGGCCGCTGACGTCGATTCGCTTGGCCATTTCTACATCACTTCCAGTGGCCTCAGCGGCCGGTCTTCGGGGCCTTCCAGCGGGCGATGCCGCGGGCCACCAGATTGAGGATCATGACGAAGGCGATCAGGACCAGTGCGGCGGCCCAGGCGCGGTCGTACGACGCCTCGCTGCCGACCCGGTACTGCTCCCAGATATAGAAGGGGAGCGAGGACTGGGCACCTTCGAAGGGGTTGGCGTTGATCAGCTGGCTGCCGAAGACGAGCAGCATGATCGGGGCGGTCTCACCTGCGATGCGGGCGATGGCGAGCATCACACCGGTCGTGATACCCCCGATCGCGGTCGGCAGAACGACCTTCAGGATGGTGCGCCACTTCGGGACACCGAGGGCCAGCGAGGCCTCGCGCAGCTCGTTCGGGACGAGCTTGAGCATCTCCTCGGTGGAGCGGACGACGACGGGCATCATCAGGATGGCCAGGGCGAGCGAGCCCAGGTAGCCGGCCGGGGACAGGCCCAGCATCAGCATGATCGTCAGGATGAAGAGGCCCGCGACGATCGACGGGATGCCCGTCATGACGTCGACGAAGAAGGTCACGGCCTTGGCCAGGGCGCCCTTGCCGTACTCCACCAGGTAGACGGCGGTCAGCAGGCCGATCGGGGCGGCGATGAGGGTGGCGAGGCCGACCTGCTCCAGGGTGCCGATCAGCGCGTGGTAGACACCGCCGCCGGGCTCGAAGCCGGGGACGCCGGCCATGGAGTGGGTGAGGAAGTAGCCGTCGAGGACCTTCAGGCCGCGGCTGAGGGTGACCCAGAGGAGGGAGAGCAGCGGCACGACGGCGAGGACGAAGCACACCCAGACGAGGCTGGTGGCGACGCGGTCCTTGGCCTGGCGCTTGTTCTCGACCACGGAGGAGGCGGTGTACGTGATGCCGACGAACAGCATGGCGGCGATCAGGCCCCACTGGGTCCGGCTCTCGAGACCGGCCACCAGGCCGATGGCGATGCCGAGGGCGACGGAGGCGGCGCCGATGCCGGCGGGCGCCCAGCGGGGCAGACCGCGGCGGGTGAGGCTCTGCTTGGGTGCGAGGGGACGTACGTCCTGGTGCGTGTGGCTCATCAGGCGTTCGCCCCCGAGTACTCCTTGCGGCGCGCGATGATCAGGCGGGCCGCGCCGTTGACCAGCAGCGTGAGGATGAAGAGGACCAGGCCGGAGGCGATCAGGGCGTCCCGCCCGAACTCATTGGCCTCGTCGAACTTCGCGGCGATGTTCTGGGCGAACGTGCCGCCGCCCGGGTCGAGCAGGTGGCCCGAGATCACGAAGCTCGGGGAGAGCACGGTGGCGACGGCCATCGTCTCGCCCAGCGCACGGCCGAGACCCAGCATCGAGGCCGAGATCACGCCGGAGCGGCCGAAGGGCAGGACGGCCATGCGGATGACCTCCCAGCGGGTGGCGCCGAGCGCCAGGGCGGCCTCCTCGTTCATGCGCGGGACCTGCAGGAACACCTCGCGGCTGACGCTGGTGATGATCGGCAGGATCATGATCGCCAGCAGGATGCCCACGGTGAAGAGCGAGCGGGCGACGCCCACCTCGGTCTTGTCGAAGACGTAGGTCCAGCCCATGTACTGGTCGAGCCAGAGGTTGAGGCCCTCGAGGTACGGGACGAGGAAGAGGGAGCCCCAGAGGCCGTAGACGATCGACGGCACGGCGGCCAGCAGATCCACGACGTAGGCGAGGGGCGCGGCGAGCTTGCGCGGCGCGTAGTGGGAGATGAAGAGGGCGATACCGACGGCGACCGGGACCGCGATGGCCATCGCGATGACCGAGCTGACGACGGTGCCGAAGAGCAGGACGGCGATGCCGAAGACCGGCGGGTCGCCGGCCGGGTTCCAGTCGAAGGTGGTGAGGAAGTTGCCCTCGTCCTGCGAGATGGCGATCGCGGCACGGTAGCTGAGGAACACGGCGATGGACGCCATGATGACCAGCAGCAGAATGCCGGAACCCCGGGAGAGCCCGAGGAAGATCTTGTCACCGGCGCGGCCGGTGGACGTCGCACGCCGGCGGCCGGCCGGCGGTGCTTGGTTTCCTGTTGTTATAGCCATGATCTTTCCGGTCTGGATGGGGGAGGATGGCTCCCCTGGCGGCGGTGCACCGGAGTGGTGGCGGCCGGCCCGGCGAGGTGCGCCGGGCCGGCCGCCTATGCGGTTTTAGGAGAGCGAGGCGACGGTCTCGCGGACCTTGGCGTTGATCTCGGCCGGGATCGGGGCGTAGCCGTTCTCCGAGAGGATCTTCTGACCCTCGTCGCCGGAGGTGTAGGTGAGGAAGGACTTGACCGTGTCGAGGGTCTCGGGCTTGTTGCCCTTGTCACAGACGATCTCGTAGGTCACCAGGACGATCGGGTAGGCACCCTCGGCCTTGGTGGCGTAGTCCAGGCCCAGGGCCAGGTCCTTGCCGGTGCCCTTGATCTGGGCGGCGGCGATGGCCTTGGAGGCGTTCTCCGGGGTGGCCTCGACCGGGGCGCCGGCACCGGTGTCGACCTTGACCGTGGAGATGGACTGGGAGGTCGCGTAGGAGAGCTCGAAGTAGCCGATCGTGCCGTCGGTCTGCTTGACGGCGGAGGCGACACCGGCGGAGCCGGAGGCGGCCAGGCCACCCGGGGCCGGCCACTTCTTCTCGGGCTCGTACGGCCAGTCGGCCTTGGCGGTGGCGCCGAGGTACTTGCCGAGGTTCTGGGTGGTGCCGGAGTCCTCGGAGCGGTGGAAGGCCTGGATCGCCTTGTCCGGAAGCTTGGCCCCCGGGTTCAGCTTGGCGATCGCCGGGTCGTTCCACTTCTTGATCTTGCTGTTGAAGATCTTGGCGATGGTGGGCGCGTCGAGGACGAGGTTGTCCACACCCTCCAGGTGGTAACCGATCGCGATCGGGCCGCCGACCATCGGCAGGTTGATGCCCTGGCCGTCCTTGCAGATCTTCTTGGAGTCGGCGACCTCTTCGGGCTTCAGCGCCGAGTCGGAACCGGCGAAGCCGACGGTGCCCTGGTTGAAGGCGACGATGCCCTCACCGGAGGAGGAGGACTTGTAGTTGACCTCGACACCCGTGCAGGCGGCCATGTAGTTCTTGACCCACAGGTCCATGGCGTTCTTCTGAGCGCTGGAGCCGGAGGCGAGCAGCTGGCCCTTGGCGTCGTCGCACTTGACGTTGGACGCGGCGGCGCTCGTCTGGGAGCTGGTGGCGCCGGTCGCGTCCTTCTTGGTGTTGTCGTCGGAGCCGCACGCCGTGAGGACCAGGGCGCCGGAGACGGCGAGGGCGCCGAAGGCGGTGGCGCGAAGCCGGTTCTTGCGCTGAAGCTTCACTTTCGGGTGTTCCTTCCAGGAGCCGCCGGTTCCTTTGGTCTTTCGTACGACGGCGTGCGAGGTGTTGGAATGTGCCGCGATGCGTGGTGCATCGTGCAAGCCCGAAATTAGGCAGATCAGGTGAAGCGGCCGACGGGGAAGAGTTAACGGAAGGTGAACCGTGTCGGTCGGAGCGGTGCGCGGGCCTGCTCGCCCGGGTCACGCTGTGTGAAGGGCCTTCAGCAGCGCGTCGACGAGCTGCCGGTCATGGGGCCGGGTGAGCCGCTGCCGGGCCGCGTCGGGAGGCAGCCACAGTACACGGTCGACCTCTTTGCCGGGGACGAAACGGCCGCCGGTCGCCTCGGCCGCCCAGTACGCCACCTGCTTGGGGCGGCCGTTCGCGATGTAGTGGTCCGTCGGCAGCGGGGCGCCGGGAACGCACCGCTGGCCGGTCTCCTCCAGCACCTCGCGCACGGCGCAGTCGAGAAGGCCCTCGCCGCTCTTGAGTTTGCCTTTGGGATGGGACCAGTCGTCGTACTTCGGCCGGTGTACCAGACAGATTTCCATCCTGCCGTCGAGCGGGGAGCGCCGCCACAGGACACAGCCCGCGGCGAGCACGACGTCGTTCATGAGGCCGTCACCACGGCCTTCTGCCACACCTGCTGGAAGGCGAACCGGGCCGCCTCGACCTCGTGCCGCTGGTCGGCGTGCAGCACCCCGAGGGCGTAGGCCGTCGCCGGCGCGATACGCGGGGTACGGGCCGCGGCCGCGGCGGCCACCGCGGCCTCCGCCGCGTCCCGGTGCCGGTCCAGGGCACGGGCCGCGTCGGTCAGCCGTTCGTCCACGGCGAGACGCAGCACCTCACGGGCGTACCGGTGCAGCCGGAGCCGGTCCCGTACCTGGTGCCAGGGGGTGTCCTGGGCGGCGGCATCGGCGTCGGCGAGGCCGTTGACCAGGGCTTCCGCGTTGTAGGGGTGGGCGGCGCGGCTCAGCGGCAGGGCGGCCACCGCCTCGGCGAGCCGCCGCTCGGCGGGTTCGGCGGCGGAGGGCAGGATCTCGGCGGCCGACGAGGCCGCGGCGGGCCCCAGCGGCACCTCGGACGCGAGTAAGGCCACGGCGTCGGCCACGGCGTGGAACCGTGACGACCCGAGTGCCTGCAACGCCGCGGAGTGTGCCCGCGTCCGGGCCAGCGTGAGCTGCCGCTCCAGCAGCGCGCCGGCCCGCGCCGCGCCCACGGTCAGCGCGCCTCGCGTGGAGGTTCCCCGCCTGCCCGTCCCCGACCGGCCGGCCGCGGGCTCCGCGGTCGCCGTCGCGCTCCCGGCCGGGCCGTCGGTGACGACGGCGTACTCCTCGACGCGCGCGGCAGGCACCGCGCCCGTGCCGTTGAGGCGGTCGAGGGCGGCCAGCAGCCGCGTCAGACGCGCCGCGCAGGCGTGCTCGACGGCCAGGGTGCCGGAGAGCCAGGCCAGTTCCGTGCGCAGCCCGTCGGCCCAGTCGGCCTTCAGCAGGGGGCGGAAGGTGTGCAGGGTGCCGCTGATGCGGCGGGCCGCGTGGCGCAGCGCCCGGGCCGCCGCCTCGGCGTCCTTCACGGCCGGGCCGCTCTCGCGGTGCAGGCGCAGGCTGCGGAGGAACTCCGCCGCCTGGTGGTGGAGGTAGGGGGTGATGACGTCGGCCGCCGGCTGTCGGAGCGGGTCAGGGCTGTGCACGCCGGCGCCTCCGGGCGTCTATCAGCATCTCCTGTACGTTCCGCAGCGGCTGACCGTCACCGTCGGTGGAGTGCCGGGTCCAGTCGCCGTCGGGTCCGAGGTGCCAGGAGGAGGTGGTGTCGGACATGCCGGTCTCCAGCAGTCGGCTGAGGGATGCGCGGTGGGCCGGGTCGGTGACCCGTACCAGCGCTTCGATGCGGCGGTCGAGGTTGCGGTGCATCATGTCGGCGCTGCCGAACCACACCTCGGGTTCGCCGCCGTTGCCGAAGGCGAAGATCCGCGAGTGCTCGAGGAAGCGTCCGAGGACGGAGCGGACGCGGATGTTCTCGGAGAGGCCGGGGACTCCGGGGCGTATCGCGCAGATGCCGCGGACCCAGACGTCGACCGGGACACCGGCCTGCGAGGCCCGGTAGCAGGCGTCGATGACGGCCTCGTCGACCATCGAGTTGACCTTGATGCGTACGGAGGCGGGGCGCCCGGAGCGGTGGTGGGCGATCTCCTTGTTGATCCGGGCGATCAGGCCGTCGCGCAGCGACTTGGGGGCGACCAGCAGCCGGCGGTAGGTCTCGCGGCGGGAGTAGCCGGACAGCCGGTTGAAGAGGTCGGAGAGGTCGGCGCCGACCTGCGGGTCCGCGGTGAGCAGGCCCAGATCCTCGTAGAGGCGGGCGGTCTTGGGGTGGTAGTTGCCCGTTCCCACGTGTGAGTAGCGGCGCAGGATCTCGCCCTCCTGCCGGACGACCAGCGACAGCTTGCAGTGGGTCTTCAGCCCGACCAGGCCGTACACGACATGGCAGCCGGCCTCCTCCAGCTTGCGCGCCCACTTGATGTTGGCCTGCTCGTCGAAGCGGGCCTTGATCTCGACCAGGACGAGCACCTGCTTGCCGGACTCGGCGGCGTCTATCAGCGCGTCGACGATCGGCGAGTCGCCGGAGGTCCGGTAGAGGGTCTGCTTGATCGCGAGGACGTCCGGGTCGGCCGCCGCCTGCTCCAGGAAAGCCTGGACGGAGGTCGAGAAGGAGTCGTACGGGTGGTGGAGCAGGACGTCCCGCTCCCGCAGGGCCGCGAAGATGTCGGGCGCGGACGCGGACTCGACCTCGGCGAGGTCCCGGTGGGTGCCGGCGACGAACTTCCGGTACTTCAGCTCGGGACGGTCGAGGGAGGCGATGCCGAAGAGGCCGGTGAGGTCCAGCGGTCCGGGCAGCGGGTACACCTCGGAGTCGGAGATCTTCAGCTCGCGGACGAGCAGGTCCAGGACGTACGGGTCGATGGACTCCTCGACCTCCAGGCGCACCGGCGGGCCGAAGCGGCGCCGCATGAGCTCCTTCTCCAGCGCCTTGAGCAGGTTCTCGGCGTCGTCCTCCTCCACCTCCAGGTCCTCGTTCCGGGTCACCCGGAACGTGTGGTGGGCGAGGACCTCCATCCCGGGGAACAGCTCCTCGAGGTGCGCCGCGATGACGTCCTCCAGCGGTACGTACCGCTGCGGGGACGCCTCCAGGAAGCGGGACAGCAGCGGTGGCACCTTCACCCGCGCGAAGTGGCGGTGGCCGCTGACCGGGTTGCGGACGACGACGGCCAGGTTGAGGGAGAGGCCCGAGATGTACGGGAAGGGGTGCGCGGGGTCCACGGCCAGCGGGGTCAGCACGGGGAAGATCTGCTGGCGGAACAGCGTGAAGAGCCGCGCCTGCTCCTTCTCCGTGAGGTCCGGCCAGCGGATGAGGTGGATGTTCTCCTCGGCCAGGGCCGGGGCCACGTCCTGCTGGAAGCAGGCGGCATGCCGCGCCATGAGCTCGCGCGAGCGGGTCCAGATCAGGTCCAGGACCTCGCGGGGCTGGAGCCCGGAGGCCGAACGGGTGGCGACACCGGTGGCGATACGGCGCTTGAGGCCGGCCACCCGCACCATGAAGAACTCGTCGAGGTTCGATGCGAAGATCGCCAGGAAGTTGGCGCGCTCGAGGAGCGGGGTCGCCGGGTCCTCGGCGAGCTCCAGCACTCGTTCGTTGAACGCCAGCCAACTGCGCTCCCGGTCCAGGAAGCGGCCGTGCGGGAGCTCCCCGTCCGGCGGAACGACATCCGCCGCGTACCCGTCGACGCCCGCGTCGATATGGGTCTCCACGTCCAGACCCTCCATGGTGGTGCCCACAGCGGTGCGCGGCCGGTGCGCCGCGAAGGAGCCGACGGACGTCTGGCCGTTCTGGAGGGGGACCTCGGTGCTGGGCTGCCTGTTCATGAACCCATTCTTCCGCGCGGAGGCGCCTGTGGGCGCATCGGAGGCGTCCGAATTTGCGGGCTTTCTCCTGTTCCGAGGGGAGGGCGCGGCGGGCTGCATTCCCTGAGCGTTCCAAGCCTGTCTGAATGCGCGGTAACGGGGACATGACATCCGGGGGATCGCGACACGGCCCCCGAGGCCCAGGCGGTGTCCGTCGGGGCCTCGGGAGCGGCAACCCCGGCTCCCGGGGCGCGGGTCAGCCTTCAGGCGTGGTGGCGCTCGAGCGTTCTCCGGGTCCCGCGGGCGAGTATGGCGGCCCACCTGGGCGGCGCCTCCGGCCGCCCGAGAGCGGCAGGCTCATGCCGCCGGCACCGGGGCGCGGCAACTGGCTCCCGCTCGCCCCGGGGCCCGCGGCCCTCAGGCGTGGCGCCGTTTGAGCACCCGGAAGGCGGCGAAGGCGGCGGCCGCGGCGAGGACGAGGAGGATGCCGCTGTGGACGAGCTGAAGGGGCAAGAAGTGCGAGGAAGGGTGGTACTCGGCCCACGTGCCGATGACGTCGTGCGCGGCCTTGCACTGCTCCAGCTGCTCCTCGTTCGAGCTGCTCCTGCACACCGAGAAGGGCAGGTGCTCACCGGTGCGCGTGAGCAGGCCGTTGTCGACTACGGAGGCGCTGCCGACCAGGGCATTCTCGACGGTTTCGACGTTTTCGGCGGTTTCGACGGGCCACAGCCAGGGCTGTATGTACGACCACATCACGACGGAGACCGTGCCGACGGCGAGGGCGCCCGTGGCGAGCGCGGGGACGGTGCGGCCGACCAGCAGTCCTGTGAGTGCGCCGACGGCGATGCCGAAGACGCCGTACGCGAGCGGCACCGGCAGGGCCGAGGCGGAGACGGGGACCTCGTACCAGTGCCTGGTGCCGAATTCGCCAGGCCCCGTTGACCAGGCCCAGTAGTACAGCACGGAGAACAGGCCGATTCCGGTGAGCGCCAGCGCCCCGGGCACGGCGAGCTTGGCGGCGAGCCAGCGTGCCGGGCTCACCGACTGGCTCCACATCAGCTTGTACGTCCCGCTCTCCAGCTCACGGGCGATCAGCGGGCCGGCGACGAACGCGGCGAGCAGGCTCGGCAGGACGGCCATCACCAGGCCGATCCTTGTGATGGCGAACTCGAAGGGGACTTCAGCGTCCAAGTAATTCTGTATGTCGCCGAGACAGTCCTGGTTCTCGGTTTCCACCTGACACCCGGTGGCCTGCAGGGTCGCGGCCGCGTCGCCGGCCGACAGCCGTACCCACAGCAGGTACCCCGCTGCCAGCACGAGCAGCCCGAGGCCGGCCCACAGCGCCCGCCGGTGCTGGCGGACGGCCACCCATGCGGGGCCTCGCAGAGTGAACGCAGTGCTCACGCGGTCGTCACCGCCTCGCGGGACTCGGCGCTCGGGGTGAGCAGTACGGGGGCCTCCGGGGAGCGGAGATGCGCGAGCAAGAGTTCCTCCAGGGACGGTTCCATGGACTGCCAGGCGTCGCCGACCGGGCCCTCGGTGCGTACCAGCGCGGTGAGCTGACGGCCCGTCGTGCGGGACTCGACGACCGTGTGCGGGGCGAGGTCGCCGACCGGGCCGGTGAGCAGAACGTGCGCCGCGAGGATGTCCTCGGTCTCGCCGCCGAGGCGGATACGGCCGCCGTCGACGAGCAGCAGATAGTCGCAGGCGCCCTCGAGCTCGGTGAGGATGTGCGAGGACATCACGACGGTGGTGCCCTGCTCGTGCGCGTGGCCGAGCAGTGCGCCCATCAGCTGGTGGCGGGCGAGCGGGTCGAGGTCGGCCATCGGCTCGTCCAGCAGCATGAGTTCGGGCCGTTTGCCGAGGGCAAGGGCGAGGGCGACGCGGGTGCGCTGGCCGCCGGACAGGGAGCGTATACGGGCGCGCGGGTCGAGTTCGGCCACGATCGAGCGTGCCGTCGTGTCGTCCCAGCGGGCGGCGTTGAGCTCGCGGCCCATGCGCAGCGTGTCGGCGACGGTCAACTGCGGGTGGAGCGGCTTCTCCTGGGCGACGTACGCGATGTGTTCGCGCGCCGCGGCCGGATCGGTGCCGAGCACGCGGACCGTGCCCTCCGTGGGCCTGAGCAGTCCGGTCGCGAGCGCGAGCAGGGTGGACTTGCCCGCGCCGTTGGGCCCGACCAGGGCGCAGACGCGGCCGGCAGGCAGCCGGAAGGAGCAGTCGCGCAGGGCCCAGCCGCGCCGGTAGCGCCTGCCGAGGCCGTCCGCCTCGATGGCGGTGTCGCTCATCTGTCGTTCCCCTTGTAGATCTCGTCCAGTACGGCGGTGAAGAGCGCGGTCACGTCGTCCCTCTCCAGCCCGGCCTTGCGGGCGCGAGTCGCCCAGCCGGTCAGTTCGGCGTGCAGCGGTGAGTCGGCGGGTGCGCTGCCGAGCGTGCGGCGTACGAAGGTGCCGAGGCCGCGGCGGGCCTCGACCAGGCCTTCGCGCTCCAGTTCCCGGTAGGCCTTGAGCACCGTGTTCGGGTTGATGGCGGTGGCCTCGACGACCTCGCGGGCGGTGGGCAGCCGGTCGCCCGGCTCCAGCAGTCCGAGCCGTAGAGCCTGCTTCGCCTGCTGGACGATCTGCAGATAGGTGGCGACGCCGTTGCGGCGGTCAATGCGGAACTCGACCATGTCTTCCCCCCTTTCACTAATCAAGTAGTGAAAGGGTGATGCAAAGAAGGGGGCGGCGTCAAGTTCCGCCGCCCCCTTGTTCGTTGGGAGTCTCAGGTCTCCGTGCGGTACATCAGGTCCACCTCGTGCGTGACGAACCCCAGCCGCTCGTACACCGTCAGTGCCGGGATGTTGTCCCCGTCGACGTACAGCATCGCCGTCGGCAGACCCTCTGCCGCCAGATGGCGCAGACCGATCACGGTGAGGGCCTTGCCCACGCCGGAGCCCTGGGCGTCCGGGCCGACGCCGACGACGTACACCTCGCCGAGCCGCTCCTCGGCGTGCACCTTCGTCCAGTGGAAGCCGACGATCCGGTCGGACCCCGCGGTGGAGACGCTGTCGGAATCGGTGCGTACCGCCAGGAAGAAGCCCTTCGGGTCGAACCACGGCTCGGCCTTGCGGTCGTCCAGGTCCCGCTGGGTCAGCGAGCCCTGCTCGGGGTGGTGCGCGAAGGCGGCGGCGTTCACGGCGAGCCATGCCGCGTCGTCCTCGCCGGGGACGAACGCGCGGACCGTGATCCCGTCTGGCAGCACCGGATCGGGGAGCTCCTGGCTCCCCGCCAACGGCCGCCGCATCTGCCGCAGTTCACGGAACAGGGTGAGCCCCAGGACCTGCGCCAGATGCCGGGCCGCCGACTTCCCGCCGTGCGCCCACACCCGCAGCCGCTTGCCGGACGCGGCCAGCAGGGCCGACCCGAGCGCCCGCCCGTGTCCGCGCCCGCGGTGGTCGGGGTGCACCACCAGCTCGGCGGCCGGGGCCTCCACCGGGTCGGTGTCCTCCAGCTGGGCGTAACCGACGAGCTGTCCGTCCGCGTACAGCAGCATGTGCTTGATGCCCTCACGCCGGCCGCCGCGCAGCTGGAGCCGGCCCTGCTCGGACACGGCCTGCATGCCGTCGGAGCGGGCGGCGTCCGCCAGCAGGTCGAGGACGGCCTGCGCCTGCTCGTGGGTGAGCTCGTCGAGGGTGTGGATCTCGCGTCCCGGGGTGAGGGCGGCTGGATCGTTCGTCATGCGTACGAGCCTACGGCGAAGGCCGGTGCCGGTGTGGGCGAGACGGCTCCCGGCACACGGCGTCATGGCGGCGGAAGGGATCTGACGGACCGCAAGGGGGAGGGCAATGGCAATCAGCTCGTAACCGCATACACCCTGTTGCGCTACGCGCGTTGACCGTAGGCTGCCCGGACGTCAGCCCCAGGTCCTGTCCGGCCGATCATGCCGGGCTCGCGACGCCTCGGTGACATCAGCCGCTACGCGGCGGGCGCACCTCTCCCCCCGCAGCCCTTCGGGTACGGGAGGTGCCCCCACCGTTGTCGTCGGTCGCCGATGGCCCCCAGCTACTGCAGGGAGGTGCCCCCACCGCATGCGTGGACATCAGCCGCCCCGGCGGGCCCTCCTCCGCCTTGCGATGCACCGCGTCGGCCGCCGTTCGCTGATCCGGCCTGATCGGACGGACAGGACCTGGCTCTCACAGAACTCACGAGGGGACTTAATGTCACCGACATCCCGCACACAGCGGGCCACCCGGCGCATGCTCACCGGAGCCGCGGGCCTCGCCGCCGCAGGCGCCCTGGTCGCCGCCGCCATGCCGGCCGCGGCCGCCCAGGAGGACGCGCCCGGCCGGGACCGCAGCTCCCGCACCGTCGATGTGCAGCTTCTTTCGTTCAACGACCTGCACGGAAACCTGGAGCCGGTGCCGGGCAAGTCGGGTCAGGTGACCCAGAAGCTGCCGGACGGCGGGATCGAGACCATTCAGGCGGGCGGTGTCGCGAACCTGCTGGAGGACCTGCGCGAGGCGCGCCAGGGGAACGAGTACTCCATCACCGCCGCCGCGGGCGACATGATCGGGGCCAGCCCGCTGGTCTCCGGGCTCTTCCACGACGAGCCGACCATCGAGGCGATGAACGGCCTCGGGCTCGATGTCGCGGGCGTGGGCAACCACGAGTTCGACGAGGGCCGCGACGAGCTGCTGCGCATGCAGAACGGCGGCTGCCATCCGAAGGACGGCTGTTTCGACGGGGGCTACGAGGAGGGCAAGTCCTTCCACGGCGCCGACTTCCCCTACCTGGCCGCCAATGTGACGGACGAGAAGAACGGCAAGCCGATCCTCGCCCCGTACTGGGTCTACCAGCACAAGGGCGTGAAGATCGGCTTCATCGGGGTCACCCTGGAGGGCACCCCGGACGTCGTCAGCGCCGAGGGCGTGAAGGGCCTGAAGTTCGGCGACGAGGTCGAGACGATCAACAAGTACGCCCAGGAGCTCGACCGCCAGGGCGTGAAGGCCGTCGTGGCGCTGGTCCACGAGGGCGGCTTCCCCGCCTCCGGCGACTTCAACTACGACTGCGACAGCCCCGGCCCGGGCGCCGGCATCTCCGGACCGATCGCCGAGATCGCGAAGAACACCACGGCCAAGGTGGACGCCTTCGTCACCGGCCATACCCACCAGGCGTATGTGTGCAACATCCCGGACCCGTCCGGCAAGCCGCGCCTGGTGACCTCGGCCGCCTCCTTCGGCCGGCTGTACACGGACACCACGCTGACCTACGACCGCGGCACCCGCGACATCGTCCGTACGGGCGTGGAGTCCGCGAACCACCCCGTGCGCATCCGCCAGTTCCAGCCCGGCTACAAGAACGTCATGCACGAGCTGATCGACCGCTGGAACGGGCTTGCAGCGGAGGTCGCCAACCGGCCGGTGGGCTACATCTCCGCCGACATCGACGGCCGCGGGGCGCCGACGAGCCAGTACGAGAAGCCGCTCGGCGATGTGATCGCCGACGCGCAGCTCGAGGCGCTCGCCCCGGCCGACAAGGGCGGCGCACAGCTGGCGCTGATGAACCCCGGCGGCATCCGCGGCGACCTGAAGTACACGGCGGAGAGCAAGGGCGTCGTGACGTACGGCGACGCCTTCGCCGTGCAGCCCTTCACCAACATGATGAACGTCGTGGACCTGACCGGCGCCCAGCTGATCACCGCGCTGCAGCAGCAGGTCAGCGGAGCGAACCAGGCCTCGATAAAGATCCTTCAGGTCTCGAAGGGGTTCACCTACACCCTGGACATGACGAAGACCGGCGCGGACCGGATCGTCGTCGGCTCGGTGAAGCTGAACGGTGAGCCGATCGACCCGGCGAAGACCTACCGTGTCGCGATGAACGAGTTCCTCTCGGGCGGGGGCGACGGCTTCACGGTGCTCAAGGAGCACAAGAACAAGCTGGTGGGTCCGTCCGACCTGGACGCCTTCACCGCTTATCTGACCGCCCACTCCAGCCCGTCCGCGCCGCTGGCGCCGCCGGTGACGGACCGGATCACGGTTGTGCGGTAAGCGGCGGTGAATCCTGCCGAGTGACACACTCCAGAGGCCCCCGGCAACGATCCGGGGGCCTCTGACGTCCGGGTGGCCGGTGACAGCAACCCCCGCCAAGCCCGTCCAGCGCTTGAGACGGACACAGACGTCGACTGGACCAGCGCGGCAACCCAGGCCCCGGAAAGCGACCTCAGCCGCAGCCGCAGGAGCGGCGGATCACCAGCCGGGAGGGGAACTGCTTCAGCCGCTCCCGGCGTGAGCCGGGCGTCCGCAGACCGTCGTCCAGCACCAGGTCCACCGCCGCACGGGCCATCGCGGGCCGGTCCGAGGCCACCGTCGTCAGCGGCGGATCGGTCAGCCCGGCTTCCTTGACGTCGTCGAAGCCGGCCACCGCCAGCTCGGTCGGCACGTCGATGCGCAGCTCGCGCGCGGCCCGCAGCACGCCGATCGCCTGGTCGTCCGTCGCGCAGAAGATCGCTGTCGGCCGGTCGGGCCGGTCGAGGATGCCCAGCGCCACCTGGTAGGCGTCGTAACGGTTGAACGGGGCGTGGTAGAGCAGGCCGTCGGTCGGGCGCCCGGATTCCAGCATGGCCCGGCGCCAGCCCTCGACATGGTCGGTGACCGGGTCGCCTATGGTCGGCGTCGACTCGACACCGCCCACACAGGCGACGGACGCGTGACCGTGCTCCAGCAGATGCCGGGTGGCGAGCTGCGCGCCACCGATGTCGTCCGTGACGACGGCCACGTCGTCTATGGCCTCGGGCCGTTCGTGCAGCAGCACCACCCGGGCGTCCCAGGCCTCGATCTCCGCGGCGGCCCGCTCGCTCGGCCCCTGGCTGACCAGGATCAGCCCGGCGACCCGCATGCCGAGGAAGGCCCGCAGATAGTGGACCTCACGCTCGTCGAGGTAGTCGGAGTTGCCGACCAGGACCATCTTTCCGCGCTCGGCCGCGGCCTGCTCGACCGCGTGGGACATCTCCGCGAAGAACGGCTGCCGCGCATCCGGGACGATCATGCCTATGAGGTCCGTGCGCCGCGAGGCCATCGCCTGCGCGACCCGGTCGGGCCGGTAGCCCAGCTCCTTGATCGCGGCGAGTACACGCTCGCGCGTGGCCGGGGCGACCGGCCGGGGTCCGTTGTTGATGACATAGCTGACGACCGCGGTCGACGTCCCCGCCAGTCTTGCCACATCATCACGCGTCACCTTGGCCACGCGCGAAGTCTACGCGGGGTGACCTACCTCTGGGCAGGGCGTACGGCCGCCCGGCCGTCCCCGGCGGAGCCCTCCGCACGCGCGGCGGCCTTCGTGGTGGCCTTCGCCTTGGCCTCCTCGGCCGCGCGTTCGACCTTCTCCGGGGTCACGAAACGGTAGCCGACGTTACGGACCGTGCCGATGAGGGACTCGTGCTCGGGGCCGAGCTTGGCGCGCAGCCGCCGTACGTGGACGTCGACCGTGCGCGTGCCGCCGAAGTAGTCGTAACCCCAGACCTCCTGGAGCAGCTGCGCCCGCGTGAACACCCGGCCCGGGTGCTGCGCGAGGTACTTCAGCAGCTCGAACTCCTTGAACGTGAGGTCCAGGACCCGGCCCTTCAGCTTCGCGCTGTACGTCGCCTCGTCGACGGACAGGTCGCCGCTGCGGATCTCCATAGGCGAGTCGTCCGTGCCGATCTGCTGCCGGCCCAGGGCCAGCCGCAGCCGGGCCTCCACCTCGGCGGGGCCCGCCGTGTCCAGCAGGACGTCGTCGATGCCCCAGTCGGCGGTGACGGCCGCGAGGCCGCCCTCGGTCACGACCAGCAGCAGCGGACAGCCGGGCCCGGTGGAGCGAAGGAGCCGGCAGAGGCTGCGCACCTGCGGCAGATCACGACGGCCGTCCACCAGGATGACGTCGGCACCCGGGGTGTCGACGAGCGCCGGCCCCTCCGCCGGGGCCACCCGGACGCTGTGCAGCAGCAGGCCGAGCGCGGGCAGTACCTCCGTCGACGGCTGGAGGGCATTGGTCAGCAGCAGCAGAGAGCTCATCCCCGACCACCGCCTGCCCGGCGGCTCGTCGGCTCATGCAGGTTTCGCTCGCCCATTACGTCGGTCCCTCCTCGGTCCCCGCGTGGGGCACCTCCCAGCGGTGGCTGGGAGCAGTGGCACTGCTTCGTACACGTACGGCCCCCGCGCGCCCCGGGGTCCGCGATCCCTCGCCTTCATGTGTAACGCCTGTAACGCTCGAAAAGCACAAAAGGACCCGGGGGCGACGTTGCCCGGATCCTCTGCCCAGCAGAATAGCCCACATGAGTTCCGTGTCCGAGGACCGTTTGCCCGCTGTGACTGTTCCCACGATCACCGCGGATGCGCGGCGCACGATGCTCCGCACGGATGACGGAGTACGGATCGAAGCGCTGTACGAGCCGTCCGAGCAGGGCTCCGGCGGCTGCGCGATCGTCGTCGCGCACGGCTTCACCGGTTCGCTCGGCCGGCCCGCGGTGCGCCGGGTGGCCCGGACGTTCGCCCGCCGCGCGGCCGTGGTCACCTTCTCCTTCCGGGGGCACGGCGGGTCCGGCGGCCGGTCGACCGTCGGCGACCGCGAGGTGCTCGACCTGGCGGCCGCCGTGTCCTGGGCACGCTCACTGGGGCACGAGCGGGTCGTGACCGTCGGTTTCTCGATGGGCGGCTCGGTGGTGCTGCGGCACGCTGCGACGCACCGGGGACACACGGAGGCGCGTACCGATGCCGTGGCCGCGGTGAGCGCACCGGCCCGCTGGTACTACCGCGGCACCGCCCCCATGCGGCGTCTGCACTGGCTGGTCACCCGGCCCGCCGGCCGCCTGGTCGGCCGCTACGGCTTCGGCACCCGCATCCACCACCGGGAGTGGGACCCGGTGCCGATGTCCCCCGTCGAGTCCGTCCCGTTCATCGCCCCGACACCGCTGCTGATCGTCCACGGCGACCGCGACCCGTACTTCCCCCTCGACCACCCGCGGATGCTCGCCGCGGCGGGTCCCGCCGACCTCTGGCTGGAGCCGGGCATGGGCCACGCCGAGAACGCCGCCGACGAGGGGCTGCTGAGCCGCCTCGCCGACTGGCTGGTACACACGTAGCCCATCATGGAGCCCGACGAAAGGAGGTCGTCATGGCAGCGGGAACCATCCGCTACTGGGCAGCGGCCAAGTCCGCCGCCGGGACCGCGGATGAGCCGTACTCGGCGGAGACCCTGGCCGAGGCCCTGGACGCGGTGCGCGAGCGGCACCCGGGAGAGCTGACACGCGTCCTGATGCGCTGCTCCTTCCTTGTCGACGGCGACCCCGTCGGGACCCGTGGTCATGAGACGGTACGGCTGGCCGAGGGCGGCACGGTCGAGGTGCTTCCGCCATTCGCAGGAGGGTGACCCCCACGTCATGAGCGACCAGCAGTACCCGTACGACCCGTACGCCACCCAGGCATGGCAGTCGGAGACCTGGGACACCCAGTACCAGCCCCAGGCCCACCCCGGCCACGCCCCCGCGGACGGGACGGCGTACGGCCGGCCCCCGTATGCCGCGATGCCGGAGACGGCGTACCTCCCGCCCGTGCCGGCCGACCCACAGGCCGCGGCGGCCGAGACGGCGTACCTTCCGCCGGTGCCGCAGGCGGCGGACGAGTCCGCCTACTTCCCGCCGGTGCCGCAGGCCGGCGGTGAGTTGTACGCTCCCGGTCCGCACTCGGTTGGCGCCGAGACGGCCTACTTCCCGCCCATACCGCAGGCGGCGGCCGAGACGGCCTACTTCCCGCCCATACCGCAGGCGGCGGCCGAGACGGCTTACTTCCCGCCGGTGCCGCAGGCCGGCGGTGAGTTGTACGCTCCCGGTCCGCACTCGGTTGCCGCCGAGACGGCCTACTTCCCGCCGGTCCCGCAGGTGCGGGCCGAGGCCGCCTATGCGTCCGGCCACGCGGCCGCCGCAGGCGGCACGGCCGGCCCGCAGGGCGTCGCCGAGGCCGACAACACGTCCGGCGACACGTCGGGCGACGCCGCGCAGGCCGTCGCGGCCGCACACGCGGTTCATGAAGGGTTCGCGGGGACGGACGCGCGGACCGCGCCGTTGCCGCCCGAGGCGAAGGTGAACGAGGCCGTGACAGTGGACGCGCCCATGACGTACGCCCAGCGTGCACGCGCCGAGGGGCGGTCGCCGATCATCCCGCCCGGGATGCAGCCCGCCGTGCTCACCGCCGTGCTGGCGGCGTTGCTCGCGGGGACCGCCGCCCTGGGCACGTACGCGCTCGCCGTCCCGCTCGTGCTGCTCCAGGCGGTCACCGCGGCCGGTTGGTTCCGGCTGAACGGCATGTGGCCCGCCCGCCAGGGCATCGCACTGGCCTTCGCCGGCGGCCTCACCGCCGATGTCGCCCTGCTCGCCGCGGGGCGGGAGCACGCGCCCGCCGCGATTCTCGGCACGCTCGGCGTCTGGGTGCTGCTGTCACTCGTACTCCAGCTGCGCAGCCACGCCTCGCCCGACGAGCGGATGTACGGCCTGATGGCCACCGTCGCCTCCGCGGCGCTGGCGGTCGTCGCGGCCGGATACCTCGCCGCCGAGCCGGACGCGGTCACGGTCGGCGCGCTGGCGGTCGGCGTCGCGGCACTGGCCCGTGCGGTGCCACTGCCCGGTGTCGCGTCCGTCGCGGTCGCGCTGCTGGCGGCAGCCGGGGCAGGGGCGGGAGCGGGCGCGCTGAGCGGCATGGGTACGCAGGGCGCGCTGCTGGGCCTCGGGGCGGGGGTGTGCGCGCTGATCGGGCTGCGGGTGGCGAGCTACGACTACCCGTCCCGGTTCGTGCACTTCACGGCCGGTGTCGCGCTGCCGCTCACGGTGGCGGTGCCGGCGGTCTACCTCATCGGCAGGGTGGTTTCGTAACGCTCGCGTTAGGCTCGGAACGGCTTGATCGTTACCGGGTGGGGGGATACGTAAGCAATGCGAGCACTGCGCGCACTACTGATCATCGGGGTGATTCTCGGCGGCCTCTTCGTCGCCGCGGACCGCTTCGCCGTCGGCTACGCGGAGGACAGGGCGGCCGGCAAGATCAAGGCGAGTCAGGGTCTGGTCTCGGAGCCGGACGTCTCCATAAAGGGCTTCCCCTTCCTCACGCAGGCCGCCGCCTTCGAGCTGGACGAGGTCGAGGTGCGCCTCGACGGCGTGAAGGCCAGCGCGGAGGGCCACCAGGTGGACGTCACCGAGGTCGAGGCCGAGCTGCGGGACGTGAAGTTCGACAGCAACTTCTCCTCCGGGACCGCCGCCCGGGCCACCGGCTCGGCGCGTATCTCGTACGAGGCACTGGCGAAGGCGGCGCCCGTGGGCGCGACGGTGGCCTATGCCGGACCGGAGCGGGCGGCCAAGGGCCAGGTCAAGATCAGCGGGTCGGTGGACGATCTGCTCGCGCGTGCGGGGATCGCGGTCCCGGACGCTCTCATGCGGATGGTGAAGGGGGACCGCCCCCTCACCGTCTACAGCACGGTGTCGATCGTCGACGGCAAAACGGTCCGGCTGCAGGCCGAGGACATCCCTGGACTGCCGGGGTCCTTCCAGAAGAAGGTGAGCAAGGCGGTCGACTACGAGCTGAGGATCGACGGCCTGCCCAGGAGCATCACCCTCGACCGGGCCACGGCCACCGAGGAAGGACTGCGCTTCTCGGGCACCGGCACCGGGGTGTCGCTGACCGGATAACCGGATGGTGAGACGGTCGCGTCCGCTGGGCAGAAGGAGTGCGGACGCCGACCGTGACGGGGCCCGGAACGGCGACTTCGGGACGGCCAGGCGTCTCTCCATGCAGACGATCGCGTCTCAAAGTGCGACACGCCGGTGACACGGCTGCCCGTGCGTCCCTACGATCGGACACATGAAGCGACAGGCGGATCTCACGAAGCGGCGGGCAGTCGACCTGTGCCGCGTCGCCGCCATGCTCTGTCGCACCGCCTGAGCGGGACGTCCGAATCCCGTTTTCCCGCAGGCCCTCCCACAGATCGCAAGGGCCTGGCCCCACTGTGTAGAACGCAGCCCCCGTGCATCCGTACCCGCACGCCCGGGGCCGTCCGCACCATCCCGCCGCACACTGCCCCGGAGGAGAGAAGCATGAGCCGTCGCAGCGAAGTACTCGTCGACGCCGACTGGGCCGAGGCCCACATCGACGACCCGAAGGTCGTCATCGTCGAGGTGGACGAGGACACGTCCGCGTACGACGTGAACCACATCCGCAACGCCGTCCGCATCGACTGGAAGAAGGACCTCCAGGACCCGGTGCGCCGCGACTTCGTCGACCAGGAGGGCTTCGAGAAGCTCCTCTCGGCCAAGGGCATCGCCAACGACGACACCGTCATCCTCTACGGCGGCAACAACAACTGGTTCGCGTCCTACGCCTACTGGTACTTCAAGCTCTACGGCCACCGCGACGTGAAGCTCCTCGACGGCGGCCGCAAGAAGTGGGAGCTCGACTCCCGCGACCTGGTCGCCGAGGTTCCGGAGCGCGCGGCCACCCAGTACAAGGCCGAGGCCCAGGACACCTCGATCCGCGCCTTCCGTGACGAGGTGCTCGCCGCCATCGGCAACCAGAACCTGGTCGACGTCCGCTCCCCCGACGAGTTCAGCGGCAAGCTGCTCGCCCCGGCCCACCTGCCGCAGGAGCAGTCGCAGCGCCCCGGCCACGTGCCCACCGCCCGCAACATCCCGTGGTCCAAGAACGCCAACGACGACGGCACCTTCAAGTCGGACGACGAGCTCAAGGCCCTCTACGCCGACGAGCGGGTCGACCTGGCGAAGGACACCATCGCCTACTGCCGCATCGGTGAGCGCTCCGCGCTGACCTGGTTCGTGCTGCACGAGCTGCTCGGCGTCGAGAACGTCAAGAACTACGACGGCTCGTGGACCGAGTACGGCTCCCTCGTCGGCGTGCCGATCGAGCTCGGCGCCGACAAGTAAGCCTCCGGACCATCCCCGGAACCCCCGACCGTAAGGACAGAGAAGACATGTGTGGAGCGCAGGTCGGCGGCCCCGACGCCTCGACGATCAAGCCCGGTGAGACCACGATCCAGGGTCAGGTGACCCGCGACGGCCGGCCCGTCGCCGGTTACGTGCGCCTGCTGGACTCGACCGGCGAGTTCACCGCCGAGGTCCCCACCTCGGCGACCGGACAGTTCCGCTTCTACGCGGCCGAGGGCACCTGGACCGTGCGTGCCCTCGTCCCGGGCGGCGCGACGGCGGACCGTACGGTCGTCGCCCGGACCGGTGGCCTGGCCGAGGTCGTCATCGCCGTCTGACGGCACCCAGTACCGGCCGGAGGGCCGTATCCCCAGGGGGTTGGACGCCTTTCATCAGGGGGTACGGCGCTCCGGTCGTACGTAGAATTGAACCGTGCTCGCCCGACGTCGACGCATCTACTTCTGGATGATGGGCGGATGCCTCGTACTCTTCGTGTCCGCCTGGGGTTTCGTACGCCTCTGGTCGGTCCCGGCCGCCGTCGCGATGTGCTTCGTCGCCATGTTCGTCCCACCGGTCGCGGCGATGATCGCCAACCGGCGCGGCCCCGAGGACCGCTGGTGGGACGACCCCTCCGGCGATCCCCAGTCGGACGAGTGGTGGGACGAACTCGACGGCAAGAAGCGCCGTGACGAGACTCAGTAGACGAGTGCCTGTACGCCGTCGGCCATGACCTCGCTGACGAAGACCTGCGCGCCGGCGATCCGCACGCCCTCGATGACGTCCTTCTCGGTGATGTCCCGACGGACCGCGCACTGCGTGCACAGCGTGATCCGACCCGCGGCCTGGATCGACTCGATCAGATCCGGCAGCGGCGCGGCGTGCGGCAGCTCGAACTCCGCGGCCCGCCCCGGCAGCGCGAACCACGACGACTCCCCGGTCAGCCACAAGGAGACCTCCACGCCACTGGCCACCGCGACGGCCGCCACGGTGAAGGCCTGCGAGCACCGCTCGGGGGCATCGGCCCCGGCGGTCACCTTGATCACGAGCTTCTTCGCCATGGTCGGAATCGTAATGCGGAGCCGTACAACCCTGTCTCACCCCCATGGGTCTGTGGTGCGTACAGACAACGGAATGCGCACATCCAGGTCCTGAGGGGGGATCTCTTGGAGTTGCACAGAACGGCACCGCCCGAGCCGGAACAGGCGGCCGCGGAGCCGACGTCGGAGGCCGTCGCCGCGCCGGCCTCCGACGTCAGTCCGCGATCGCGACCGCGGGGACGTACCACCGTGATCATCGCCGTCGCAGCGCTGCTCGGTGTCGTCGGCGGAACGGCCGTCGGCTACCGCATTCAGGCCGATCGCCCGCCGACGTCGCTGCCCCCGCTCAACCAGCCCGGACTCGCCTATCCGGCGAAGCCGCTCCCCAAGGACAAGCTCCCGGAGCCGCTCAGCGCCGCCGAGGACATGGAAGGACGAGTACGCGGTGCCCTTCACCATCGCCAATGTCTACGTGGAGCCGAAGCCGTACGGGGCCGAGCAGACCCGGCTGGCCTACCTCCGGGCCGGTGACACGGTCGCCCTGATCGCGCAGACACGCAAGGGCGGCGCGGCGCTGGTCCCGTTCCAGCAGACCGTCGTCCTCCAGAACCAGCTCCTCGGCTGACCTCGCAGCGAGCCCCGGGCCCCAGCCCACTAAGCTGGGGCCCGGACCCTTTCCGACCGCACGCTCACCGAGGAGCACCCCGTGCTTGAGGCTTTCTTCTCTTCCCTGCTGGTCCTGGTCTGCGTCGGCGTGCTCGCCTTCGCCGGTCTGACCGTGAAGAAGCTGTACCAGGGTCAGCGCTGACCACCACTACGGAACGCCAGAGCAGCTCATGATCGAGATCCCGTCCGACCTCAACCCGGCCCTCGTCCCGCTGGCCTTCCTTCTCGGCCGCTGGGAGGGTGCGGGCGTCTCCGACTTCCCCGGTGCCGAGAAGTGCAACTTCGGCCAGGCGGTCACCTTCACCCACGACGGCCGGGACTTCCTCGAGTACGTCTCGCACTCCTGGGTCCTCGACAAGGACGGCAACAAGGTCCGTCCGCTGGAGACCGAGAGCGGCTACTGGCGCGTCGACAAGGACCGCAAGGTCGAGGTCGTCATGGTCCGTGACCAGGGCATCGTCGAGGTCTGGTACGGCGAGCTGGCCGACCAGAAGCCCCAGATCGACCTGGCCACCGACGCCGTGGCCCGTACCGCCGCCTCCGGCCCGTACAGCGGTGGCAAGCGGCTCTACGGCTACGTCAAGGGCGACCTGATGTGGGTCGGCGAGAAGGCCACCCCCGAGGTGGAGCTCCGCCCGTACATGTCGGCGCACCTGAAGAAGGTCGTCACCCCGGAGGACGTCGCCAATATGGCGCGCAACCTCCCGGAGCTCCCGGACGACGGGATCGCCTTCTTCCGGTAGGCCGCACCGGAGCGCTTCTACACTGGACGCGTGGTGACCACCGACTGGCAGAGCGATCTCCGCAAGCGCGGCTACCGGCTGACGCCGCAGCGTCAGCTGGTGCTGGAGGCCGTGGACACGCTGGAGCACGCCACGCCCGACGACATCCTCACCGAGGTGCGGAAGACGGCGGGCGGCGTGAACATCTCCACGGTCTACCGCACCCTGGAGCTGCTGGAGGAGCTGGGCCTCGTCTCCCACGCCCACCTCGGGCACGGCGCTCCCACCTACCATCTGGCCGACCGGCACCACCATCTCCACCTGGTGTGCCGGGACTGCGGTGATGTGATCGAGGCCGATGTGGACGTCGCCGCCGAGTTCACCGCGTCGCTGCGCGAATCCTTCGGTTTCGAGACGGACATGAAGCACTTCGCGATCTTCGGCCGTTGCGGGAAGTGCACCGCCGACGCCGCAAAGGCCGAGTCGTAGGCTTCTTTTCATGAGAAGCCCCCTGCTGTCCCTGCCCGGCGCTGTCCCCGCCGAAGGACGCGACGAAGGTGTCGCCGCCCACTACGGCGACCTGTTCCGCGAGCAGCGTGCGCTCGCGGACGGCGCCGGCCTCGTGGATCTCTCGCACCGCGGCGTCATCGCCGTCACCGGCGAGGACCGGCTGAGCTGGCTGCACCTTCTGCTCACCCAGCACGTCAGCGACCTGCCGCCGGGGCAGGCCACCGAGGCGCTGATCCTCTCCGCGCACGGGCACATCGAGCACGCCCTCTACCTCGTCGACGACGGCGAGACGGTCTGGGCGCATGTCGAACCCGGCACCCAGGACGCGCTGATCGCGTACCTGGAGTCGATGAAGTTCTTCTACAAGGTCGAGGTCGCGGACCGTACGGCCGACTTCGCGGTGGTGCACCTGCCGGCCGGTTCGATCGCCGTGGCCCCGGAAGGCGTCGTCGTGCGGGAGACCGCGTACGGCCGGGACCTGTTCCTGCCGCGCGAGGGGCTGGAGGCGTACGCGGCCGCCCACGGCCCGACGGCCGGCATCCTCGCGTACGAGGCGCTGCGCGTCGAGCAGCACCGGCCCCGACTCGGCTTCGAGACCGACCACCGGACCATCCCGCACGAGATCGGGTTGATCGGCACCGCCGTCCACCTCCAGAAGGGCTGCTACCGCGGCCAGGAGACGGTCGCCCGGGTCCAGAACCTGGGCAAGCCGCCGCGCCGGCTGGTCTTCCTGCACCTGGACGGCAGCGAGGTACATCTGCCGGGACACGGCGACCCGGTGCGGCTCGCCGAGGAAGGCCCGGAGGGGCGCCAGCTGGGCTTCGTGACCACCTCGGCCCGACACTACGAGCTGGGCCCGATCGCGCTGGCGCTGGTCAAGCGGAACGTCCCGGTGGATGCCCCGCTGCTGGCGGGTACGACCGCCGCGGCCCAGGAAGTCGTTGTCGAGCCGTAGGGCCTGTCAGACCTCGAGCAGCACCGTGAACGGGCCGTGATTCGTGAGCGAGACGCGCATGTCCGCCCCGAACCGGCCCGTCGCCACCTGCGCGCCCAGCGCCCGCAGCTGCGCCACCACCTCGTCGACCAGCGGCTCGGCGACCTCGCCGGGCGCCGCCGCGTTCCAGGTGGGGCGTCGGCCCTTGCGGGCGTCTCCGTAGAGGGTGAACTGGGAGATCACCAGGAGCGGGGCGTTCACGTCGGAGCAGGACTTCTCGCCCTCCAGGATCCGTACGGACCACAGCTTCCGGGCCAGCTGGGCCGCCTTCTCCGGGGTGTCCCCGTGGGTGACCCCCACCAGGACGCACAGCCCCTCACCGATGATCTCGCCGACCGTCTCGCCCGCGACGGTCACGCTCGCGCCGTCGACCCTCTGCACCACTGCACGCATATGCACCATGATGCCTGCGGCCGAACGGGTGCTGTGCGCCTGCGTTCGCGCGACCCGGAGTGGCACGATGCTCACAGGCGGTGCACAGCCCGACGCACCGGTCGAGGGGACGGTTCACGCATGAGCACATCTGGTGCCGGGCAGTCGCCCGGTCCCGTACCGGCACCTACGCATACAGTCCATGCGGCCGCGTGTCCGCCCGCACCACCTGCCCCGCGCCAACCCGGGCTGAGCGGGCTCCAGTTGGTCGAGCTGCGTGCTCTGCGCCGCGACTCGCGGCGCGACGAGGCGGATCTCAGCTATGTGCGGCGGCTGCTGCACGGCCGGATCGACATCCTGCGGGCCGAGCTCGCCCGGCGCACCGGACGGCAGGCACCCGTCGTGGACCGGCTCTCCGAGATCCTCGCCGACACGCCGTCGGGGCGCGGCAGTTCCGCCCGCCATGTGACGCTCTGCACTCCGCGCGGCGAGGAGTACCGCACGCTTGCCGCCGAGATGCTCGACGAGGTCGCGCTCTCGGACCTCTCCGCCCGTACGGACGAGGAGCTGGACGCGGCGATGGGCCGTCTGGTCGGTTACGAGCAGCAGGTGTCGCGGCGCCGCCAGCAGCTCCAGCGGACCGCCGACGACTGCGGCGCCGAGATCGCCCGCAGGTACCGTGAAGGGGAAGCACAAGTAGACGACCTGCTCACCTGAGACGAGGGAAACCCCCTTCGGCGGGCGCGGGTCTCGCGCCCCCGGAAGGCCCCCCATGTCCTCCATCACGTCCGGCACCGCCCCCGCCCCGATATCCCCCGTCCTCGCCGACGTCGTACGGTCCGGTTTCGTCGAGGGGCATCACCGGGGCTCCCTGGTCCTCCTTGCGGCCGACGGCAGCGTGGAACTGGCCCTCGGGGACGTCTCCCGCCCGGTCTTCCCGCGGTCCTCCAACAAGCCCATGCAGGCCGCCGCCGTGCTGCGGGCCGGCCTCGACCTGTCCGGGGAACGGCTGGCGCTGGCCGCCGCGAGCCACTCCGGCGAGGGCTTCCACCTCGACCTCGTGCGCAAGATGCTCGCCGACCACGGACTGTCCGAGGCCGATCTGCAGACCCCGCCGGACCTGCCGCTCGACCCGGCCGAGGCGGAGACCTACCTGGCGGGCGGGGGTGTCCGCGACCGGGTCACCATGAACTGCTCCGGCAAGCACACCGCGATGCTCGCCGCGTGCGCGCTGAACGGCTGGCCGCTGGACTCCTACCTCGCGCCGGAGCACCCGCTCCAGCAGCTCGTCCACACGGTCGTCGAGGAGGCCGCGGGCGAGCCGGTCGCCGCGGTCGGCACCGACGGCTGCGGCGCCCCGCTGATGGCCGTCAGCGTCGTCGGCCTGGCGCGGGCGTTCCGCCACTTCGTGCTGGCGGAGGAGGGGACGGCCGAGCGCCGGGTCGCCGACGCGATGCGGGCCCACCCCGAGTACGTCGCCGGCACCCGCCGTCCGGACACCTGGCTGATGCGCGAGGTGCCGGGCACGCTGTCGAAGATGGGCGCCGAGGCCGTCCAGGCGGTGGCCCTGGCCGACGGCCGCGCCCTCGCCTTCAAGATCGACGACGGCGCGAGCCGCGCGCTGGGCCCGGTGCTGGCCCGGGCGTTGCAGATGCTGGGCGTGGACGCGCCGGTGGTCTCCCGCATCGGCACCGCACCCCTCCTGGGCGGCGGCCGGGAAGTGGGCGCGATCCGCGCGACGTTCTGAGCGCGTCGACGCGGCCGGGCCGTCGCCCACCGGCCGACGGCCGGAACCCCAGCCCGTCCGGCGTTCGGGGACGGACACACACCGGCCAACCCGGACGGAGACCGTCACTTCCCACAACCGAACCGGTGGCGTGTGAAGGGGGCCGTGCAGGGGGTGCCGTCCGGGCCGTAAAACGTGATGTGTGACGCGCGAACCTGCCGGTCGACCCCACGCACCACGAGACCGCGCGGCGTACGGGGGTCCGGGGACCGCGGCGCAGCCGCTGATGTCACGCCCTGGAAAACACAGCATGCCCGGCCCGGGCGGTATCCCCGGAGCGGCCACCGGCGACCGGCAGCAACCCCCAGCCCGTCCGGCGCCTGAGGACGGACACACCGGTTCACCTGACGGAGAGCGCTGACCGGGCCGCCCTGCGGAGCTGGCTCGCCCCGCGGAGGTCGCGGAGAACGCCCGCACAAAACTCGTGGCCAGAATCCGCGTTGGCCGCCTAACGTGGCCGCATGAGCCTCGAAGTCCGTACGATCACCGAATCCGAGTTCCCGGAGTGGCTGCGCGCGGTGGCCACCGGGTTTCTGTACGCGCCGGTGGTCTCGGACGAGGAGGTCGCCGACCGCGGGCCGTACACGGACTTCTCCCGCACCCGGGGCGCCTTCGACGGCGGCCGGTGCGTCGCCACGTTCCGTTCCTTTGCGCAGGAACTCACCGCCGTCGGCGGCGCCGCGCTTCCGGCGGCCGCGGTCACCAATGTGACCGTCTCGCCGACGCACCGCCGCCGCGGGCTGCTCAGCCGCATGATGGCCGAGGACCTCGCCGCCTCCAAGGAACGCGGCGACGTGGTGTCCACGCTGAACGCCGCCGAGTACCCGATCTACGGACGCTACGGCTTCGGCCCCGCCGCCTGGATCACGGACTGGGAGATCGACGTCCTGCGCACCGGGCTCGACCCGCACCGGCCGCTGCCGGGCGACGGCGGGCGCATCGACCTGGTGGACGCGGACGAGGTCCGCAAGGCCGGCCCCGAGTTGTACGAGCGCTTCCGCCGTCGGCAGCCCGGAGCGGTCAGCCGCAACGAGCGCTGGTGGCAGGTGTTCACCGGCCAGTCGCACCTGATGGGCTCCGGCGCCTGGACGGAGCCCTTCTACGCGGTGTACCGCTCCGCCTCCGGCGAGATGGAGGGCCTGGTCTCCTACAAGGTCGACGATCACTGGGGCGATGCCAAGCAGCCGCTCAACACCGCGACCGTCCAAGGCCTGATCGCCGTCTCCCCGGCGGCCGAGCGCGCCCTGTGGCAGTACCTCTGCTCGATCGACTGGATCGTCAAGGTCCGCACGGGCCACCGCGCTCCCGACGACCTGCTTCCGCTGCTGCTGCCCGACCCGCGGGCGGCCCGCGTCGTCACGCACGCGGACACGCTGTGGGTGCGGATCCTGGATGTCCTACGCGCGCTGGAGGCCCGTACGTACCCGACGTCCGCGACGCTCGTCCTGGACGTCCGTGACGCGTCGGGCCTGTCCGGCGGCCGTTTCCGCCTGGATGCCACGCCGGACGGCGCGAGCTGCGCCCCGACCACCCGGACCGCCGACCTCACCCTGGAGCTCGGCGAGCTGAGCACGCTCTACCTGGGCGACGAGTCGGCGACGCGCCTCGCGGCCCTGGGCCGCGTGACGGAGGAGACCCCGGGTGCCGCCGCGGTGGCCGACACGCTGTTCCGCACGGCGCGCCGGCCCTGGTGCCCCGACGTCTTCTGAGTCAGGTGGTGGGCTGGGAGAAGAGCAGGACCAGCACCACCGCGCCGATGCCGATGCAGGTGCTGTTCCTGGCCTTGAAGCCGATGGTGAGCAGCACCAGGCCGATCACGCCCATGGCGCCGTACCTCCACTGGACGAGCTGCTCGAAGCCGAGGGAGAAGACGGAGAGGACGAGGGCGAGCAGAGGCATGGCGGTCAACTCCTTCAAGGTGTGAGGGGCGTCGGCGCCCGCACGCCGTTGTGCCGCTTGGACGGCCCCGCTGTGGGTCCGGTCAACCTCGCAACTCCCGTACAAATTGGTGGGGTTGCCGTGTCGAAGAGATGCCCGCTGGTTGGTAACCCTCAAACTTGTCTGGTTGTTCGGATTAGTTGTCGCTCAAGCAGGGTGCTCGCCCTGCAACCAGCGCTGGTTGTACGGTTGGTGGATGGCCAGTGGCAGCAAGCACGACTACGAGCTGATCGCCGACAAGCTGCGCTCCCAGATCGCGGCCGGTGCGTACGGCCCGCGGAAGCGCCTCCCCACCCAGCGTGAGCTGGCGCAGGAGCACGGCGTGTCCCGCGACACGGTGATCAGGGCGCTGTCCGTGCTGCGCGCCGAAGGGCTGATCGAGACGCACCAGGGCAGCGGCGCGCTCGTCAAGGAGGGCCTGGACCTGGTCTCCGAGAAGGCTCCCATGGTGCTGCTCAAGCCGTATGTGGCCGAGGCGTTCGAGGCCACCGAGGTCACCCTCGACGTCTTCTCGATGACGACCGAGTCGTTGGTGAGGACGGTGGCCGAGCAGAAGGACCGCATCGTGGCCAAGGAGATCCGGCCGCCGAGGTCCATCACGGCCCGCCTCCTGCTGCCCGACACCCGCGCCAATCTCGCCATTCCGGTCTCCGTGGAGGACCCGTCCGACCCCCGCCCGCGCGCCCGGCTGCGGCGCATCCTGGTGGGCCACGCGACAACACTGCGGGACACGCTCCATCTGCTGCGCGACCTGGACCTGGTGCCCGAGGTGTCGGTCCAGGTCAGGACCGTGTCCCAGTCGCCCCAGATGAAGTTGTACGTCCTGAATCGCCGTCTGGCGCTGCACGGCCTCTACACACCCGAGAAGCGGCCGGTCACCCTCGACGACGGGGAGGTCATCGAGATCATCGACTCCCTGGGGCTCGGAGCGACGATGTACCCCTATCGCGCCTCCGCCGGGTCCCCGCCCGACCAGGTGGGCTTCGTGGGGATGGTCCAGAAGTGGTTCGAGAACACCTGGAACACCCCCACCCTGTCCAAAGAGGCGGATTTCTGACCGTGCGGCCCTCCACCGACTCCCTCCCCCTGACGCTTCGGCATGCGCTGGCGCGTGCCGAGTGCGTGATCCTCGACTTCGACGGCCCCATCTGCCGGCTCTTCGCCGGCCTCGCCGCCCCCGGTATCGCCGCCGAGCTGCAGCTGCTCGCCGAGAAACACGGGCAGGCCCTCCCGGAGCTCGAGGGGAACCCGGACCCGCTCGCCGTGCTCCGCGGCTACGCCTGGGCCCTCGGGCCGTGCGCTCTCGTCGACGAGCAGCGCGAACTGCTCGACACGCGCGAGGTGGAGGCCGCCCAAGGTGCCGAACCGACTCCCGGTGCGGCCGAGTTCATGAAGCTCTGGCACGAGACGGGTCGGCCACTCGCGATCGCCTCCAACAACTGCGCACCTGCGATCAGGAGTTATCTGCTGCGCGAATCGCTCTCCGGCCTCGTCGAGGAACCGCTGATCGTGGGCCGGTATCAGGACGTGGCCCGTATGAAGCCCGACCCGGCCTCCCTCCTGCAGGTCCTCGACACCGCCGGAGTGGCACCCGAACACGGCCTGATGATCGGTGACGCCCTCACCGACCTCCAGGCCGCCCGCGCCGTCGGGGCCACGTTCGTCGGCTACCACCGGAAGCCGTCCAAGCGGGGGCTCCTCGCCGAGGCCGGGGCGGACTTCGTCGTCGACGGCGTCGAGGAGCTGGCCGCCGCGGTGAGCGAGAACGGGCCACTCCCGTAGCACCGAGGCCGGAGGCCCTCTGGGAAACCGCCGCTTCAGACGTGACACTCACTGAATGAGGCGCAACACACCACTGACGGCGGTCCCGGGTGCGTCGCCGGTGCGGCAGCGAGCCATGGCCCTGAGCCGTGCGGGCGGCGAAGTGGTCGGCCCGCTGAAGGGCTACCACCACGAGGCGTACGTCTTCGCGCCCGCCGCCGTCCCCACCTTCGACGCATCGTTGCTCCGCCGCATCGAGCGGGTGAAGCTGCGCGAACGCCGACCGGGCGTGGAGTCGTTCGACCGGCGCTGTTTCACCTCGGAGGACGAGCTGCTCGCCGCCCTGCAGGGCCGCGTCCGGCGGATACCCGAGGTCGTCGAGGTCGACGGTGTCCCGTTGCACGGATTCGTCGAGGGCCGGACCCTCGCCGACCGCTGCCCTCCCGGCACACCGCTCGCCGCCCGCCACCTCGGCCAGCTCATGACGCTGTTCCGGGAGCTGGCGGTGATCAGCCCGGACGAGCTGCCCGCGGACCGGATCCGCACGGCCGGGGACGGGGCGGACGACCACGACACCACGGCCTTTCTGCGCTGCCTGGTGCGGTTCACCGAGGAACACGTCCGCCGCAGGAACACCGCTCGGTTCGGCACCCTCTTCGACGCCCTGGGCATACGGCCCGACGCGCTGCCCCGGTTCGCCGCCGGACTACCCGCCTTCACACGACGTCCGTTCAGCCTGCTCCACGGCGATCTGCACCGCGAGAACTTCGTCGTCGACGCGCGGGGCGACCTGTGGACCATCGACTGGGAACTTGCCATGGTCGGTGATCCGCTCTACGACCTGGCCACGCATCTCTACCTGATGCGTTATCCGCGCGGCCAGGCGTCGAGGGTGGCCACCCGCTGGCGGGACGCGATGGAGAGCGTACGTCCCGGAAGCGCGGCCGGCTGGGCGCACGACCTGCCGCACATCCTGGCGTACAAGCGGGCGCAGTCCGTCTACACCGATGTGATCCGGGCCGGCCTGGTCCTCAGGGAGGGCGGCGTGACGCAGTGGCAGCTGCTGCCCCGGGTGGCCCGCCGCATCCACGGCGTCCTGGAGTCGGCCGCGGGACCGCTGGGTCTGGCGGAGGTCCCGGGACAGTGGCAGATCGTCTCCGCGTACGCGGTGTGGCTGCGTACGGAGCTGTGAACGTCACACCTCCGGCGGCCGGGCGGGTGCCGTGTAGGGTGGCGTCACGTGCATGCGGTCCTCTCCGGTTTCCTGCCCATCTGGGCGATAACCGCGGCCGGTTGGGCCGCCGGCCGCTTCGACGTACTCGGCGGGCAGGCGCAGCACGTCCTCGGGCGTTTCGCGTTCACCTTCGCCATGCCCGCGCTGCTGTTCCTCACGATGTCCCGGTCACGGGTGGCCGATCTGGCCGAGCCGGGAGTGCTGGTCTTCGCGGCGAGCCTGCTCGCGGTGTTCGCGGTGGGTCTGCTGCTGTGCCGCCGGGTGTTCCGGCACCGCCAGGCCGACCAGGCCATCGGTGCGATGGCGGCGGCGTACGTCAATTCCGCGAACCTGGGCATCCCGGTGGCGGTGCACGTCCTGAAGGACACGTCGTTCGTGATCGCCGCGGCGCTGTTCCAGACGCTGTTCATCACGCCCCTGATCCTGGTGCTCATCGATTTCGACGTACGGCGCGGAGCAGGCGGCCGATGGGTGCGGATGCTGCAACTGCCCTTCCGCAACCCGGTCATAGCGGCGTCCGCGGCCGGACTGGCGGTGGCCACCCTGGGCTGGCGGCTCCCGGACGAAGTGACCGCCCCGGTCCGGATGCTCGGCGGAGCGGGCGTACCCGCGGCGCTGTTCGCACTGGGCATGTCCCTGAACGTCCGCACCCGCCCCGACCCCCGCGGCCGCACCGAGCGCCGCGTCCTGGTCTCCCTCAAGATCGTGGTCCAGCCGCTCCTCGCCTATCTGCTCGGCCGCTGGCTGTTCGGCCTGAGCGGGCACGCGCTGTTCACGGTGGTGCTGTGCGCGGGCCTGCCGACGGCCCAGAACGCGTTTGTCTTCGCGGCCGAGTACGGTCTCGACACCGACCTGGCCAGGGACGCGGTGCTGCTGTCCACCCTGCTGTCGATGGGCTCGCTGTCCCTGATCACCTGGCTGCTCGCGGTCCCGTGAAACGCACCGTCAGGCGAGCGCCGGGGCGCCGACCACCGGCGCCCCGTACAGCGGGGGAGAGGAAGCCGGCAGGGGAGAGGAAGCGGCGACCTTGAGGCCGAATCCGATCAGCACGACTCCCGTGACGCGGTCCAGGGCCCGGCGGACCCCGGGCTTCTCGAGGACCGAACGGGCTCTGGACGGCGGATACGCATAACCGCCTGGAAGACCGATGAAGATCTTGCTCCGGCCGCCTGACTCGCCTTGGATTGCCAGTAAATGTCAATCGCCATGAACCGGTGCAAGCCGGGCGCGATTCCAAGATCTTCAGGACACTCCTAGCCGGCCGAGCGTGAGCGACGCGTGGATGAGGACGAGCAGTGCCATGCGGCCGGGTACGGGTTGGCGGCGGCGCCCTCGGTGCACAGCAGGACGACCGTGGAAGCGGGGCCCAGGGCCAGGGCGGTGCGGCGGTCCTCGGCCGCCGCACCGGTGAGGGCGGCGCGGACACCGGCCAGCGAGGCGGCGCCGCAAGGGCCGGCGAAGACCCCGAGAGCGGTGAGATCCCGGGCCGCGCGGGCGCTGTCGGCGTCGGTCACGGCGACCGCGGCGTCCAGACCGGCGCGCAGGTGGGGCCAGGCGATGCTGGACGGCGTGCCGCAGTTCAGCCCGGCCATGGCCGTCTCGCCGGTGGCCACGCCGACCGGCCGCCCGAGGGTGAGACTCCGCAGGACACAGGCCGCGGCCTCCGGTTCGACGGACAGCAGGGACGAGGTGCCGCCGGTGGCGCGGCTGCGGTAGTGGACGACCGCGGCCTGGGCGAGCGAGCCCACCCCGACGGGGACGGCGACCAGACCGGGGGCCCCGGCCCCCGCGGCGGCCAGCTGTGCGTCCATCTCGGTGAACAGCGTGGAGTATCCCTCGACGATCCAGCCGGGGATCTCCTCGTAACCGGGCCAGGCGGTGTCCTGGACGAGGACCGAGTCCGGCCCGGCGGCGTCCGCCGCGGCCCGGCGCACGGCGTCGTCGTAGGGCCCGTCGACCCGGGTGAGCCCGGCGCCCTCGGCGGCGATCGCGGCCATCGCCTCCGGACGCACTCCCCGCGGCACGAACACATGGGCGCGCTGACCCAGCAGCCGGGCCATGCGCGCGACCGCCCGGCCGTGGTTGCCGTCGGTGGCGGTGACCAGCCGCACCCGGGCGCCGGGCGCCCGCCGCGACAGGACCCGGTGCACGGCCCAGGACGCGCCCAGCGCCTTGAACGCGGGCAGCCCCAGCCGGAACGACTCGTCCTTGACGAAGACCCGGCCCACACCCAGTTCGGCGGCGATCGAGGGGAGTTCGGTCAGCGGGGTCGGCGCGTAGCCGGGCAGTGAGGCATGGAAGTCCCGCACCTCGGCGGGGGCGGGTGCGCAGGCCCGGGCCCGGGCGGCCGGGTGTGCGTACCAGGAGGGCGTACGAACAGGAGAGGCAGACACGCGACCAGCCTGCGGTCCGCTCACTCATCGGTCCAGCGAATGTTTCCGACCTATATTCATCAAGGGAACCGAAACGACCCGACTGCTGTGGGGGCTGCTCGATGTTCGATCTGCACCGGCTGCGTCTGCTGCGTGAGCTCAAGCACCGGGGCACGCTCGCGGCCGTCGCCGCCGCCCTCTCGTACAGCCCTTCCTCGGTCTCCCAGCAGCTCTCCCAGCTGGAGTCGGAGGTCGGCGTCCGGCTGCTGGAGCCGGTCGGGCGCCGGGTGCGGCTGACCGAGCAGGCCGAGATACTCGTCGCCCACACCGAGGCGGTCCTCGAGCGACTGGAACGCGCCGAGGCCGAGATCAACGCCTCCCTCACCGACCTCACCGGCACCCTCCGCGTGGCCACCTTCCAGACCGCCGCCCTCACCCTGGTCCCCACTGCGCTGACCCTGCTGCGTGAAGCGCATCCCCGTCTGCGGGTCCACATCACGCAGCTGGAGCCGGAGACGTCCCTCCCCAGGCTGCTCGCCCGCGACTTCGACCTGGTCATCGCCGAGGAGTACCCGGGCAATCCCAACCCTCGGCCGGACGGTCTGGAGCAGGAGGAGCTGTGCGACGACCCGCTGCGTCTCGCCCTGCCCGAGCCGACCGACGCGAAGAGCCCCTTGGCCGCGCTCCGTTCGCTGGCCGGGCGCCCCTGGGTCATGGAACCCGAGGGCACGGCCGCCCGGCACTGGGCGATGACCCTCTGCCGCAACGCGGGGTTCGAACCCGACGTACGGTTCGAATCCACCGACCTCCTCCTGCATCTGCGCCTCGTGGAACAGGGCCACGCCGCCGCGTTCCTGCCGGACCTCGTGTGGGGCGGAGGTGCCCCGAGCGTTCCGCTGCGGCAGCTTTCCGCACGGTCAGCAGGCACGCAGGATCTTCACCGCGGTACGCCGCGGAAGCAGCCGGCACCCGGCCGCGACGGCCTGCCGGCGGGTACTCCGGCAGGCGGCCACCGGTCGGCCCGGCGGATGACATCGGCGCCTTCACCGCACCCGCTCGGCCAGGAAGTCCTCCCAGGTCCGCTTGCCGACGGCAGCCCCCTCGAGGGACAGGTTCTCGCCGGCCCGGTAGCTGCTGCGCTCGCGCGAGCAGCGGCGCGAGGAGCCTCTCGAGGCCCGTCGGCCGCCCCCGGGACACAGAGCCGTCAGAGCTGCTTGAGGCGGGCCTTGAGCAGACAGAACTCATTGCCCTCGGGGTCGGCGAGTACGTGCCACTGCTCCTCGCCGGTCTGGCCGATGTCGGCCGGGCGCGCCCCGAGCTTCAGGAGGCGTTCGAGTTCGGCGTCCTGATCGCGGTCGGTGGGGTTGACGTCGATGTGCAGCCGGGACTTCCCGGGCTCCGGCTCGTCCCTGCGACTGAGGATGATCGTCGGCTGTGGGCCGCCGAACCCTTCGCGCGGCCCGATCTCGATGCAGTCGTTCCCTTCGCGATCGAGCACTACGAAGTCCAGGACCTCGCACCAGAACCGCGCCAGCACCTCGGGATCGTGGCAACCGAGCACGAGCTCACTGATGCGACATGCCATGGACGAAACCTACTCTCAATGTGGGAACTGCTGGGGCGACCGCGCGCGGAACTCTCGGCCTCCCCGCAGCGGGAACGTGATCGAGACCGTACCGGGCGAAGCGAGCGCGTGAGAAGAGCATTTTGGGGAGGGGCGCTGCCTCGCCGGCCGGACCGCCGGGCGAGGACCGTAGGCCGCCCAGCGGCGCAGACGGGAATGTGACGACAGGGCCTGGTTCTTAACTCACTTCCGGTGCGGCGCACGAGAAGCCATACACAGCCCAGTCGGCGAGCGTGCGATAACCGAGGCGCTGGTAGAGGGCGTTGCTGGTGGGGTTGGACAGGTCCGCGAACAACACGACCTCCCGCGCGCCCGCGGCCAGCGCGACCCGGCTGACCTCCGCCGTCACGGCGCCCGCGTAGCCGCGACCGCGCAGGTGGGCCGGGGTGTAGACGATGTCCACCTGGATCTGGCCGCCGATCATCGGGTTCATGCCCGCGATGGAGACGGGGGTGCCGTCCGGGGTCTCCCATAGCGTGTAGCGCTTGTCGGCGTAGCGGGTGCCGGCCCACGTGTCGGCGTCGATGGTGACGTCTTCCCCGACGGCCTTGGCGAACTCGCCGCACCAGAACATGACGTGTTCAAGGTCCTGCTCGCCCAGGACGCGGCCTCGGCCGGCCGGCGGCGGCTCCGGTGGGGTGAGGGTGCCGAGGCGGTACAGACGGAGCCGCGTGTCGCGGAGTTTCGGCGTCGCCCCGGTGTGCCGCTGCCACGCCTCGGCGAAAGCGGTGGCGGTGCTGTGGTCCGCGCTGACGGAGCGAAGGGAGTGCCCGAGGGTGGCCAGGCGGGCGGCGAGGGAGTCGGCCTGCTCGGGCGTGAGCGGGGAGAGGCCGAAACCACGGGGAGGGAGGCGGTAGAAGGTGGCGTGGACCTCGCCTGCTCGCTCCAGCACGCCGAAGACAGGGGCTTCCGTGCCGAACGCCTCCGCCCCACGCGCTCGCACTCTCTCGGCCCAGGTCAGCTGCATGACGTGCGGGCCGGGCCGCGAGCGCAGGAAGTCTCCGGCTCGGGCGAGAAAGTCGTCGACGTCTTCGGTGAGGTGCCAGTCATCTGGTCGCATGCTTCATGCTCCTCCGTGCTGTAGGTGTGCCCTGCTGTTTTCCGCCAGTGCGAGGAAGTAGGCCTCCACAGCGTCATTCAGGCTTCCGTGCAAGGAAGGTGGCAATCGCCCTGTTCGCTCCTTCGGCACGCTCCTCCAACAGGCGCGCGGTGACGATGACCCGGCTCGCCCCGGCTTGACAGCCGGACGATGGGCACCGCCGTCGCGGCCGAACGTCGCGGGGAGGTGGCCCGTGGGTAGGGCAGCTTGCTGCGCGGGTCGCCCGGGACCCGTTTCACATTGCAGTCCCGGCGGGAAACCGCAGATATACCGGGAACGGACACGCTTCCTCGAAACGGGCCGGCCACATCACCTCGAGCGGTCCCTGGCAAACCTGCCGGCAGGGCCGTCGGCGTGGCTGTTCTGTCGAGCGGGCGTAAACACCTGCAAGCGCCTGCTTGCAATAGTTAGCAGGCTTGGTGCACCATCGGTGCATGGCATCACTCAACGTCGGCAATCTCGGTGAGTACCTGCGCGAGCAGCGGCGCAATGCGCAGCTGTCGCTGCGGCAGCTCGCCGATGCCGCGGGGGTGTCCAATCCGTACCTGAGTCAGATCGAGCGCGGCCTGCGCAAGCCGAGTGCGGAGATTCTGCAGCAGATCGCCAAGGCGCTGCGGATCTCCGCCGAGACCTTGTACGTACAGGCCGGGATTCTCGACGAGCGGGACCGTGACGAGGTCGAGACGCGCAATGTGATCCTCGCCGATCCCTCCATAAACGAGCGGCAGAAGCAGGTGCTGCTCCAGATCTACGAGTCCTTCCGCAAGGAGAACGGGCTCGACAAGGACACCGACACACCCTGATCCGGGAGGATTCCAGCGATGGCGATCACCGAAGACCTGCGCAAGACCCTCACCGACCCGACGCCGCTGTACTTCGCGGCCGGGACCGCCGATCTCGCCTACCAGCAGGCGAGGAAGCTGGCCGCCGAGGCGCCGGCGCGGTTCGAGGCGGTGCGGAAGACGGACCCCAAGGTCGTGCAGCAGCGCGTGGCCGAACAGGCGAAGGAAGCGCAGGCCACGGTGTCTGCGAAGTTCACCGAAGTGATGAGCGGGCTCGACACCGACCTGAGGAAGCTGGGTGACACCGCGCAGGATCTGGCGCTGCGGGGCGTGGGCGTGGCCGCGGAGTACGCGGTGAAGGCTCGCGAGGCGTACGAGAAGGTCGCCGAGCACGGTGAGCAGACCGTGAAGGCCTGGCGCGGCGAGGCGGCCGAGGAGCTCGCCGAGCTCTCCGAGGCGGTCGAGCCCAAGGATCAGCAGCAGGAGGAGAAGGCCGCCGAGGACGACCAGCCCGAGGCCAGGAAGACCAACGCGCGCAAGAACGGGGCCAGGAAGAGCAGCCAGGCCGCTCGGTGAGGCGGAGTGGGCAGGCGCGCGGTTGAGCGCCGGCGTGCCGGGCACTCCAATGGGTGTCCGGCACGTTGTCGCGGTAACTTGACCGCAAGGCGCTCGATTCGACTCATGAGGAGGTGCTCGACATGTTCTACGGGGAAAGTCTCCTCTGGCTTGTGATCGACGTCGGTCTGCTGGCTTTCGCCCTGGTCGCCTTCGTCCTTGCCGCGCTGGCCCGAGAGGACGCGTACCGTGCCGCCGACAAGAAGACCAAGCCCTTCTGGCTGATCATCCTCGGTCTCGTGGTCGCGGTGGACCTGATCATGCCGTGGCTGTTCCTGCAGCTCGCCGGTCTGGTCGCGACCATCGTGTTCATGGTGGACGTGCGGCCGGCGCTTCGTGAGGTGTCCGGTGGCGGCCGGCGCAAGGGCGGTTCCAGCAGCGACGGTCCTTACGGGCCGTACAACGGACGGCGCTAGGGCGTGTTTCGAAAGTAGCGTCGTCCGCCCGGAGGGCGGGGTCGGGGGCGTCTGGTGCGTGCGATCGCAAGGCGGAGGGAGGAGAGCGCAGCGGGCTGCGCCGACGACCGACAACGCGGCGAGCGTGCGTGCCGGGCGTTCCCGACCAGGCGGGACTTTCGAAACACGCGCTAGGCCCGTATGAGGCCCTGTCCGGCCGATCAGGCCGGGCTCGCGACGTCCCGGTGCCGGCGGGCGCTCCCTGATCCGGCCTGACCGACCGGGCAGGACCTGGCGGCGGGCTCAGCCCCGGTCCAGCAGCACCAGCGCCACGTCGTCGGTCAGTTCGCCGCCGTTCAGCTCGCGGGCTTCGGCGGCCGCGGCCCGGAGCAGCCGCTTGCCGCGCAGCCCCTCCGCCAGCTTGCGGTTGATCATCTCGGTCATGCCGTCCTGGCCGAGGCGCTCACGCGTGTCGGGACCGAGGCGGCCTTCGATGAGGCCGTCCGTGTACATCAGCAGGCTCCATGCGCCGCCCAGTTCGACCTGGCGGCGCGGCCAGCGGGCGCGTGGGAGCAGGCCGAGCGCGGGTCCGCCGTCCTGGTACGGCAGCAGTTGCGCGGCCTGGCCGTGCCGGGCGATCAGCGGGGAGGGGTGGCCGGCCAGGCAGAGGCCGGCGCGGCGGCCGTCCGGGGAGATGTCGACGGTGCAGAGGGTGGCGAAGATCTCCTCGCTGTCGCGTTCGTGTTCCAGGACCTGCTGGAGCGTGGAGAGGAGTTCGTCTCCGCACAGGCCCGCGAATATCAGTGCGCGCCAGGCGATGCGCAGCTCGACACCGAGCGCGGCTTCGTCGGGGCCGTGGCCGCAGACGTCGCCGATCATGGCGTGGACGGTGCCGTCGGGGGTGCGGACGGTGTCGTAGAAGTCGCCGCCGAGCAGAGCGCGGGAGCGGCCCGGCCGGTAGTGGGCGGCGAAACGGAGATCGGAGCCGTCGAGCAGCGGGGTGGGGAGCAGCCCCCGTTCCAGGCGGGCGTTCTCCTGGGCGCGCGCCCGCGACTCGGCGAGCTTGTACTGGGCGGTGTCCGCCCGCTTCCGCTCCACGGCGTAACGGATGACGCGGCTGAGCAGCCTGCCGTCGAGTTCGTCGCGCGAGAGGTGGTCCTGGGCCCCGGCCCGTACCGCTTCCGCGGCCTTTTCGGCGTCGGCCTCGCCGGTCAGCGCGAGCACGGCGTGGCCGGGGGCGAGGCGCAGGATGTGCCGCAGGACGGCCAGCTCGTCGCCCTCGCCGCTGGGCAGCGCGAGGTCGACGAGGACGCAGTGGATGTCGTCGGTGAGCAGCCGTTCGGCCTCGGTGACGTTACGGGCCGTACGGATACGGACGCGGGTTCCGGCGGCGCCGAGCAGTTCGGGGACGGTGAAGGTGCCCGCCGGGTCGTCCTCGATCACCAGGAGCGTGAGGTCTCCGCCGCCGGCGGTCTCCGCCGCCGGGATCACTCTCGGCCGCGGTACGGATACGGGCATCGGTTCGGTTTCCTTCCCTCCCCCCGAGGGTGCGCAGGGAACCATAGCGGTAGCCGACGCCGAAAAGGAATGACGAATGTCAAAGGGCCAGGGGCATATGCCGTAAGCCTGGGGTGAGACCCGTCCCGGAGCGACAAATGTCACCTACCGGCCGACGTCACCCCGCGTCGGGGCGTACGACGCCGAGGATCGGCATCGAGCCCGCGCCCGCGACCGTGACGTCGCGGCCCGGCCGGGGCGCGTGCACGATCATCCCGCCGCCGACGTACATGCCGATATGGGTGGCGTCCTTGTAGTAGACGATCAGGTCGCCGGGGCGCATGTCCTTGACGGACACGTGCGGCAGCCGCCGCCACTGCTCCTGGGAGGTGCGGGGGATGCCGCGGCCGGCTGCCTCCCAGGCCTGGGAGGTGAGCCCCGAGCAGTCGAAGGAGTCGGGTCCCTCGGCTCCCCACACATAGGGCTTGCCTATCTGGGCGGTGGCGTACGCGACGGCCTTCTTCCCGCCCGCGGTGGCCTTGCCGCCGACGCCGGCCAGTGCGCCGGAGTTCAGCCAGGCCGTCTGCGCCTTGTGCTGCGCCTCCTCCTCCAGCTTGCGCAGCCGCTCCCGCTCCTCCTTCTCCAGCCGGCTCTCCAGCTTCTCGGCGGCCGCGATCTGCCGGGTGATCTCCTTCTTCGCCTTGTCCTTCGCCGCGCGGTTGGCTTCCAGCTGCTGCAGGTGCGTGCTCGCGTCGGCGGAGTAGGTCGTCAAGTCCTCCTGGGCCCTGGTCAATTCGCTGAGGAGGCCCTTGGTCGCCTGCTGGCCGTGCCGGAAGAGGGTCGCCCCGTCCAGGAAGCTGCCCGGGTCGCCGCTGAGCATGAGCTGCGTGCCGGGCGGCAGGCCGCCGGTGCGGTACTGGGCGCGGGCGGTGGCGCCCATCTGTTCCTTGAGCCGGTCGATCCGCTCCTGGCCCTCCATGACCTCCCGGGCCAGCCTGGTGAGCTCGGCCGACTGCTTCTCGGTCTGCTCCTCGGCGAGGTTGTAGGCGTCCGTGGCGACCGCGGCCTGGTGGTAGAGATCGTCGATCTGCTTGCGCACGTCCTCGAGGGCCTTGGAACTCACGGGCGGCTTCGGATCCGGCTTCGGCGCGGCGTACGACTGGGCAGGTGACGCCAGTACGGTCAGTGCGCAGACCAGTGTGATCGCGGTGGCCAGACGGCGTCCGTTCACTTCAGTCCCCCCGACTGTGTGCGACTCGACGAGCAGCGGATAGTTGATTAACCGTCAGTAACTTTACGGCGACGGGCCGATCGTGCCATGGCTCGCGCGAAAACGACAGAGGCAGGCGTTACCCGGGGGAACTTCACGGGTCGCCGCCCCCGGACACACCCGCCGTCCCCGGCCGCCCTTGAGTGGGACGTGCGACGGGCGACAGTCGTTCCCGGGCGTGCCCGTCAGCCCGCGCGGGGCGCCAGCGCCGCCCACTCCACCGTGATCTCGCCCTGCCGCCACCGCCGGACCCCGTCCGTCAGCGGCCAGTCCACAGCCAGGGCCCTCGCCGTCCTGATCCACCGCTGCCGGGCGCTCAGCGACGCGTACGGAGCGGCCGCCGCCCACGCCCGGTCGAAGTCCCGCAGGAACGCGTGCACGGGCTCGCCCGGAACATTGCGGTGGATCAGTGCCTTCGGCAGCCGCTCCGCCAGATCGGACGGCCGCTCCAGGGAGCCCAGCCGGGTGGCGAAGGTGACGGTCCGCGGACCCTCCGGGCCCAGCGCGACCCAGACATGCCGGCGCCCGATCTCGTCGCAGGTCCCCTCGACCAGCAGGCCCCCGGGCGCCAGCCGCGCGCACAGCCGCTGCCAGACCGCGGCGACCTCTGCCTCGTCGTACTGCCGCAGCACATTCGCCGCCCGGATCAGCGCGGGACGCCGGCCGTCCAGCGGCACCTCGAAGCCGCCGTGCGCGAAGCGCAGCCCCTCGCGCTCGTACGGCTTGGCCGCCGCGACCCGCGCGGGGTCGATCTCGATGCCGACGACATGCACCGCGGGCGCGAACGTACGCAGCCGCTCCATCAGCTCGACGGCCGTCCAGGGCGCCGCCCCGTACCCCAGGTCCACCGCTACCGGGTCATGGCTGCGGCGCAGCGCCGCACCGTGGACGGCGGCGATCCAGCGGTCCATCCGGCGCAGCCGGTTGGGGTTGGTGGTTCCGCGGGTGACGGTCCCCACCGGGCGTTTCTGGGATGCGGACATGAGTCGAGCGTATGCGGCCCTCCCCCAAGCTCTCGGCTTCTCCCCCGAGCTCTCGGCTTCTCCCCCGAGCTCTCGGCTTCTCCCCCGAGCTCTCGGCTTCTCCCCCGAGCTCTCGGCTTCGCTCGAGCAGGGGGGACCCCCATGAGCAGGGGGGACCCCCATGAGCAGGGGGGACCCCATGAGCAGGGGGGACCCCATGAGCAGGGGGAGCCCCAAAGCGGGGGACCCCCATGAGCGGGGGACCTCCATGGGCAACGATTTGGCAAAGCGGAAATGCGGAGGAGGGCTCCGGCGGTTGGTACCTCTGGAGGGCGCTGTGCGCCCCAGTGCCATGCCCCGAGCGAGGAGGACCGACCACGTGACCCACCACGTGACACGGCTCGGCGGCCGCCGCTCCGCCCTGTCCGTACCGCCCCGCCTGAAATTCCCCGGCAGCCACCGCAGGCCCCGCCGGGTGGCCATGCTCAGCGTGCACACCTCTCCGCTGCACCAGCCGGGCACCGGCGACGCGGGCGGTATGAACGTCTACATCGTGGAACTCGCCAAGCGCCTCGCCGCGATCAACATCGAGGTCGAGATCTTCACCCGGGCCACTGCCGGCGGACTGCCTCCCGTCGTCGAACTCGCGCCCGGCGTCCTGGTGCGGCACGTCGACGCCGGACCGTACGAAGGCCTCAACAAGGAGGACCTGCCCGCCCAGCTGTGCGCCTTCACCCACGGCGTCACACAGGCCTGGGCCGGCCACCGGCCGGGCCACTACGACCTGGTCCACTCCCACTACTGGCTCTCCGGCCAGGTCGGCTGGCTCGCCGCCGAACGGTGGCGCGTCCCGCTCGTCCACGCCATGCACACCATGGCCAAGGTCAAGAACGCCGCTCTCGCCCAGGGCGACACCCCCGAACCGGCCGCCCGCGTCATCGGCGAGCAGCAGATCGTACGCGCCGCCGACCGGCTCATCGCCAACACCGCCGAAGAGGCCGACGAGCTCATCCGCCACTACGACGCCGACCCCGGCCGGGTCGCCGTCGTCCACCCCGGCGTCAACCTCGAACGCTTCAGCGTCGCCGACGGCCGCGCCGAGGCCCGGGACCGGCTCGGGCTGCCGCAGGACGCGTTCGTCCCCCTCTTCGCCGGCCGCATCCAGCCCCTGAAGGCCCCGGACGTCCTGCTGCACGCCGTCGCCGTGCTGCTGGACCAGGACCCCTCGCTGCGCTCCCGCCTCGTCGTCCCCGTCGTGGGCGGTCCCAGCGGAAGCGGCCTCGCCAAACCGGAAGGCCTGCACAAACTCGCCGCCGGGCTCGGCATAGCGGACGTCATCCGCTTCCACCCGCCGGTCGGCCAGGACAAGCTCGCGGACTGGTTCCGCGCCGCGTCCGTGCTGGTCATGCCCTCGTACAGCGAATCCTTCGGTCTCGTCGCCATCGAGGCCCAGGCCACCGGCACGCCCGTCGTCGCCGCGGCGGTGGGCGGACTTCCCGTCGCCGTACGGGACGGGGTCAGCGGCTACCTCGTCGCCGGGCACGACCCCGCCGACTACGCCCGCGCGCTGCGCCGCTTCGTCGACGAGCCGGGCCTGGTGGACCGTATGGGCGCCGCGGCGGCGCGGCACGCCCAGGGCTTCGGCTGGGGCACCGCGGCGTCCGCGACGGCGGACGTCTACACGGCCGCGATGCATGAGTACCGCCGTCGCGTACGCTCCCACCATGGCTGATGACGTACGGCAGGTGATCGAGCGGACACTCGATGACGCCGAGCTCGAGTGGGAATCCCCCGAGCCCGGCTCGTACGTCGTCAAGCTGCCCGGCACCCGGAAGCTCACCACGACCTGCTCACTGCTCGTCGGCCGGCACTCGCTGTCCGTCAACGCCTTCGTGATCCGCCACCCCGACGAGAACGAGGCGGGCGTCCACCGCTGGCTGCTCGAGCGCAACCTGAAGCTGTACGGCGTGAGCTACGCCGTCGACCCGCTCGGCGACATCTATCTCGTCGGCAAGCTCCCGCTGTCCGTGGTGACGCCGCAGGAGCTGGACCGGATCCTGGGCAGCGTGCTGGAGGCCGCGGACGGCAGCTTCAACACGCTGCTGGAACTGGGCTTCGCCGGCGCGATCCGCAAGGAGTACGAGTGGCGCGTCGCACGCGGCGAGTCCACGCGCAACCTGGAGGCGTTCACCCGCCTGACCGGCGGCACGCCGGGCTGACGGGCCGCGGCGCGGGATCCGCGCGCCGAGTCAGGAGCCGACGGAGGCAGTGGTCTCGGCCTCGCCCGTGGCTCCGGCCCCGGCCGCCGCGCCGCCCGCCGCGGGTTCCTCGGCCAGTGCCCGGCGCAGCCGCGTCGCGTAGCCCACCGCCGCCGCGCCGCCGATCACCGCGCACGCCAGCCACAGGACGTCGGACCCCGGTCCGTCCACCACCCAGCCCGCCAGGATCGGCGCGACGAAACCGGCCACCGCCCAGGACATGCCCATCACACCCTGGTAGCGGCCGCGCGCGTGCTCGGGGGCGAGCCGGGCGGTGGCGGCGGCGTTCGTCGGAACGTGCACCATCTCGCCGATCGTCCACACCACCACGGTCGCCGCGAACGCCACCGGCGTCCCGGCGAGCGCGGTCGCTCCCGTGCCGGCCGCGAAGAGCAGCGAGGAGACGGTGAGCAGCATGACCGGCGAGCGCTTGTCGGTGATCTTGTTGACCAGGAGCTGGAAGGCGACGATCACCACACCGTTGACGGCGATGACCATGCCGTACGAGGACGGGGGCAGGCCCTCCTCCACCATGGTGAGCGGCAGACCGACCCACGGGGCGGTGAAGACCAGGCAGACCAGCAGGTTCAGCAGGACCAGCGTGCGGAAGGGGGCGTCCCGCAGCACGTCCAGGACGCTGACCCGCTGCTCCTCGACGGCGTTGCCCGCCGTGTCGCGCGGCGTCTCGGGCCGGGTCTCCGGCAGCCGCAGGAAGACGATCAGGGCGCAGAGGGCGGTGGCGACCGCGTCGACGACGAACAGAGTGCGGTAACCCAGGACGATCGCGGCGCCGCCGCCCATCGCGGCGATGGCGAAACCGAGGTTGAGGGCCCAGTAGTTCAGCGCGTACGCCCGGCGCAGGTCGGGCTGCGGGACCATGTCGGCGATGGTGGCGTTGATCGACGGCCGGACCGCCTGCATGGCCACGCCCATCAGCAGCACGACGACGGCGATACCCCAGGCGCTCGTCACGAGCGCGAGCGCGGCGGCGCAGACCGCACCCGACAGGTGCATGGCGACCATCGTGGGCCGCCGGCCCCACCGGTCGGTGAGCATGCCGCCGAGCGGCGATCCCGCGACGCCGCCGAGACCGTGCAGGGCGACGACGAGACCGGCGTACCAGGCCGAGTAGCCGAGCTCCTGGGTCAGATAGAGGGAGAGGAAGGTGAGGACGAAAGCGCCGGTGCGGTTGACGAGAGTCGAGAGCCAGAGCCACCAGAAGCCACCGGGGAGGCCGGAGACGGTCGCGCGTGCTGATCGTCTGAGCGAGTCGATGGACATGCGGGAAGCCCCCTGCGTATGTAAGTACCTCTGGCAGCATACGTAACTTACGCACGCGTTCCTGCGGGGCGCCAATGAATTGACGGGGATCGTCAAGCATTCGCCGTCGATTAACCTCGTACGCATGGCCGACGCACCGTACAAGCTGATCCTCCTCCGCCACGGCGAGAGCGAATGGAACGCGAAGAACCTGTTCACCGGCTGGGTGGACGTCAACCTCACCGAGAAGGGCGAGAAGGAGGCAGTCCGCGGCGGTGAGCTGCTCAAGGACGCCGGCCTGCTCCCCGACGTGCTGCACACCTCCCTGCAGAAGCGCGCCATCCGCACCGCGCAGCTCGCCCTCGAGGCCGCCGACCGCCACTGGATCCCGGTCCACCGCTCCTGGCGCCTGAACGAGCGCCACTACGGTGCGCTCCAGGGCAAGGACAAGGCGCAGACCCTCGCCGAGTTCGGCGAGGAGCAGTTCATGCAGTGGCGCCGCTCGTACGACACCCCGCCGCCGGCCCTCGAGGACGGCACCGAGTTCTCGCAGAGCGACGACCCGCGCTACGCCTCCATCCCGAACGAGCTGCGTCCGCGCACCGAGTGCCTCAAGGACGTCGTCCAGCGCATGCTGCCGTACTGGTACGACTCGGTCGTCCCCGACCTGCTCGACGGCCACACCGTCCTGATCGCGGCCCACGGCAACAGCCTGCGCGCGCTGGTCAAGCACCTCGACCGCATCTCCGACGCGGACATCACGGGCCTGAACATCCCCACCGGCATCCCGCTCTACTACGAGCTCGACGCCGACTTCCGCCCCCTCACCCCGGGCGGCACCTACCTCGACCCGGAGGCCGCGGCGGCCGCCATCGAGGCCGTCAAGAACCAGGGCAAGAAGAAGTAATCGCCCACGAGTAAGCCCCCTACCTGCGGTTTCTCCGCTGGGAGGGGGCTTTCCTCTGGCTCTGGGCCGTCAGCTGCCAGACGGGCCGGACTGGGCCGTGCCGAAGACAGCGGCCACGGCCTTCCGCGTACGCTCCTGGCTCGACGGCATGAGATGGGCATACACGCGAAGCGTCAGGCCGGGATCCGAGTGGCCGAGGTACTCGGCGAGGGCCTTGATGTTCTCGCCCGCGTCCAGGAGCACCGAGGCGTAGAAGTGCCTCAGGGCGTGCATACCGTTCTTGCGCGACTCGTCGTAGGCCTCGCCCACCTTCCGCTCGGGGATCACTTCCGCCGAAGCGAGAGCCCGCTTCCACGCCTCCTCGTTGAGCGACGTACGCCAGACGTGCCCACCGCGCGGTCCGGTGAAGATCAGCCGCTTGGTCACCGGAGGTCCATCCGCGACCTTCCACGGCAAGGTGATCTCGACCGGCGGGAACCGTTTCATGTGTGCCCGGAGGGCGTCAGCGACTGGACCGGGCAGCGGGACGTCCCGGAGTTTGCCGCCCTTCGGCGGAGCGAAGACGGGCTTGCTGCGGCTCAGTCAGCGCGACTCTGAGGGGCCCCTCTCTATGCCGCAGCAAGAACTCCGACGCTCGATCAGTACGACGTCTCGCCATACGCCGTGATGCTGGCCGATGCGTTCGCGGGTCCCGATGATCCGGAAGCCCATCCGTTGGTGCAGCGCGAGACTGCCGGCGTTCTCCGGGAAGACGCCTGACTGAATGGTCCAGATGCCAGCCAGTTCGGTGGACCTGATCAGGGCGTCGAGGAGGGCCGCGCCGACTCCTCTGCCGCGGGCGTTGGGGTGGACGTACACCGAGTGCTCGACCACCCCCGCATACACGCACCGGTCCGACACCGGCACCGCGGCGAGCCAGCCGAGCACTCTGCCGGAGTCGTCAAGGGCGATGTGTCGGTGGTCTGGCAGCTTGGTGGCGTCGAAGTGTTCCCAGGTGGGTGCGGTCGTCTCGAAGGTGCGTTTCCTTCGTCGATGCCGAGTTGGTAGATCGTCAGGACCTCGGCGGCGTGCTCGGGGCCCATGGCCGTGATGCGCACGCCGGGCGGGACACTCATGCTCCGGCCGTCGGGGCGATCTCGTCGATCAGGCCGCGGATACGCTTTTCAATCTCGTCGCGGATGGGCCGTACGGCGTCGACGCCCTGCCCGGCCGGGTCCTGGAGCTCCCAGTCGAGGTACCGCTTTCCGGGGAAGACGGGGCAGGTGTCGCCGCAGCCCATCGTGATGACGACGTCGGAGGCTTGCACGGCTTCGACGGTGAGCACCTTGGGGACCTCGGCCGAGACGTCGATGCCGATCTCTGCCATGGCTTCGACGACGGCCGGGTTGACCGTCGCGGCGGGCGCCGATCCGGCGGAGCGCACCTGGGCGCGGTCGCCCGCGAGGTGGGTGAGGAACGCGGCGGCCATCTGGGAGCGCCCGGCGTTGTGGACACAGACGAAGAGCACGGACGGCTGTTCGGCAGGGGTGTTCATGGCGGGTGCGCTTTCTGGCGGAGGGGCGGGTCAGGGGAGTGTGGGGGCGGTGAGTTCGGGTTCGCCCTGGCGGCCGGCGGGGACGGCGGGTGCGGGTGCCGGGCGTCCGAAGACGGCGACGACCAGGCCCAGTCCCAGCGCGGCGCCCATCAGTTGGGCCGCGACGAACGGGCCGAGGGAGCTGGGGGCGATTCCGGCGAACGTGTCGGTGAAGGCCCGGCCGATGGTGACGGCGGGGTTCGCGAACGAGGTGGACGACGTGAACCAGTACGCGGCGCCGATGTAAGAGGCCACGGCCACGGGTGCGTAGCGGGCGTGACCGGTGCGGGCCAGGCCGAAGATGAGCAGGATGAGGCCGGCGGTCGCGACGATCTCGCCCAGCCACAGGTGGCCGGCGAAGCGGTCGTGGGTGGACCACTGCACGAGCGGCTTGCCGAACATCGCGTCGGCCAGGGCGGCGCCTGCGACGGCTCCGGCGACCTGGGTCGGTATGTAGGCGGCGACCTCTCGCGCGGTCGGTCCGTCCCCGGTGCGGCGGCCGGTGGCCCAGGCGGCAAGGGTGACAACGGGATTGAAGTGCGCGCCGGAGACCGGTCCAAGGAGCGCGATCAGGATGCCGAGACCGAAGACCGTGGCCAGCGAGTTGGCGAGCAGCTGCACACCCACGTCCCTGGTCAGCTCGGTGGCCTGGATGCCGGAGCCGACGACCACCGCGACCAGGGCGGCGGACCCCACCGCCTCGGCGACGACCCGGCGGCTCAGCGGGACGCTCACGCGGTCGCCTCGGCGGCCTGCGAGGTCTTCAGGAAGGCGGCGAGCCGGTCGAGGGTGGCGGGCAGTGCCCAGTAGTAGACCCAGGTGCCCCGTCGCTCGCAGTCGATCAAACCGGCCTGCCGCAGCAGCTTGAGGTGGTGCGAGATGGTCGGCTGGGAGAGGTCGAAGGCCGGAGTCAGGTCACAGACGCAGACCTCACCGCCCGCCCGCGACGCGATCATCGACAGCAGCCGCAGGCGTACCGGGTCACCCAGCGCCTTGAACAGCTTCGCCAGCTCGGCCGCCTGGTCATCGTCCAGCGGCGCGGCCACCAGGCCGGGGCAGCACGCACCGTTCTCGTCGCTCTGCCCGAGAACCACAAGCTCTTGCTTCGACATGCGTCTATGTTGACATCCTTCGATACAAGTCACAAGCTTGCATCGACAGACGTCAATGCAAGCCGATGGGAGCCCTGTCATGTCCCGCGCTCAGCTCGCCCTGCGCGTCAGCGACCTCGAAGCGTCGATCACCTTCTACTCGAAGCTGTTCGGCACCGAACCCGCCAAGCGGCGCGAGGGATACGCCAACTTCGCCATCACCGAGCCCCCGCTCAAGCTCGTCCTGATCGAGGGCGGGCCCGGCGAGGCGACCCGGCTCGACCACCTTGGCGTCGAGGTCGAATCCACCGACCAGGTCAGCGCCGCCACCACCCGGCTCAAGGACGTCGGCCTCGCCACCTTCGAGGAGAACGACACCTCCTGCTGCTACACCCTCCAGGACAAGGTGTGGGTGCACGGCCCCGGCAAGGAACCATGGGAGGTCTACGTGGTCAAGGCCGACGCCGACACCCTCGGCAAGAGCGCCGACCCCGCCGCGATAGGCGACGGCTGCTGCACCAGCCAGGCCGCCGAGGAGATTCCCGGCAAGACCCAGGGCAAGAAGAAGTAAGCCCGCACGACTGAGCCCCCTGCCCGCGGTTGCTTCGCCGGCAGGGGGCTTGGTCCACAGCGTCTCAGGACGACGAAACAGCAGCAGGCGTGGCAGTGGGCGCACCCGGGTCCACCGGGTTGATCGCCCGGACGAAGGCCATGTCGGTCGCCCCGTCCAGGTAGCACTGTCCGTTGTCGAACTTGCTCAGTACCTCCTCGTCGAAGGCGTCGCTGTGCACCCACCGCGCACCTGCCGGCAGGAAATCGGACAACCCCTTCTCGAACCAGGAAAGGTAGACGACACCCGTATCAGCCGCGACGAAGCCCCCGTTCGCTGTCAACGCGGCTACCCTGCCCGGCTGCAGCCGAAGGACGGCCGTGATGACGAAGTCAGGTGAGGGCAGGGAGCGCCCATCGGCCTCGCCGTCACGACTCGTCGCCCAGTGCGCCTCCACCAGCGGGCCCAGGGCGGGGAAGTATTTCTCCACGGCTTCCTTGTCGGTGCGGCTCTCCCGGCGGCTCTCGTCGGCTGCTGCCCACAAGCCCGCGCCGCCGAGCACTGCACCTGCTCCCAGCGCAAACACAATCCGCCGCTTCACTCGGACATCCCCCTCCAGGCCCTGCCGGCTGCCCCGGCCGACCAGGGGACGAACTCCCTGCTGCTGCTCCCGGCGCACGCCGTGGGCTTGCTTGTGCCTGGGAGCCTCGCTGTACTGACCGTGAGCCATGTCGGCCTCGACGCGGGTGAGTCAATGATCAACGAACCGCTTTCTGACGATCGGGGAAGCACTTGGACAGGTGCAGCGTGCATCGGAGCGCACCGTGAGCAGACGGCGATACGTGGCCAAGGGTGTGCCGGGCGGCTACCGCATCTGGGACAACAGGGGGCGTCGCTGGTGGGGCGACCTGTATGAGCTCTGCCCTGATGATCTGATCACCGAGCTGAACGGCGGTGCCGACTACGGGAAGATCACCGCTCTTCTCAAGCGGTACAGAGTTCAAAAGCGGTGAGAAGCTGAGATCGCCTGTTGGGTCTGCGGCAGGTGCCTCTTGCGGAGCCCCAAGGCGGTGTGTCCTGGGGCTCCACACAAGAGGCGACACTGATCAGTTGAGTCGGGTGCCATGACGAGCCTCGTGGCTGATCCTCACTTTGACGGAGCCCGGGCCGGACGAGGGCGATATTCGGTGGGCCGAGGGCTCGCGCATGCATACGGTGCGTGGATGACCATACGCATCGAGAAGATCACGCCCGCCAACGTGGAGGCCGCGCTCGCGCTGCGGGTACGGCCGGACCAGGAGAGGAATGTCGCGGCGGTCGCGCGCTCGCTCGCCGAGGCGTACGCATGGGGCGATACCGCCTGGCCGCGGCTGATCTTCGACGGGGGAGGACCTCGTCGGATTCCTGATGGCCTTCCTGGACATCCGGTGGAACCCGGAGAAGGACCCGGAGGACCGGCGCAGCGGTCTGTGGCGGCTGAACATAGACGCGGAGCGGCAGGGACGCGGGTACGGGCGGTTCGCGGTGGAGACGGTGGCCGATGAGCTGCGCCGGCGCGGCAAGCAGCAGCTGTACACGAGCTGGGAGCCGGGGGAGGACGGTCCCGGGGAGTTCTATCTGAAGCTCGGCTTCCGGCCGACCGGTGAGACCAGCGGCGGACAGACCGTCGGCGTGCTCGATCTCGGCCGGGACGGCTGACCGGCATACGCCGTGGCAGGGCCCCGTCCGGCAATCGGTTCCGGACGGGGCCCTCACGTGTGCACGGCACTCACGCCGGCCGCAGCAGCTTCGGCGCGGGTGCGCTGCCGCTAGCCGCAGCAGCCGCCGCACTGGCACGGTGCGCCGGACTGACAGCCGCAGCCGCAGCCCGAGCCGCAGCCGCAGGCGCCGAGGACGGGCAGCCGGGTCACTTCGACGGGAGTTTCCTGCTGAGGGTCGACGATGGGGGAATCGGCCATGGGGGCCTCCTCATGGGCAGACGGACCTCTGCCCATTGCATGCCCGGTTCAGCGGGCGCGTCAACGGCGCATCGGCTCACGATTCGTCGGGATTCACCGGAGTCGGGAGCTCGTCCGCGTGCTCGCCGGTCACCAGGACGCGCTTGGCCACCGGGACCGCGCGGGGGCCTCTTGACGCGCCCCTTGCGCTGTGAGGCGCCGGGGGCGCCTCACAGGCGTCGGGGTGCTGCGCCGGTCTCCGTCCGACGAGCCGGGTGCGGCTCGGCGCGCGCCTTATGCCTCGTCGGGGTTCACCGGAGCCTGGAGCTCGTCCGCGTGCTCGCCGGTCACCAGGTAGACGACGCGCTTCGCCACGGAGACCGCGTGGTCGGCGAAACGCTCGTAGTAGCGGCCCAGCAGCGTCACGTCGACGGCCGTCTCGATGCCGTGCTTCCAGCGGTCGTCGATCAGGTGCTGGAACAGCGTGCGGTGCAGCAGGTCCATCTCGTCGTCGTCGGTCTCCAGCTGGAGCGCCAGGTCGACGTCCTTGGTGATGATGACCTCGGCGGCCTTGGCCATCAGGCGCTGTGCCAGCTGGCCCATCTCCAGGATGGTGGCGTGCAGATCGCGGGGCACCGCGGAGTTCGGGAAGCGGAGGCGGGCCAGCTTGGCCACGTGCTGGGCGAGGTCGCCGGAGCGCTCCAGGTCGGCGCTCATCCGCAGCGAGGTGACCACGATCCGCAGATCGGTGGCGACCGGCTGCTGGCGGGCCAGCAGGGCTATCGCCCGGGCCTCGAGGTCGTGCTGCAGATCGTCGACCTTCTGGTCGGCGGCGATCACGGTCTCGGCGAGCTTCAGATCCGCGTCGAGCATGGCCGTGGTGGCGCGCCCGATCGCCGACCCGACGAGCCGGGCCATCTCGACCAGGCCTTCGCCTATGGAGTCCAGTTCCTCGTGGTACGCGTCACGCATCGGTAGTCCCTCTCTGTAACTGCCGGGGCATCTCGGATCCCCCACGCTCCCACGTTCCGGGGCGTACGCGTCGGATTCCGCTTTCCCAAATGAACCGCCCCCGTCACCTCGGTGAACTCTGGGCGACGACTGTTCGCGGAGCAGCGTCCATTGGTGGGGGAGTGTCCGAGGCCATGCATAACCTGGATGCATGGACGTGAACGCGGCCGTTGCCGCAGCAGCAGCGATCTCCGGGGTGTGCACCGGGGTGATCGCGATGCTGGCGTTCCGCTGGAGCGAGCGCGAACAGGCGCGCCCCACGCGCACCTCGCTGCACACCGACGCCGTGCTTCCGCCCGGCGTCGACACCGTGCTGTCGGTGCTGCGCTCCTCGGCCGTGGTTCTCGACGAGAGCGACAGTGTGGTCAAGGCCAGCTCCGCGGCGTACGCCCTGGGCCTGGTCCGCGGCGGGAAGCTGGCCGTCGAGCCGATGCTGCACATGGCCCGCGACACCCGTCGCGACGGTGAGATACGCCAGGTCGAGCTGGACCTGCCGCGGCGCGGTACGGGCCGGGGCGAGGCACTCGCGGTCTCCGCCCGGGTCGCCCCGCTCGGCTCCCGGCTGGTGCTGCTGCTGGTCGAGGACCTCACCGAGGCCCGCCGCATCGAAGCGGTCCGGCGCGACTTCGTAGCGAACGTCAGTCATGAACTGAAGACCCCGGTCGGTGCGCTCTCCCTGCTCTCGGAGGCCGTCATGGACGCCTCCGACGACCCCGAGGCGGTCGAACGCTTCGCGGGCCGGATGCAGATCGAGGCGACCCGGCTGACCAGCCTGGTCCAGGAGCTCATCGACCTCTCCCGGGTCCAGAACGACGACCAGATGGAGGACGCCGAGCCGGTCCGCGTCGACGAACTCGTCGCCGAGGCCATCGACCGCTGCCGGCACACCGCGACCTCCAAACAGATCACCATGGCCGTCGGGGGCACCGCCGCCCTGTATGTCTGGGGCAACCGTGGCCAGCTCGCCGCCGCCCTCGGCAACCTCGTCGAGAACGCCGTCAACTACAGCCCGGCCCGTACCCGCGTCGGCATCGCCGGCCGCCGCGTCGCCGCCCCCGGCGGGGACCTGATCGAGATCGCCGTGACCGACCAGGGCATAGGCATCCCCGAGAAGGACCGCGAGCGGATCTTCGAACGCTTCTACCGCGTCGACCCCGCCCGCTCCCGCGCCACCGGCGGAACCGGCCTCGGCCTCGCCATCGTCAAGCATGTGGCCGCCTCGCACGGCGGGGAGGTCACGGTGTGGAGCTCCGAAGGCCAGGGCTCCACCTTCACCCTGCGGCTGCCCGAGTCCGCCGAAAAGCGGGACCGCAGGACCACGCCCGCGGACGGACCCGTCGATCACCTCGACGGTGACGACGACCGTTCCTACGAGACCTTCACAGACACGCCGATCCCTGCCCCGGAGGTCCTTCCGTGACCCGAGTGCTTGTCGTCGAGGATGAGGAATCCTTCAGCGACGCCCTTTCCTACATGCTTCGCAAGGAGGGCTTCGAGGTCGCGATCGCGGCCACCGGACCCGACGGACTGGACGAGTTCGAGCGCAACGGCGCCGACCTCGTACTGCTCGACCTGATGCTGCCGGGCCTGCCCGGCACGGAGGTCTGCCGGCAGCTGCGCAGCCGCTCCAACGTTCCCGTGATCATGGTGACTGCCAAGGACAGCGAGATCGACAAGGTGGTCGGCCTGGAGATAGGCGCCGACGACTACGTCACCAAGCCGTTCTCGTCACGCGAGCTGGTCGCGCGCATCCGCGCGGTGCTGCGGCGCCGAGGTGAGCCGGAGGAGATCACCCCGGCCGCCCTGGAGGCCGGCCCGGTCCGCATGGACGTGGACCGCCACGTCGTCACGGTGGCGGGCGCGAAGGTGGACCTCCCGCTGAAGGAGTTCGACCTGCTGGAGATGCTGCTCCGCAACGCGGGCCGGGTGCTGACCCGTATGCAGCTGATCGACCGGGTGTGGGGCGCGGACTACGTCGGCGACACCAAGACCCTCGACGTCCACGTCAAGCGCCTCCGGGCGAAGATCGAGCCCGACCCGGGCGCGCCGCGGCATCTGGTGACGGTGCGCGGTCTGGGTTACAAGTTCGAGCCGTAGGCCGGCATCGGCCCGCGCCGGCGGCCGGAGGCCGCCGCAGCGCTCCGAAGCCCGGGAGGCCCGCCGGGGCCGAGCGGTGCGAGGGGCGCGTGCGGGGTGGGGTTCGAGACCCGGGCGCGTCGCGGCATCTGGTGACGGTGCGCGGTCTGGGCTGCACGTTCGAGCTGTAGGCCCGTCAACGGCCCCTGGGGAGCCGTGAAGGAGGGGCGTACGCCCGTCACGTACACAGCGGGAAGGCCCGCCAGGAGATCCTGGCGGGCCTTCCCGCTTCTGTCAGTGGTCCTCGTCCAGCGATACGTCGTCGGACGCCTCGGAGCCCGCGCCCTCGACCGGCGGGGTCGCCGTGGTCGCCGGGGTGGCCGTGGCCGTCGGCGTGGCGGTGGTGGCGCCCGCTTGCGGGGTCGGGCCGAAGCTCGTGAAGTAGCTGGTCGCCGGGACGACGAACGCGTTGAGCGCGACCTCGCCGGTCTTGCTGAAGGTGAAGGCGACCTTCTGCACGCTGCCGTTCGCGCCGGCCGCACTGCCGTTCTCGATCACGGCGGAGGCGTTGCCCTCGCCGCCGAGGACGACGGAGCCTCCGGCCGGCACGGTGATCGCGCCGGAGCCGCCGGCCGCGGTGAGCTTCACCGAGGCGCTGGTGCCGGGCAGCGTGATCGTGTCCAGGGTCTGCTGCGCGGTGCCGTTGTTGAAGAGGGTCGCGGAGACGACGGCGGGGCCCGCGGCCCCGGGCTCCGGCTGTGTGATGAGCGTCGCGTTCTGGACCTGGATGTCGCCGACCTTGACGGCGGCGTTGTCCGGCTTGACGCCGAGGGTCTGGGCGTCGTTGCCCGCGGCACAGGCGGAGAGCGTGACGAGCGAGAACGCGAGGACAGTGGCGGCGAGGGCGCCGCGTCGAAGGCTGCGGCTCACGGCGGCGGCAACTCCTTGGACGTAAGAACGGACTAAGGGTGTGTCAGCGGCCTTAGGTTACCGATCCGCCCCGGACGCCCCGCACCCGACCCGCCCCAGTACGCGGCGAGGCCGGCCGGGGGGGCGTCCGCGGGCTGTGCACATCGCGTCGGCACGGCTCACTGATGGCCGGTTTCGTACGTCGTTCACATATCCAGGGTGATCCATTTTCCGTACGGTCACGCATTACTTACCGAATACCCGCCGATACCTCTCCGTGATCGAATTCCAGGAGTCGCTCCGGCGCGTCTGGCGGAAAATGGACGATGGATCCGTACGGGTGACCGGGGCCCGAACGGAGTACTCGAAGTTCACTGCTTGGAACCAGGCAAATCGGGACGTTCGTCCTCTGTAGGAGGGTGTCCGGCGCCTGTAACGTGTGCGTTTCAGGACCCCCATAGAGCCGCTCCGACCTGCGAATACCCCCTTCCGGAAGACCTCCGCAGCACGTTCGTGTTGCTGTTGTCAAGCCCCGAGATATGCCCTGACCTGCGGAAACGCCATTCAGGAGAAGCCGTTCTCGTGTTACCCTGGATAGCCACGGAAGGGGTACCTGTCACATGACGTTCAAGGTTGGCGACACCGTGGTCTATCCCCATCACGGGGCCGCGCTGATCGAGGCCATCGAAACTCGCCAGATCAAAGGCGTGGACAAGACCTACTTGGTGCTCAAGGTCGCTCAGGGCGACCTGACGGTTCGTGTGCCCGCGGACAATGCCGAGTTCGTCGGCGTACGCGACGTAGTCGGTCAGGACGGACTGGACCGGGTCTTCGAGGTGCTGCGCGCGCCGTACGCCGAGGAGCCGACGAACTGGTCCCGTCGCTACAAGGCAAATCTGGAGAAGCTCGCCTCCGGGGATGTCATCAAGGTCGCCGAAGTAGTGCGCGACCTGTGGCGCCGCGAGCGTGAGCGTGGTCTTTCCGCAGGTGAGAAGCGCATGCTCGCCAAGGCTCGGCAGATCCTGGTGAGCGAGCTCGCCCTCGCGGAGAACACGAACGAGGACAAGGCCGAGGCGCTGCTCGACGAAGTCCTCGCGTCCTGAGTGTCCTGACGCAACAGCACCAGGAGCACCAACCGTGCCGCGGTGCCCAGTGGTGCGCAATGCTGCGCGCTGCCGGGCACTGCGGCATGTCCAGCTTCTGCACTCGAATGCACGGCGCGACCAACGCCTGACCGGTTGTCACGGAAGGGGTCCGGTCAAGGAGCCGCGCCCAGCACCCCCCAGCCTTCGGCCGGGGGTTCCCCCAGGCCATACCCAAAACGGCCGAGCGCACAAACCTGCCGCATGAATTCGGGGGCGACCCCGAGCCTCCGGAGTGCACATCGATGTCTGATGAAACGAGACTTGCCCGTACCGCCGCGGTGATCCCGGCGGCAGGCCGCGGAGTACGGCTCGGCCCCGGCGCCCCCAAGGCGCTCCGCATGCTGGGCGGCACGCCCATGCTGATCCACGCCGTACGGGCCATGGCCGCTTCCCGTGCCGTCTCGCTCGTGGTCGTGGTGGCGCCGCCGGACGGTGTCGCCGAGGTCAAGGGCCTCCTCGGCGAGTACCCGCTGCCCGAGCGCGCGGAGGTACTGGTCGTCGCGGGCGGCGCCACCCGCCAGGAGTCGGTGCGGCTCGGCCTGGAGGCGCTCCCGGAGACGGTCTCCACCGTGCTGGTGCACGACGCCGCCCGCCCGCTGGTGCCCGTCGACACCGTCGACGCGGTCATCGAGGCGGTACGGGACGGCGCGCCGGCCGTGGTGCCCGCGCTGCCGCTCGCGGACACCGTCAAGGAGGTCGAGCCCGCGGACGCCGACGGCGGCCCCGAACCGGTCCTCGGCACGCCCGAGCGTGCCCGCCTGCGGGCCGTGCAGACCCCGCAGGGCTTCGACCGCGACACGCTGATGCGCGCCCATGAAACCGTCGCTGTCGACGGCGAGGGCGCCACGGACGACGCCGGCATGGTCGAGAAGCTCGGCGCGCCGGTCGTGGTCGTACCGGGCCACGAGGAAGCCTTCAAGGTCACCCGCCCCCTCGACCTGCTGCTGGCCGAGGCGGTCCTGGCGCGCAGGAGGGCCAACGATGCCTACTGACGTCCCCACGACAGGGGGTACCCCCTTCGTGATCCCGCTCGTCGGCATCGGCACCGACACGCACGCCTTCGAGAAGGGCCGCGAGCTGTGGTGCGCCGGCCTGCTGTGGGAGGACGAGGAGTACGGCCTCGCCGGCCACTCCGACGCCGACGTGGTCGCGCACGCCGCCTGCAATGCGCTCTTCTCCGCTGCCGGTCTCGGCGACCTCGGCGCCCACTTCGGCACCGGCCGGCCCGAGTGGGCCGGCGCCTCGGGAGTGAGCCTGCTGACCGAGGCGGCCCGTATCGTCCGCGAGGCGGGCTTCGAGATCGGCAATGTCGCCGTCCAGGTCGTCGGCCTGCGGCCGAAGATCGGCAAGCGGCGCGAGGAGGCCCAGAAGCTCCTCTCCGACACGATCGGCGCCCCGGTCTCGCTGTCCGGCGCCACCACCGACGGCCTCGGATTCCCCGGCCGCGCGGAGGGCCTCACGGGCATCGCCACCGCACTGGTCTACCGGGCCTGACGGCCGGGTCGACGCACGCGTGTGAAGAATCGATGCCCCGTGTCCCCAAGAGGGCACGGGGCACTGGTACACGCCCACTACTCTGGAGTGGTGACTATTCGCCTGTACGACACCAGCGCCCGGCAGATCCGCGACTTCATCCCGCTCAAGCAGGGCTGTGTCTCGATCTACCTGTGCGGCGCGACCGTGCAGGCCGCCCCTCACATCGGGCACGTCCGCTCCAACCTGAACTTCGACATCATGCGCCGCTGGTTCGCCTACCGCGGCTACGACGTGATGTTCGTGCGCAACGTCACCGACATCGACGACAAGATCATTGCCAAGTCCGCGGAGCAGGGACGCCCCTGGTGGTCCATCGGCTACGACAACGAGCGCGCCTTCAACGAGGGTTACGACGCGCTCGGCTGCCTGCCGCCCACCTACGAACCCCGCGCCACCGGCCACGTCACCGAGATGGTCGAGATGATGCGCGGCCTCATCGAGCGCGGCCACGCCTACGAAGCCGACGGCAATGTCTACTTCGACGTACGGTCCTTCCCCGGCTACCTGGAACTGTCCAACCAGGACCTGGACAACCTGCTGCAGCCCTCCGGCGAGGGCGAGACCGGCAAGCGCGACCCGCGTGACTTCGCCATGTGGAAGGCCGCCAAGCCCGGCGAACCCAGCTGGGAGACCCCCTGGGGCCGCGGCCGGCCCGGCTGGCACCTCGAGTGCTCCGCCATGGCCCACAAGTACCTCGGCTCCGCCTTCGACATCCACGGCGGCGGCATCGACCTGATCTTCCCGCACCACGAGAACGAGATCGCCCAGGCCAAGGCCTACGGCGACGACTTCGCCACGTACTGGGTGCACAACGCCTGGGTCACCATGAGCGGCGAGAAGATGTCCAAGTCGCTCGGCAACTCCGTGCTCGTCTCGGAGATGACCAAGCGCTGGCGGCCCATCGTGCTGCGCTACTACCTGGGCACCCCGCACTACCGCTCGATGATCGAGTACAGCGAGGAAGCCCTGCGCGAGGCCGAGTCCGCCTTCGCGCGCATCGAGGGCTTCGTGCAGCGTGTCGTCGAGAAGGCCGGGGGCGTCGTGGACCCCGCCCTCGAAGTGCCGACCGCCTTCGCCGAGGCCATGGACGACGACCTGGGCGTCCCGCAGGCCCTCGCGATCGTCCACACCACCGTCCGCCAGGGCAACAGCGCGCTCGCCGCCGACGACAAGGAAGCGGCCGTCGCCCGCCTCGCCGAGGTACGGGCCATGCTGGGCGTGCTCGGCCTCGACCCGCTCGATCCCGACTGGGCCGGCGAGAGCGACCGCAGCGAGGACCTCCACGGTGTCGTCGACACCCTCGTACGGCTCGTACTGGAGCAGCGCGAGTCCGCCCGTGTCCGCAAGGACTGGGGCGCCGCCGACGCCATCCGCGACCAGCTGCAGCAGTCCGGCCTGGTCATCGAGGACAGTCCGTCCGGACCGCGCTGGACCCTCGGTCCGCGCTGACACCCGGCACACTTACTTACGTACGCAGTTCCGAGGATTGGGTTAGGTAGTACGTCATGGCCGGGAACAGCCAGCGCAGGAACCGCCGCACCAGCAACAAGAAGGGCGCGACGGTCGGCAGCGGTGGCAAGCGGCGCCGCGCCCTCGAGGGCAAGGGCCCGACGCCGCCCGCTTCCGCGCGCAAGGGCCATGTGAAGAACCGCATCGCCAACGCGAAGGCCAAGCAGACCCAGCGCCGTCCCGTCGCTCGCCGCGGCGGCAAGGGCACCTCCGAGCTGGTCGTCGGCCGCAACCCCGTCGTCGAGGCGCTGCGCGAGGGCGTGCCCGCCACGACGCTGTACGTCCAGCAGTTCATCGAGAACGACGAGCGGGTGCGCGAGGCGCTCCAGCTCGCCGCGGAGCGCGGCGGCATCAACCTCATGGAGGCGCCGCGCGCCGAGCTCGACCGCATGACGAACGGGCTCAACCACCAGGGCCTCGTCCTGCAGGTCCCGCCCTACGAGTACGCCCACCCCGAGGACCTCGCGGCCGCGGCCTTCGACGAGGGCGAGGACCCGCTGATCGTCGCCCTCGACGGCGTCACCGACCCGCGCAACCTCGGCGCCGTCGTCCGCTCCGTTTCCGCGTTCGGCGGCCACGGTGTCGTCGTGCCCGAGCGGCGTGCCGCCGGTATGACCGCGGGCGCCTGGAAGACGTCCGCGGGCACCGCCGCCCGTACGCCGGTGGCGCGGGCCACCAACCTGACCCGTGCCCTGGAGGCCTACCAGAAGGCCGGCATCACCGTCGTCGGCCTCGCCGCGGACGGCGAGGTCGAGGTCGGCGAGTTGGAGGCCCTGGAGGGGCCGGTCGTCATCGTCGTCGGCAGCGAGGGCAAGGGCCTCTCGCGGCTGGTCGGCGAGACCTGTGACTTCCGCGTGCGGATCCCGATGCCGGGTGGCGCGGAATCGCTGAACGCGGGTGTCGCGGCGGGTGTCGTGCTGTACGAGGCGGCGCGCAGGCGGGTCTGAGCCCCTGCCGGCTGCCGGGCGCGGCTCCGGGGTGCTGCCGGTCCGGGCTGCTGTCGGTTGTCGGGGTGCGGCTGCCGTTGCCGGGTGCGCTGGGGGTTGCTGCCGGTTGTCGGGTGCGGCTGCCGTTCCCGGGTGCGCCGGGGGTTGCTGGGGTTGCTGCCGGTTGTCGGGTGCGGCCCGGAGGCGGCCCGGGGGGCGGTTGTCGGTTCGGGGTTGCTGCCGGTCGCCTGGACTCTGCTCCGCTCGCAGGGCGGGTTCATCCCGGCGGGGATCGCGCTGGCGGGGGGTGGCAGTGACGGCGCCGGTGATGCTGTTCCACCCGACGACGACCGATGCGCTTGGGCTCCGCCCGGGGGCGCGTGACGCGTAGTCGCCGTTTACACACCGGTCGAGTGTGCGGAGGGCGGCAACCCCGGGCGCGGACAGCCTCCTGCGCACGCTGCGTGCGCCGATCTTGACGGGTCTTCGTCAGAATCCGTGGCGTCAAGGCAGTGTCCTAAGCACGCGTCACTCGGTTAGATGAGTGTGGACACCAGAACGCCCCGGTTCGACGACCAACCCGCCCTGAGCATGGTCAAGGTGCCCTGCGACCCCGCGCAGGTCATCGTCAACCACGCCAGCTTCCGGGTGCGGCTCGGGCCGAGCCAGCGCCCGCGTGCGGCCGAGAAGGCCTGGAGCCCCGCCATGGGCGGCGTGAGGGCGCGCCGTCGGGCGCCCGTCGTGTGGAGCGGGCGGTCCGCGCCGGGCGACCCCGGGGCCATCGGGCTGCTGCAGGCCGTACGGGACGTGGCCGGGCGGTTCGACGGCGCCAGCACGCAGGTCATCCCGCGTGTCGACGTCGAGGACACCGTGCCCACGCCCCTCGTCGGACGCCAGCGCGGGCCGGTCACCCAGTTGCTGCCTCGGGTACGTCCCGCCGAGAGCGCGTACGACGAGGACGCGTACGCAAAGCACGAGGAGCATACGACGGCCGGGCCCGCCCGGCGCCACGGCGGCGACGCGGTACGCCACGCCTACTACCCCGGCCGCCGGATGAACCTCGGCGTGGTGCTGCTGCCGCTCCGGGTCTTCCTCGGCTTCATTTCCGTCTATGCCGGCATGGGCAAGCTCTGCGACCCCGTCTACTTCGACGGCGGCGAACGCGGCTCCATGGTCAAGTGGCTGCACCAGCTCCACCCTTGGGCGCTCGCCGAACCGCTGCGCGACTTCGCGCTGACCCATCCGGTGGGATCGGGCCTCACTGTTGCGTTTCTGCAGGTCGTCGTCGGCGTACTCACCGTGCTGGGGCTCTGGCAGCGGGTCGCGGCGAGCGTCGGTGCGCTGCTTTCCGCAGCGCTGATCATGACGGTCAGCTGGAGGACCGTTCCCGCCTACGACGCCCCCGACATCATCTACCTCGCCGCCTGGAGCCCGCTGATCATCGCGGGCGCGCCCGTGTACTCGGTCGACGGCAGGCTTGCCGGCGAGGCGTGGCGCACCCTCGGCCCGCGCTCCGAACTGTGGGAACTGCGCCGCCGTGTACTGCGCCGCGGCGCAGTCGCCGCGTCCGTCGTGGTCGGTCTCACCCTGCTCATCGGCTCGGTGCTGGGCGGCGCGGTGCGCTCCTCCGAGGTGGTCACCGTGCCGCCCGAGGACGACCCCACCAACTATCTGCCCGGTATGACGCTCCCGCAGGAAACGGACTCCGGCAGCCCGTCTCCCCGGGAGGCCTCCCGGCAGCCCGAGCCGTCGCCCAGCGGCTCCGAGAGCGCCGCGGACGAGCAGGAGGACCCCACACCCGAGCAGCCCGCCCCCGAGCCCGTCACGCCCGAGGAGAAGGCGCCCACCGCCGCGCAGGGCACCGGCGGGACGTCCCCGCGGCAGGACACCCCGGCCCCGCCGCCGTCGAGCGGCGCCGGCCCGACGTCCTCGGGCGGCACCAGCGGCGGCGGCTCGGGCGGAGGCACGGAAGACGGCGCGGGAGGCTCGTCGTCGGGCGGCACCTCGGGCGGCCCGCAGAATCCCATCGGGGGCCTGCTGGGCTGAACACGAGTGAGGGGCGGTCACCGGGTATCCGGTGACCGCCCCTCACTCGTGTGTGTCTCAACCCGCCCGGGACGCAAGCTCCTTCGCCGCCTCCATGAGGTCCTTGGCGGTGTCGATGGCCCGCCAGTACGCGCCGTGCGGCAGCGGATACCCCGCCAGTCGGCGCTCCCGCGCCAGCCGCGGGAAGGTCGTGCGCTCATGGTCGCCGCGGTCGGGCAGCAGCCCGGTGAACTCCGAAGAGAACACATAGACACCGGCGTTGATCAGATACGGCGAGGGCGGCGCTTCGATGAAGTCGAGAACATGCCCGAACTCGTCGGTCTCGACGGCGCCCCAGGGAATCCGGGGCCGGGCCAGTGCGAGTGTCGCCACCGCGTCGCGTTCGGCGTGGAACTCCGCCATCTCGCGCAGCGAGAAACGCGTCCAGATGTCCCCGTTGGTGGCGTACCACGGCTGATCGGGGTGAGGCAGGTGCGTGGCGGCGTATTTCAGACCGCCGCCACGGCCCAACGGCTCCTTCTCCACCACGGTGGTGACCCGCAGCGGCAGCTCCGCCGCCGCCAGCCACTCCTCCAGCACATCGGCGAGATGGCCGCACGACACGACGGCGTCGGTGACGCCCTCCTCGGCCAGCCAGGCAAGCTGATGGCCGATGATCGGGGTCCCGGTTCCCGGGATCTCGACCATCGGCTTGGGGCGGTCGTCGGTGTACGGGCGCAGTCGCGACCCCTGGCCACCTGCCAGGATCACGGCCTGCGTGGGGAAAGCAGTCATGCAGAGCACGATATGCGGCCCGGCCGCAGGGCCCGGCCGGGGGCGTTCAGCTCTCCTGTGCCACACCCAGGGCGAAGGACGTGTCGCACACCGGCCGCGAGAACGACTGGGCCCTCGTCGGGCCGTACGCCTGAACCGCCGCACGGCCCAGCGCGCGGGCGATCGACATGCAGTGCCTGGCCAGCGACGGCCGCGCCTCCACTTCCCGCTGGAGGTGCGTCAGCGCGGTGCCGGGGTCCTTCTCCTGCAGTTCGGCGAGCAGGTGATCGCGCAGAACGTCCTGCGGGGCACGGGACTTGGCGGGTACGGACACGTTCTCGGACGAGGCGGTCAGAATCTGCGAATCGCTGCTCCCCGCCCAGGAGACGCGGGTGACCGCGAGCGTCCCGGACAGGACCAGGACAACGGGCAGGACGAGCGCGAGAGTACGGCCGATACGGCGGGCTGTGTGCATCACGCAAGGGAGCGTAGCGGGGAGTGATGATTTGGCGACATTTCGTCACCCTGTCGAGGGATGGTTCTATGCTCCCGTTCGAATGGGGTGTTGACGCACAGAGATCGAAATGCCCGGCCTGTCGGGGTATTTGTCGACATCGTACGGGGCCGGAGCGAGCCGAGGCCCCGTACGGCTGCCACACCTCGCTCAGTCGCTGAGGCGCTCGCCCGTCGACGTCGAGAAGACGTGGATCTCACCGGAGCGCGGCACGACATGCAACTCCGCGCCCTTCTCCGGCACCTCACGCCCGCCCACGCGAACCACCAGGTCCTTCTGCGCGCCACCGACCTCGGCGGTCCCGTACACATAACCGTCCGCGCCGAGCTCCTCGACGACATTGACGGTCACGGCCAGACCCTGGTCGCTCTCGGCGCCCGCGACATCGAAGTGCTCCGGACGGACGCCGACCGTGACCGTACGGTCGCCGTTGGCCGAGGCGGCGGACAGCGCCTCACGCGACACCGGCACCACGCTGTTGCCGAACTTCACACCACCGTCGGTGATCGGCACCTCGATCAGGTTCATGGCCGGAGAGCCGATGAAGCCGGCCACGAAGAGGTTCACCGGCCGGTCGTACATGTTGCGCGGCGAGTCCACCTGCTGCAGCACACCGTCCTTGAGAACCGCCACCCGGTCGCCCATCGTCATGGCCTCGACCTGGTCGTGCGTCACATACACGGTGGTGATGCCGAGACGGCGCTGGAGTGACGCGATCTGCGTACGCGTCGACACGCGCAGCTTGGCGTCCAGGTTCGACAACGGCTCGTCCATCAGGAACACCTGCGGCTCACGCACGATGGCACGGCCCATCGCGACACGCTGCCGCTGACCGCCCGAGAGCGCCTTCGGCTTGCGGTCGAGGTACTCGGTGAGATCCAGGATCTTCGCCGCCTCCTCGACCTTCGCGCGGATCTCCGCCTTGCCGACCCCGGCGATCTTGAGCGCGAAGCCCATGTTGTCGGCGACCGTCATATGCGGGTACAGCGCATAGTTCTGGAACACCATGGCGATGTCCCGGTCCTTCGGCGGCAGATGGGTGACATCGCGGTCACCGATGCGGATCGAACCGCCATTGACGTCCTCCAGCCCCGCGAGCATCCGCAGAGAGGTGGACTTGCCGCAGCCGGACGGACCGACCAGGACGAGGAACTCGCCGTCCTGGATCTCGATGTCGAGCGCGTCGACGGCGGGCTTGGACGCCCCCGGATATATCCGGGTCGCCTTGTCGAACGTAACAGTGGCCATGGTGATGGGCCCCCTTCACCGGCAGGAACGTGCCGGACGATCCGAGTAAAGAAGGATGGGTCTAGTCCACCGGAGCGGACCTCCGGTGACGCTACCCGGCCACGCCCGGTCTGTCAGCAGGCGAGAGCGAGCGATTACCCGGACGCGCCCGGCTCCGCCGGCTCGTCGTCCGTGAGCCGGCAGACCGTCCGCTCGTCCTGCGGACGGGCGCCCAGGGCTTGTGGAAGCCGATCGACGGGGTGTTCCAGTTGACGGACCACTCCGGACGCCGCCACATGGATCCCCGCCGGCCCCGTCAAACACAAGCTCCACGGACGGACTGCACAGCCTCACCACACTTCAATCGACACCCTGAACCTGGACGGGGCCGTCCCGTGCGGTGTACCAACACCCCCATGAGCAGCACGATCAACGGCGGAATCTCCTTCTGGTACGCGCAGAACGGCATCCCGGACCCCCGGGAACCACTGCCCGGCGACACGAGCGCCGACGTCTGCATCGTCGGAGGCGGCTACACCGGCCTGTGGACCGCGTACTACCTCAAGAAGGCCGCACCCTTCCTCAACATCACCGTCCTCGAAGCCCGCTTCTGCGGCTACGGCGCCTCCGGCCGCAACGGCGGCTGGCTCTACAACGGCATCGCCGGCCGCGACCGCTACGCCCGCCTCCACGGCCGCGACTCCGCCGTACGCCTCCAGCAAGCCATGAACGACACCGTCACCGAGGTCGTCCGCGCCGCCGCCGAGGAGGACATCGACGCCGACATCCACCAGGGTGGCGTCCTCGAAGTCGCCTACACCCCCGCCCAGCTGGCCCGCCTCAAGGCCTTCCACGAAACGGAACTCTCCTACGGCGAAACCGACCGGTTGCTGCTCGGCGCCCGCGAAACCGCCGGCCGCATCCGCGTCGCCGGAGCCGTCGGCTCCTCCTGGACCCCCCACGGAGCCCGCATCCACCCCGTCAAACTCGTCAAGGGCCTCGCCGACACCGTTGCGGCACTCGGCGTCACCATCCACGAATCGACCCCCGTCACCGAGATCCGCCCCAAGCACGCCGTCACCCCCTACGGCACGGTCCGCGCCCCGTACATCCTCCGCTGCACCGAAGGCTTCACCGCCGGCCTCAAGGGCCAGAAGCGCTCCTGGCTCCCCATGAACTCCTCGATGATCGCCACCGAGCCGCTCCCCAAGGAGATCTGGGACAGCATCGGCTGGGACGGCCGCGAAACCCTCGGCGACATGGCACACGCCTACATGTACGCCCAGCGCACCGCCGACGACCGCATCGCCCTCGGCGGCCGAGGCATCCCCTACCGCTACGGCTCCCGCACCGACAACGACGGCCGCACGCAGGCCGCCACCATCGAAGCCCTCCGCGACATCCTGGTCCGCTTCTTCCCCACCACGGCCGGCATACGGATCGACCACGCCTGGTCCGGCGTCCTCGGCGTCCCCCGCGACTGGTGTGCCACCGTCACCCTCGACCGCTCCACCGGCCTCGGCTGGGCCGGCGGCTACGTGGGCTCCGGTGTCGCCACCGCCAACCTCGCCGCCCGCACCCTCCGCGACCTGGTCCAGCAGGACTCCGGCCAGCACGGCCCCACCGAACTGACCACGCTCCCATGGGTCAACCACAAGGTCCGCAAGTGGGAACCGGAACCCTTCCGCTGGATCGGCGTCCACACTCTGTACGCCGCCTACCGCGGCGCCGACCGCCGCGAGCTCACGGCCCGCACGACGGACACGGACCGCGTCGCGACCCTCGCGGACAAGATCTCAGGCCGGCACTGACGCCGCCGCCACGCCCCCGTCACGCCCAGGCGGCCACAATGGTCCCGGTTCGCCTGGGTTCGACCACGGGAGGCAGAACGATGAACCGCAAGCGTTGTCTCGCACTCCTCGCTCCACCGCTCGCCGCATCGCTCGCGCTGGCACCGGGCGTCGGCGCCCACGGACCGGCCCGGAAAGGGACCGCCACCACCTCGGCCCCTGCCGCGGTCCCCACCGCACGGTGCTCGGTGGTGGAAGGCAGGGCGGAGGGCGAACCCCCCTTCATCCTGGTGGGGTCGGGATTCGCCCCGGTACAGGCGCTGACCGTCAGGGAGAAGTCGGGGCAGCCCACATACACACTCACCACGTCGCCTCAGGGGACCTTCCGGGTTTCGGACGTGGAATCCGGCGACTACACGGCCACCGCTGCGGATGGAAAGACCACACGCTGTACCGAGCGGTCCAGGTCAGGCAAGGCTCAGACCGGCAAGACCGGCAAGACCGGCAAGACCGGCAAGACCGGCCGGACACCGGCCGTCCTGTCCGTGACCGCGCGGGCCGACCCGGCCACCGGACCGGGCACTGCATGGTCGCGTCAAAACCTGACATGATCCTCACCGGCCGGATCACCGTCGAGGGCGCGGGAAGGTGACCTACCGCTGGGTTCTCGACAGCGGGGACACTAGGGCGACTCTTGAGTTCGGCTGGCCGGGAAGCAAGAGCGTGGCGCACTACAGTTTCTCTGTCGTCACCAGGACCGACCTGATCGGCTCGGGGAAGCTCGAGATCCTCAGCGGCCCCTCGACCGGCAAGACGTCCGCCCCGGCGAACTTCAAGATCACCGGCAAGCAGCGGCCGCGGCCCCGCACCGGCCGCCGACGCCGAAGGCCCCCAGCCGTGATGGGCTGGGGGCCTTCCCTGCGAAGAGCCTCCTGTCGGAATCGAACCGACGACCTCGAGATTACAAGTCACGCGCTCTAGCCAACTGAGCTAAGGAGGCACCGCGCGCTTCGAAGCCGCACGCGGGGGTTCCCCCACTGTACACAGCGGCCGATTCCCAGGCCACGAGTTCGTGACCTTCCGGGCGTCCGTTCGTCGAGAGGACGGACGTGCTGTTCCGGTGATCGGCTCGGAGGGAGGGGTGACGCGGCAAACTTCCCGGGGACGCTCACCGTGTCAGGGCGTCACCACGACGGGTGTTCCCACCGGGGCGAATTCCCAGATGCGTCTTCCGTTCTCGACCGTCTCGCGTATTCCGCCGCCCGATCGCTTCCCCGCGTCGGCGGGCGAAGGGCCCGGTTCCTGTGCGCCGAAGGCGATCCACGAGTCCACGGATTTCGTGAAGTACTGCACGTAAGTGATGGGCACTCCGTCTCCGCCCGTGGCGGACTCCACGCGATGGAGGATCTTGTACGTCCCGGGCGGAGGGATGACGGCGCCGTGGACCACGGGAAAATCGGTCGTCACGGTTTCGTCGGCGGCGACGAGCCAGACCCGGTCTGCCGATATCGAATAGACGACTCTCTTGCCGTCTCCGGAGTCTTTCGGCAGGGCGGGAGCAGCGGGGGGTTTCGGCTTCGGTGTTGTCGTCGGGGCTGTCGCGGCGGGGCGCTCCTGGGCGAAGGACTCGGGTGCGGAGCTTTTCGCTTCGACAGCGAGGAATGTGACGGCTCCCAAAGCCGCCAGAGTTATTCCGCCTGTCCACAGCATGGTCCTGCCCACTGCGAATCTCCCCAGTCGCGCCTTGTGTCGGCGCCCAAACTACCGGGCCGTGGGTCTGCCGGGCTGGGTCGGGGTGCGGTCTTGGCGGGGCTGTGTGACGGTTGCGGCGGGGGCTGTGCGAGGGGCGTGTCCAGCGAGGCGGCCATGGAGCAGATCGGCGACAGGCCCGAGCATGTGCGCGAGAGTCCGGAGGAGGGCAAGAAGCAGCGGGGCAAGGGGCAGGCGGCCCGCCCGGAGGCGCGGCGGGATGTGTCCGGTCGGCAGGCCGGGGCCGGGAAGGCGTCCGGCGACGAGGTGCCACCGGACGAGAAGGACCGGGGATGAGCCATGGGCCCGGTCCGGCCCGGGTGACGGGGACCACTCTTCGTCCTCACCCTTGTGTGAGGTCAACCTGTTCGTGCCGGGCGGCCTTCAGCGCGAGCGTGGCCGCTTCGATGCCGCTGTTGAACGCCACTTCCGACAGCACGCCCGGGGCCGCCACCTGGTCTCCGGCCAGCCACACTCCGCTGCCGCGTGCGATGGCCGGCCGGTCCCGCCAGGTGGTGCCGGGTCGGTCGACCGCGCCCGTACGGCCCGAGGCGAGGGCGTCGCGGCGCCATACGGTCCGCTCGCGCCAGCCGGGGAAGCCGGCGTCGAGCAGCCGCTCGGCACGTGCCGTCCCTTCCGCCTTCGACTCGCCGGGGGCGATGGGGATCTGGCTCTGGATCAGTTGCCGTCCGGCGGGGGCGAGGCCGGGGTCCTGGGCGGTGAAGCGCTCCAACCAGCCCGGTGCGTCCAGGTCGGAGATGACGAACGGATCGCCGCTCCGGGTTTTCAGTGCCAGGTCGATCAGCGCGGTACGGCCGCTGTCCCAGCGCAGGGTGTCGTCGCCGAGCAGTCGGCGGGCCGCGTCGAGTGAGGTCGCCACGATCACCGGGCCGTCCTCGGGGAGGGTGTCGAGGCGGGTGCCGGTCTCGATGCGGACTCCCAGGTTCCAGGCGTGGGCGGTCATCCTCTCCGCCAGTTCGCCCCAGCCGCCGCGCGGATAGCGGGCCTCGGGCGGCAGGGTGGCGGCCCGTACGAGCCGTTCCTGGACGAAGGCGGCGGACAGCTCGCCCGGGTCGTGGTGGAAGAGCGCGACCGCCGCGTAGTGGGCCGCGGCGCGTGCTCCTGCGGTGCCCACGCGGGTGGCCGCCCAGGAGTGGAAGTCCACGTCGACCGGGGCGTGTTCGGGGCTGACGCGGGCCAGTCGCAACAGTGCGAGCGGCGGTGTCCTGCGCTGTGCGCCGCCGCGGTGGAAACGGAATCGGGTGCCCTCGAGCGGTGGCACGGTCGTGATCGGGCCGAGCAGGCCGCGTTGCTTCAGCCAGGTCCAGTGCGGGCCCTTGACGTAGAGGGCATGCGGGCCTTCGTTGGTCCGGTACGGCCCTTCGGCGGTGCGGGCCCGCCCGCCGAGGGTGCGGTGGGCCTCGTACAGGGTGACACGGGCGCCTGATTCGGCGGCGGTGATGGCCGCGGTCAGCCCGGCGAGGCCGCCGCCGATGACAGTGATGTGGTGCATGTCGTCGTACTCCTTGGCCGTCGTCCGTGTGTGTTCGTCAGTGCTGACGGGCGGCGGGGGTGCGGATGTGACATGGCTGTCAGTGGTGTGCGTCACCATGTGGCACATGAGTTGCCCGCACCCCGGTTGTGCACGGGTACGGGTGTGTATCCGCCGGACGCATGCCGCACGGCACGGCGGCCGGCGAACTGCTGGTGCTTCAGGGCACCCGGGGGTAGCGGGCCTGGAGGTCCCAGATCACCGGGTTGTCGGCGAGTCCCTCGTGCATGTCGGTGAGGTCGGCGATCAGGTCGTGCAGGAAGTCGCGGGCCTCGCGGCGCAGTTCGGTGTGGCTGAAGGTGAGGGGTGGCTCGCTGCCGGGCATCCAGTCGGCCTCGACGTCCACCCAGCCGAAGCGGCGCTCGAAGAGCATGAGGTCCGTGGACTCGGTGAAGTCGATCTCGGCGTACTGCGGCTGTGCGGCGCGGCTGCCGCGCGGGTCGCGGTCGAGCCGTTCGACGGTGTCGCACAGGGCCCATGCGAAGTCGAGTACCGGCACCCATCCCCAGGCTGTGGACACCTCGCGGTCGGCCTTGGTGTCGGCGAGGTAGACGTCACCGCAGAACAGGTCGTAGCGCAGGGCATGGACGTCCGCGCGGCGGTAGTCGGTCTGCGGGGGATCGGGGAAGCGGCGGGAGAGGGAGTAGCCGATGTCGAGCACGGAGTCGATGGTGTCACGGATGGTGGTGGGCGCCTGCTTGCGGGGCATCGGGCCTGCCGGGCCTGCGGAAACGTTGCCGTTCGCACGTTCGAGTGAACGATGTCCGGTTCCGGCCGTGCCGTGCGGCCTACGCTGGGAGCGTCGCACTGTGCGAAGGAGGTCCGCCGTGGCACTGCCTGTTCCGGATGACGAGCCGTACGACTCCCAGGACGGCACGTTCGACTATCCGTCCCTGGTCAGGTCGGCGAGGAACAAGATCCCGGCCATGGCTGTGGAGGAAGCCTTCGACATGTTCAGTGCGGCTGCCCCTGAGGGGTGGCGCGTGGAGTTGATCGAAGGGGAGATCCACGTGACGCCTCCCGCCAATGGCGAGCATGAAGAGATCGTGACGGAGATGTCCGACCAGGTGACCCTGCGGCGCAAGGATCACCGGCTCCGTAGCTATACGGGGATCGGGCTGCATGTTCCGGGGGCGTCGACGACCGGGAACGTCGAACCGGATGTGGTGCTTGCTCCGAAGGGCAGCTTCGCCGACCGGCTCGAGTACCACGACCCCGCCCCCGTCCTTCTGGTCGCCGAGGTGACCTCGGACTCGACCGCCGCCAACGACCGGGTGAAGAAGATCCGTGGCTATGCCCGCGCGGGGATTCCCGTGTATCTGATCATCGACCGGCAGGCCGACAAGGCGGTGCTGTGCACGGAACCGGTCGGCGACGACTACGGGAGCAAGGTCACGTACAAGCTGTCCGAGACGATCCCGCTGCCCGAGCCGCTCGGCTTCGCCCTCGACACCGGCGAGTTCTGACCGGCCTCAGGACAGGAGCCGCTGTTCCTTCGCCACCGCGACCGCGCCCCCACGGGGGTCGACGCCGAGCTGTCGTCAGGGTGCCGCCGAGCTGCCGGACGCGGGCGCGGATCGCGGGCAGACCGTGGCCGCGGCGACCACCCCGCCCCTGAAGGACATCCCCGGCACCCTCTTTCTCGCGGGCGGCGCCCTCGACGAGAAGTGCGCGCAGGCGGGCGTGGCAGCGCTGGGGAACTGACAACCGGGGTCATCATCGGCGTGTGAAGACGCTCGCACGTCCAGCCGCCCCTGTCGCCGCCGTCCTGCTCGCCGCTCTCACGGCCTGCACGGACGGCGGTGCCGCGGGGAGCGGCACCGCGGGCGGGGTGAAGGCCACTCCGGCCCGGGTGCACGGCACCGCGGGCGCTCCGGGCCTGCACGATCCGTACTTCGAGGATCTCGGCAACGGCGGTTACGACGTCCGGCACTACGCCCTGATGCTGGCCTACGACCCGGCGAGCGGCCGCCTCGACGGCACTGCCGAGATCACGGCCCGGGCCACCCAGGATCTGAGCTCCTTCAATCTCGATCTCGCCGGGATGCGGGTCACCGGTGCCACCGTCGACGGCAGGGCGGCGGTGGTGAGCCGGTCCGGGCAGGAGCTGACGCTCCGCCCGCGCGACGACCTGGGCAAGGGGAAGACGTTCCGTGCCGTCGTGCGCTACTCCGGCACCCCGGAGCGGATCACCGATGCCGACGGCACCACGCACGAGGGCTGGCTGAAGACCGCGGACGGTGTGATCGCGCTCGGTGAGCCGACCGGCTCGATGGCGTGGTTCCCGGGCAATCACCATCCGTCCGACAAGGCGTCGTACGACATCACGATGGTGGTCCCGGAGGGGCTGAAGGCGGTGTCCAACGGGCGGTTGGTGTCGCAGCGGTCGGTGTCCGGCCGTAGCGTCTTCCACTGGCGGTCGGACGAGCCGATGGCGAGCTATCTGGCGACGGTGGCCATCGGGAAGTACGACATGAAGGAGTCCCGTACGCCGTCCGGGATCCCCGTCCTCACGGCTGTGGACCCCACGGTGGCCGGGCAGGTCGCCGCGGAAGTCGCCCGTCTCCCCGAGGTCGTGGAGTGGGGTGTGAAGAACTTCGGCCCGTACCCCTTCTCCTCCACGGGGGTGATCGTCGAGCGCGCGGGCGATGCGGCGTACGCCCTGGAGACCCAGACCAGGCCGGTCATCCCGGCCGACGGCCTGGACACCACCACCCTTGTGCACGAGCTGGCCCATGAGTGGTTCGGCGACTCGGTCACGCCGAAGACCTGGCGGGACATGTGGCTCAACGAGGGTTTCGCGACGTACGCGGAGTGGCTGTGGTCGGAGGACCACGGCGGTCCCAGCGCGGAGGAGACCTTCCTGGCGCGCTACGAGCAGGACAGGAACGCGTCGTTGTGGTCGTTCGCGCCGGCCGATCCTCCGACTGCCGCGTCCATCTCCGACTATCCGGTGTACGTGCGCGGTGCGATGGTGGTCCACAAGGTCCGCCAGGCACTGGGCGACGAGGCCTTCTTCGACATCGTGCGGGGCTGGACGAAGGACCACCGGTATGCCAACGCCTCCACGGACGACTTCACGTCGTACGTGGAGGCGCGGTCGGGCCAGGACCTCACGGAGATGTGGGACACCTGGCTCTACGGCAAGGGGAAGCCGGTCACTTCACGTTGATCGCGGTCCATGCCGTGGCCACGGCCTGGTACTGGGTGCTGTTGGCGCCGTACAGGTCGGTCGCCGCCTGCAGGGTCGCGGTGCGTGCGCCCGAGTAGCCGGTGGTCGAGGTCATGTAGGTGGACAGGGCCTTGTACCAGATCTTGTACGCCGCGGTCCGGCCGATGCCGGTGACGGTGACATTGCCGGAGGTCGGCGAGTTGTAGGTGACACCGTTGATGGTCTTGGTGCCGCTGCCCTCGGCGAGCAGGTAGAAGAAGTGGTTGGCGGGGCCGGACGAGTAGTGGACGTCGAGCCGGCCGACGCGCTTCGACCAGTAGTCGGCGGAGCGGCCGTCCTTGCTGGGCTGGTCCATGTAGCGCAGCGGGCTGCCGTCGCCGTTGATGTCGATCTCCTCACCGATGAGGTAGTCACCGATGTCGCTGGAGTTGTTGGCGAAGAACTCGACCGAGGTGCCGAAGATGTCGGAGGTGGCCTCGTTGAGGCCGCCGGACTCGCCGCTGTAGCGCAGGTTCGCGGTGCGGGAGGTGAGGCCGTGGCTCATCTCGTGGCCGGCCACGTCGAGGGCCGTGAGCGGATGGGTGTTGCCGATACCGTCGCCGTAGGTCATGCAGAAGCAGCTGTCGCTCCAGAAGGCGTTGACGTACGCGGTGCCGTAGTGGACACGGGAGTAGGCGGCCTTGCCGTCGTTGGCGATGCCATTGCGGCCCAGCTCGTTCTTGTAGAAGTCCCAGGTCATCGCGGCGCCGTAGTGGGCGTCGACGGCGGCCGTCTGGCGGTTGGCGGCGGTGCCGTCGCCCCAGACGTCGTCGGCGTCGTTGAACAGGGTGCCGGTGCCGGAGCTGCCGCCGTTCAGGTCGTACGTCTTGTGGCCGCCGCGACCGCTGTCGGCCAGGTCGAAGGTGGAGCCGTTCGGGGTGGTGCCGAGGGTGACGGAGCCGCTGTACATGCTGGTGCCGGCGCCGGTCTCGACGGCCTCGTACTCGTACAGCTTCTTGCCGGTGGCGGCGTCGGTGACGACGTGCAGCTCGCTCGGGGTGCCGTCGGCCTGGAGGCCGTTGACGACGGTCTCGTAGGCGAGGGCCGGCTTGCCGGTCGCGGCCCAGATGACCTTGCGCTGGGACTGGGCGGCGGCCTTGGTGTTGTCGGCCGCGGCGGAGGCGGCGAGCGCGTCCTTCTTGGCGGTGCCCGCGGCGACCGCGGCGTCGGTGGACGGCACGGTGATCTTCGCGGAGGTCGCCTTGGAGACGCCCTTCAGCTTGCCGCCCTTGGCCTTGTGGACGACGAGGTCGCCGCCGAGGACCGGGAGGCCCTCGTAGGTGCGCTCGTAGCGGGTGTGGACCGTGCCGTCGGCGTCCTTGATGACGTCACGGACGATCAGCTTCTCCTTGCCGTCGAGGCCGATCTCCTGGGCGGCGGTGTCCGCGCCGGCCTGGGCGGCCTGGATGTCGGCGGCGCGCTGCGAGGCGCTCTGCGGCACGGCGGTGGCGCCGGCCTCGCGCTCGGCGGCGGCGCTCGCGGTGCCGGCCTGCACGCCGACGACGACCATCGCCGCGGAGGCGGCGAGGGCGGCGGCGCGGATGACGGTCCTGCGGGGGGTGGTGCCCGGAGTGGCGAACTGGGGGGTCACTCGGTCTCCTTGGGTCTCAAGGGTGTGAGGGGTGGCCGTGAGACTGCCAGGAGTTGAGCGTCGATTGACAGAGACCGGTCAAGTTTTTGACCAGCCCTTGTCCGGAAGGTGCATGCCAATGTTCGTTATCCGGTCAATTGCCCTTCATTTGGCAGTTCTTTGCGCATCACTGCGCAGGACCGTCCGAGTTGACGGTCTTTGCGCCGGTCGACGACCCGATAGCCGAGTTCGGTCCAGAAGGCGAGCGCCTTCGGATTGCCGTCCGGAACGGCCTGCTTCCGGCAGTGCGCCCCGCCGCCCGCAGGCGGCCCTCCACCGGCCCCGCCAACTGCCGCCCGTACCCCGACCGGTGCAACCGCGCGTCCATCATCAGCAGCCCGATCCACGGGTCCGGATCGGCAGGATCGGGATGCCGGTCCAGCGTGATCGCGATCCCCGCGAGCTCCCCGCCACTCCGCGCCGGCAGCACCTCGGCACCCGGCGCGGCCGGTTCACGGGCCGGCTCCGCCGCCACCTGCTTGACCGTGATGTCGCCCGGATCCGGAAAGTCGCCGCTGATGCGCCGGAACTCCCGGTTCGAGGCGTGGATCCCGGCGATCCCGGCGAGCAGCTCCCCGGCCGGGCTCGCCGAGTCGGAGGTTCCAGATGCGTGCGCGGCAGATTAGTCCTGCCGGCAGGCCAGGGTCTGCCGGGGGCCGTCGTCCCCGAGGGCGAGGCACAGCTCGGCGTGCAGTTGCTCCGCCTCCGTCAGGCTCATCCGCAGATGGGCGTCGGCGTGGTGCTCGCCGTCGCACACGATCCACAGCGGGAGGGCGAGCCCCCGGTCGTCCGCCAGGCGCCGCACCCGCTTCCCGGGGATCCGGTCCAGCCGCCATCCCTGTGCGAGGTCGTGTCCCTTTGTCATCACGCGTACCTCCCGTACCCGATTGCGTTACGTACGCACATGGTCGCGCTCCGCCATCTACGCTGGGTAGTGGGGACACGTCCCCAACCCGCTTTGCGGACATGGAGGTTCGGCAGCATGGCAGCACGTCCCCGCGAACTGACCCCCGACCGCTCGGCCCGCCACCTGTACGGCGCCGAGCTCCGCCGCCACCGGGAGGCGGCCGGCATGTCGCTGGCCCGCCTGGCCGAGGTCCTGAACTACAGCAAGACCTACCTGGGCAACATCGAGACGGCGGACCGGATGACGCCCCGCGATCTCTCGCCGAAGCTCGACGCGGCCTTCGACACGGACGGCCACTTCGTCCGCCTCTACGCGCTGGCGAAGCGCGAGGCCCACCCGGACAAGTACCGGCGGTACATGGACCTGGAGGCGGAGGCGGTCGACATCCGGCACTACGCGGGCCATCTGGTCCCGGGCGTTCTCCAGACCGAGGCCTACGCCCGTGCCCTGCTGCGCGCGGGCGATCCGGACGCCTCGCACGAGGTGATCGAGGAGAAGGTCGCGGCCCGGCTCGGCCGTCAGGAGCGACTCCGCGGTGACCAGCCGCCCCGCCTGTCCGTCGTCATGGAGGAGGCGGTGATACGGCGACCCGTCGGCGGTCCCACCGGGATGCGGGAGCAACTCGCCGCGCTGCTGTCGCTGATGGACACGGCGACGACGATGATCCAGATCCTGCCCTTCGCGCACGGCCCGCACGGCCTGCTCGGCGGCTCGCAGGACTTGCTGCTCCTCCGCGACGGCACACGTATCGCCTACTCGGAAGGCAGCAACTCCGGTGTGGTGATCGAGGATCACGAGGACGTGGACCGGCGGTGGCGGGCTTACGATCGGCTCAGGGCGTACGCCCTGCGGCCCCGGGACTCGGCGGCGCTGATCCGTTCTGCGATGGAGGACCACGCACCATGCGAACCGCCCTCGACCTGACCGCCGCGCGGTGGCGCAAGTCCAGTTACAGCAACCCGGACGGGGGCTCGTGCGTCGAGGTGGCCGACGGCTTCCCCGGCCTCGTCCCCGTACGCGACAGCAAGACCCCCGAAGGTCCGGTCCTGGTCTTCCCGGCAACCGCCTGGAAGGCGTTTGTGCAGGCCGTCCGGTAGTTCGAGCAGGCGAACTACCGATTGCCGGTGCCTGTGACAGCACGAGCCCCCGGCGATTGCCGGGGGCTCCCTGTGCGTTCGGCCGTCAGACGTTGACGCCGAAGTCCTGGGCGATGCCGACCAGGCCCGAGGCGTAGCCCTGGCCGACCGCGCGGAACTTCCACTCGGCGCCGTTGCGGTACAGCTCGCCGAAGACCATGGCGGTCTCGGTGGCGGCGTCCTCGCTCAGGTCGTAGCGGGCGATCTCGGAGCCGCCGGCCTGGTTGACGACGCGGATGTACGCGTTGCGGACCTGGCCGAAGTTCTGGCTGCGGTTCTCGGCGTCGTAGATGGAGACCGGGAAGACGATCTTCTCGACGTCGGGGGTCAGGGCCGACAGGTTGACGTTGATCTGCTCGTCGTCGCCGCCGCCCTCGCCCGTGCGGTTGTCACCCGTGTGGACGATGGACTGGTCCGGCGTCGACTTGTTGTTGAAGAAGACGAAGTGACCGTCGGACACGACCTTGCCCATGGCGTTGACCGCGATCGCGGAGGCGTCGAGGTCGAAGTCGGTGCCGGTGGTGGTACGGACGTCCCAGCCGAGGCCCACCGTGACGGCGGTCAGGCCCGGGGCCTCCTTGGTGAGGGAGACGTTGCCGCCCTTGGACAGGCTTACAGCCATGGGAAGTCCCTTTCCTAGTGTCTGCTTCGGACTACGTGCCGAAGCTACCGTCACCAGTCCTAACGCGGGCATAGGACCACAAGGTTCCGCTCGAGGAAAAGCACATGACGCGATGCGCGTCGACGGGGGACCATGGATGTCATGTCCGGGCCCTACATCATCCGCGGTTCCGTCTCCCTGCCGGAGGCCGAGCTGATGTGGCGTTTCTCCCGTTCGTCCGGTCCGGGCGGACAGCACGTCAACACCAGCGACTCCCAGGTCGAGCTCCGCTTCGACCTCGCGAAAACAGAGGCGCTCCCCCCGGTGTGGAAGGACCGCGCCCTCCAGCGCCTGGCCGGCCGCCTGGTGGACGGAGTGCTCTCCGTACGGGCCTCCGAGCACCGCTCCCAGTGGCGCAACCGCGAGGCGGCCGCGGTCCGCCTGGCCGCGCTCCTCGCGGAGGCGACGGCGCCGCCGCCGAAGGCGCGCCGCCCGACGAAGATCCCGCGCGGCATCAACGAACGGCGCCTCCGCGAGAAGAAACGCCGCAGCGAGACGAAGCGCGGCCGCGGCGGCGACTGGTCCTGATCGGGGTTGCCGTCCACCACGGGGTTGGCCTGGGAGGTGCCCCCAGGACGGTGCGGAAGTGGCTGCCCACGCCCGCGGCGTGTGAAGGGGGCCGTGCAGGGGGTGCCGGCCGGGCCGTAAAACGTGATGTGTGACGCGCGAACCTGCCGGTCAACTCTTTGGACCACGAGATCGCGCGGCGTAAATCATGCCCGGCCCGGACGGTATCCCCGGAGCGGCACCCGGCAGCCGGCAGCAACCCCAGCGCACCCGGCAACGCGGAGCGGCACCCGGCAGCAACCCCACAGCCCGTCCGGCGTTGAGGACGGACACCCGGGCCCACCCCGCGGTGGACGGCAACACCGAGCCGCAACACGCGAGCTACGCGAGCTACGCGAGGCGACGGTAGCGGCCGCGGAAGTACGTCAGGGGGCCGCCCTCCGCCGACGGGAGGCCCACACTCAGCACGCGGGCGATCACCAGCGTGTGGTCGCCGGCCACGACGCGCTGTTCGGTGCGGCATTCCACGACCGCCAGAGCTCCGCCGACCAGCGGCGCTCCGCTGATCTCGCCCCGCGTGTAAGGGATGTCGTCGAACAGCAGCCGGTCGCTGATCCGGCCCTTCATGGCGAATCTGCCCGCGATGTGCCGCTGGCTCTCGGCGAGCATGGACGCGGCCCAGAGGGGCTGCTCGGCCAGCAGGTCGTCCATGCGGGAGCCGTTCCGCAGGCTGACGAGCACGAGCGGCGGGTCCAGTGAGACGGACATGAACGCGGTCGCCGTCATGCCCACGTCCTCGCCGCGCGGACCGTAGTCGGGGTCGCGGGCGGTCACCAGTACCACGCCTGCGGCCAGTCGGGACATGGCGGCACGGAACTCGTCGTCGCTCACCCCCTCAGCATGAGGGATCGGCTCGGAGCGGGGGGCGGGGGTCTTCTGCAGCACAAACGGAACGCTAGCCCCGGCCCGGGTGGCTCCGCATCGGCCCTGGGGACCAGTCAGGTCCTAGGACCGACGCCCGAGCCGGCCCGGGTTTGCTTCAGGGAAGCGAAGGAGCGCTCCCGGCGGACTCATCCGACCCGCCGTCATCCCTTGTGACTTGAGTCACAGAGTTCAGTAATTGCTGACCCTGTGTACCGGCTGCACAGCTCGCTGTGATTCAGTGGCCGGGACATTGCAGCAAGCGTGCCGATGACACACCTGGAGTTGCTGTCGAGGGTCTCGGGGAGAGCGAGCGATGGAGACCGAGTCGGAGCCGTACGTCCGTCTTGCGACTCTGCGGCAGCTGCATCAGGCGGTCGCGGAGCTGAACACGGCCCGCAGCCTGGCGGACACGCTGAAGACCGTTGCCGACGGCATCGTCGCCGGGCTCGGGTACGAGCTGGCCTGCGTGAACCTCGTACGCCCCGACGGCGACCTCGTCGTCGCCTCTTTCGCCGGTGATTCCGCCGCGGAGGCCCTCATCACGGGCCGGGCCGGCTCCCGTGCCTCCTGGGAGCGCCGGCTGACCATGGGCGAGGCCTGGGGCGAGCTGCGCTTCATCCCGCACACCGAGGGCTGGGTGCTGGACGGCGACGACGTGCCGCAGTGGTTCATCGACGGTCCGGATCCGCGCTTCGAGGACGAGTGGCACCCCGCGGACCGCCTCTACGCCCCCATGTACGCCTCGGGCGGCGGCCGTGAGCTGCTGGGCGTCATCTCCGTGGACCGTCCGCGGAACGGCCGGCTCCCCGGGGCGTGGGGCCGGGAGGCGCTGCAGATGTACGCCTCCCAGTCGGCGATTGCGATCAGCAACGCCCGCCTTCGAGCAAATATGCAACGCGCCCTCGTTCGGCTGGAGCGCGAGCAGCAGGCGCTGCGGGCCAGTGAGGAGTCCTTCCGCCAGGCGTTCGAGTACGCCCCGAGCGGTATGGCGATCGCCGAGATGGGCGGCGACCAGCACGGGCGGCTGCTCAGAACCAATGACGCGCTGTGCCGGCTGCTGGACCGGCCCAGTGCGGTGATGCGGCGCTACTCCTTCGCCGACCTCGTCCACCCCGAGGACATAGGCACCCTGCTGCGTACCTCCGCCGAGGGCGGCCGGGCCGAGCTGCGGCTGGCGCGGCGCGACGGCACGTACGTCTGGGTGTCGCTGCGCAACTCCGTCGTCGCGGACGCCGCGGACGGGCCCCGGTTCCTGCTCACGCACGTCGAGGACATCGAGGAACGCAAACGGCACGAGCTCCAGCTCGCCCACCGGGCCTCGCACGACTCCCTCACCGGTCTGCCCAACAGCGCCGAGCTGCGCGCCCGGATCGGTGCCCGGCTGTGCGAGCGTCCGCACGCCGTGCGGGCGACCGCGGCGGAGGCCCTGGACGCGGCGTACGCGGGCCACGGCCATGGCTTCGGCTTCGACTCGGTGCCCGGAGCGGACACCTACGACCACCATCATGTGCACGCCGTCGCCCCGCCGGACGAGAACGAGAACGAGGACGAGGGCCCCAAGGGTCTCGCCGTGCTCTTCTGCGACCTGGACGGCTTCAAGTCGATCAACGACCGGTTCGGGCACAACACCGGCGACGCCGTACTGATCGAGGTCGCGCGCCGGCTCACCGCCGGCGTCCGGGACGGGGACACCGTGGCCCGGCTCGGCGGCGACGAGTTCGTCGTGCTCGCGGACGGTCTCGGCGCGGCCGACGCCGCCGACCTGGCCGTACGGCTGCGGAACGCGATCATCCCGCCCATAAGGGTCGACGGGCGTTCGGTCCGGGTCGGCGCCAGCTTCGGCATCGGCTGGGCGGAGTGCGGCATGTCCGTCGAGAACGTGCTGCAGTCGGCCGATCAGCGGATGTACGTCGAGAAGCGGTCGCGCTCCAAGATGCAGCGGCGTGCCGGTTAGATGTACCACCGTTCAAGGTAGGCTCGCCGGGTCGGCGACATGGATGGTGAGGAGTGACCTGGGGATGACGACGCCCGGCGACAACGGCGCGAGCGCGACGCCCGAGGACGACGACCCGTTCGGCTATCTGTACGCGGACGGGCAGGCGGCGGGCGCTGCCCCGCCGAGCAGCGGCGGGTACGGCTACCCCCGCCCGGCGCAGCCCGGTGTACCCAGGACCTCGTACAACCAGGTGCGCACGGTCGGCCAGCACCAGTACGGACAGCAGCCGTACGGCCAACAGCCGTACGGCCAGCCGCAGGTGCCCCAACAGCAGCCGTACGGCGGCCAGAACCCCCAGTACGCGGCTCCCGAGACCTACCCTGGCGGTGCCCCCACCCGACAGGTGCCGGTCCCGGAGGCGGGCGGCCGGGGGCGTGGCCGCGGTCCCAACACCAAGGGCCTGCTGATCGGCGCCGTCGCCGTGGTCGCCGCGGTCGTCATCGGCATCGGGGTGGCGCTGTCCACCAGCGGCGGCGACGAGGACAAGAGGGACCAGGCCGGCACGTCCGCCGGCCCGGCGGGCGGCGACGAGCCGTCCCAGGAGCCCAGCGCGGGGCCGACCCAGTCCCAGCCCTCCGCCCCCGCCGAACTGCCCAAGGGCGACGCGGCCACGCTGCAGCTCAGCGGCGGCGCGACCACCGACAAGACCATCCCCGGCGCGAAGTCGGCCAGCGGGGCGTATGTGCTGCTGAACTCGACGCCGGGAGCGGCGGCCACCTGGAACGTGGAGATCCCGGAGTCCGGCAAGTACACGCTCTTCATCGACTACAGCGTGCCCGGCAAGGACGGCAAGACCCACATCACGGTGAACGGCGAGCCGCCCCGCAAGGTCAACATGTCCAACTTCGCCCAGGCGGCGGATGGCGCCTGGGACAAGGGCTGGACCTACACCTACTCGTACGTGACCCTTGCCAAGGGCCCGAACACGTTCAAGCTCTCCTGCGAGCCGGGCGACCAGTGCGAGGTCGCCCTCGACCAGCTCTCCCTGAAGAAGGGCGAGGTCAAGCCCTGAGCACTCCCAGGAAGCGCTCCACCGTCCCGGCCATCGCCTCGCGGGCCGGGGCGAGGTATTTCCGGGGGTCTACGACGGTCGGGTGGGCGGCCTCCAGATAGCCGCGGACCGCGCCCGTGAAGGCGGTGCTCAGGGCCGTACCGACGTTGATCTTCACCATGCCGGAGGCGACCGCGCGGCGGATCTCCTCGTCCGGGACGCCCGAGGAGCCGTGCAGCACCAGCGGCACCGGCACGGCGTCGCGCAGGGCGGCGATCAGGGTGTGGTCCAGGACGGCGGTGCGCTCGGTCATCGCGTGCGAGGAGCCGACCGCGACGGCCAGCGCGTCCACACCCGTGTCCCGTACGTAGGCGGCGGCCTCCGCCGGGTCCGTACGCACGCCCGGCGCGTGCGCGTCGAGCGGCGGCTCGCCCTCCTTGCCGCCGACCTTGCCCAGCTCGGCCTCGATCCAGATGTCCCGCTCGTGCGCCCAGCGCACGGCCTCGGCGGTGGCCTTGACGTTGTCGGCGTACGACAGCTTCGAGGCGTCGAACATCACCGAGCTGAAGCCCTCCGGGTGGGCCGCCCTCAGCAGCTCCACGGACTCGACATGGTCGAGGTGCAGCGACAGCGGCACGGAAGAGGCGCGGGCGACGGCGGCCGCGGCGGCGGCGACCGCGGACAGCCTGCCGCCGTGGAACTTCACGGCGTTCTCGGATATCTGGAGGATCGCAGGCGATCCCGCTCTCTCCGCGCCGAGCGCGATGGCCTCGGCGTGCTCCAGGGTGATGACGTTGAAGGCGGCGATGCCCCGCCCCTTCGCCCTGGCCTTGGTGACGAGTTCACCGGTGCTGACGAGTGGCATGGTGTCCCCTCAATCCCCGGGCCTCCGGCCCGGTCGGTCGTGCGGTACCGGAGCCGGGCGCCCTTGCCCAGTGAGCTGTACACGTGAGATGTACGTATGAGATGACGCCTGGGATGTATGCGGCCGGCGGCCCTCATGCCGCGGTCGCGAGCTCGGTGACGGCGACGCGCGACAGCAGGTCGTCATAGGCCGCGCGGTCGAACTCCCCGGCGGCCGGGGCCAGTACGGTCGCCGCGGACAGAGCCACGGCCCGGGCCAGCCGCTCGGGCCAGGGCAGGCCCTCGACCAGGCCGGACAGCAGCCCGGCGACGGCGGAATCGCCCGCGCCCGTCGGATTGCCCCGTACGGCCGCGGGGGGTGCCGCCTGCCAGATACCGTCCGCCGCGGCCGCCAGCAGCCCCTTGGCGCCCAGCGACGCGACCACGGTGCGGGCGCCCCGACGGCGCGCGTCCCGCGCGGCGCCCAGTGGCTCACGGGAGCCGGTGAGCTGGGCGAGCTCGTCGGCGTTCGGCTTGACCAGGTCGGGCCGCGCCGCGATGCCGCGGCGCAGCGGCTCACCGCTGGTGTCGAGCAGTACCGGCACACCGGCCGTGCGGGCCTGCCGTATCAGCACCGCGTACGCCCCGACGGGCACACCGGGCGGCAGACTCCCGCACAGCGCCACGGCTTCGGCGGTGCCCAGCAGTTCGCCGTACGCGTCGAGGAAGCCGGCCCACTCGGCGGGCGTGATGACGGGCCCGGGCTCATTGAGCTGGGTGGTGTCGCCGGTGGCCGCGTCGACGACGGCGATGGTGCGCCGGGTGCTCCCGGCGACGGGGACGAGCGCGTCGGTGACGCTCGGGGCCTCGCGCGCCAGCAGCTCGCGGACCACCGTGCCCGTCGCGCCGCCCGTGAAACCGGTGACCGTCACGTCGTGGCCCAGGGCGGCGAGGACGCGGGCCACGTTGAGGCCCTTGCCGCCGGGGCGTTCGGTGACCGTGTCGACGCGGTGGCTGCTGTGCGGGGCGAGGGCCGGGACGCCGTAGGTGACGTCGAGGGCGGTGTTCAGCGTGACCGTGAGGATCACCGTGTCATCACCCCGGAGAATGCGCTTGCTGCCTGTTCCGGGGCCTGATCATGCCAAACGCAGGGCGGTTGGCCCAGCCCCCGGAGTCAACCACCTTGCGTTGTTTTGCAGTAACCAGTGGTGAAATCATCCCACTTGGGGATCGATCACCCAAATGCCCTTCCTCATGACGCCCCTGACCGTGAACTCCGAGTCCAGGACCACCAGATCGGCGTCCTTGCCCGGCTCCAGCGAGCCGACCCTGTCGTACATGCCGAGCAGCCGCGCCGGGTTGGCGGAGATGGCCCGCACGACGGAGGGGACCGGAAGGCCGTCGACCGTCACCGCGCGCCGGAAGGCGCGGTCCAGGGTGAGCGTGGAGCCCGCGATCGAATCGCCCTCGACGAGCCGGGCGACGCCGTCGCGCACCTCGACCTCCAGCGGGCCGAGATGGTAGCGGCCGTCGCCGAACCCGGCCGCGTCCATGGCGTCGGTGATGAACGCGACGCGTTCCGCGCCCGCGTGATGGAAGGCCAGCTGCAGGGCGGCGGGGTGCAGATGCGTACCGTCGTCGATCAGCTCGACGGTGATCCGCTCGTCCTCCAGCAGCGCCGCGATCGGCCCCGGCGCCCGGTGGGCGAGGCCCGGCATCGCGTTGAAGAGGTGGGTGGCGACGGTCGCGCCGGCGTCGATCGCCTCGACGGTCTGCTCGTACGTCGCGTCGGTGTGGCCGATCGCGGCGATCACACCGTGCTCGGCGAGCAGCCGTACGGAGTCGATGCCACCGGGCAGTTCGGTGGCCAGGGTGACCATCTTCGCGGTGCCGCGCGCCGCGTCGATCAGCTTGCGCACCTCGGCCGGGTCGGGGTGGCGCAGCAGCGCCTCGCTGTGGGCTCCCTTGCGGCAGGGGGAGATGAACGGGCCCTCGAAGTGGATACCCGCCAGGTCGCCCTGCTCGACGAGTTCGGACAGCAGTCCGGCCCGCTGTGCGAGGAAGTCCATGTCGCCGGTGACGGTGGAGGCGACCAGCGTGGTGGTGCCGTGCGCCCTGTGCGTGGCGATACCGGTGAGCACGTCCTCCACCGTGCCGGAGGTGAAGGAGGCTCCGCCGCCACCGTGGTTGTGGAGGTCGACGAAACCGGGGACGATCCAGTGGCCGGTCAGATCGAGCGAGGGTGCGCCGGCCGGGGCGGTCCGGGCGATCCGGCCACCCTCGACGCTCACCCGCCCGTCCTCGACGACGCCGGCCGGCAGGACGACCCGTGCGCCGGTGAGCACCAGACTTGCGGCCATCAGGCGGTTACCTCCGTGGCTTCGGTGAGCAGCAGGTCCCAGGCGAGGAGGCCCGCGCCCAGGCATCCGGCGTTGTCCCCGAGGGCCGCCGGGACGATCATGGGCAGCTTCTGGAACGTCACGCGTTCCTCGACGGCGGCGCGCAGCGGCGCGAACAGGGTCTCCCCGGCCTCGGCGAGGCCGCCGCCGATGATCAGGGTGTCCGGGTCCAGCAGGGTGATCGCGGTGACCAGGCCGTCCGCGAGCGCGTCCACCGCCTCCCGCCACACCTGTACGGCCCGCCCGTCCCCGGATTCCACGGCCTTGGCGCAGTCCGCGGCGTCCGCGTGCGGGTCACCGCTCGCGGCGGCCCAGGCGCGGGTCACGGCCGACGCGGAGGCCAGGGTCTCCAGGCAGCCGCGCTGCCCGCAGCCGCACAGGGGTCCCCCGGGGCGTACGACGACGTGCCCGATCTCACCGGCGTACCCGTGCGCACCGGCCTCGATCCGGCCCGCGATGCCGATGGCGCCCGCGATGCCGGTGCCCAGCGGTACGAACAGGAACCGGTCCGCGCCCCTGCCCGCGCCGACACGCCCCTCGGCGAGGCCGCCGGTGCGTACGTCGTGCCCGAGCGCCACCGGCACCCCGTCGAGGCGGCGGCTCAGCAGGGCCCGCAGAGCTACGTCCCGCCAGCCCAGGTTCGCCGCGTACACGGCGATGCCGTGCTCCGCGTCGACGATCCCCGGCACCGCGACGCCCGCCGCGACGGCGCGCTCCCCGAAGTGCTCTTCGCCGTACGCGCGCAGCTCTGCGGCGAATCCCAGGATCGACTCGACGACGGCGTCCGGTCCCCGCTCCCTGCCGGTGGCCCGGCGGGCCTCGTACAGGAGGGTGCCGTCGGCGCCCACCAGGGCGGCCTTCATTCCGGTGCCGCCCACATCGAGGGCGATGACATGTCTCACGGGTGACAGTCTCGCGCGTCACCCCATGAGAGGTCTAGTCCACCTGGCGCTGTCGGGGCGGCGCGTTATGTTGCGCGTATGACTGACGCCGACGCGCTCACCGAGCGGGACCTCGCCGTCCTGGCCATGGAACGCAGGACCTGGCCGGGGCCCGGCGCGAAGGAGCGCGCGATCAGGGAGCAGCTCGGCATCTCGCCGACCCGCTACTACCAGCTGCTCAACGCGCTCCTCGACGACCCGCGCGCCGTCGCGCACGACCCGGTGACGGTCAACCGCCTGCGCCGCCTGCGCGAGGAGCGGCGCGATGCGCTGCGCGGCTGAACCCGTGTAGGTCATCGCTCTCCGTCCAGGTCGGCCGGTGTGTCCGTCCTCAGGCGCCGGACGGGCTGGGGTGCTGACGCCCTCCGTCCAGGTTGACCAGTGTGTCCGTCCTCAAACTCCCCCAGCTACCGCCGGGAGGTGCCCCCAGGACGGGCTGCGGTGGTTGCTGCCGGTTGCCGGTGGCCGCTCCGGGGGTACCGTCCGGGCCGGGCATGATTTACGCCGCGCGATCTCGTGGTCCGTATTGATCATCCGGCACGTTCGCGCGTCACAAATCACGTTTTACGGCCCGGACAGCACCCCCTGCACGGCCCCCTTCACACGCCGCAGGGGTGGGTTAGTCGTCCCCCGGGGTGAGAGGGTCCACCGGTCGGAAGCGCCTGCACGGCCCCCTTCACATGCCGCAGGGGTGGGTAGCCGTCCCCCGGGGTGAGAGGGTCCACCGGCCGGAAACGCCTGCACGGCCCCCTTCGCACACCGCAGGGTGGGTCTTGCCTCGCGCCGGTAGGGTCGGCGTATGGGCAGCACACCGGAAAACCTGCCGAAGAATCTGCCGACGCCCGTCACTGCCGCTGGGCGGGACGGGCTTGCCGCGATCCTGGGGCGGCCGGAGAAGGCCGTCGTGGGGCTCGACTTCGACGGGACGCTCGCCGAGATCGTCCCCGACCCCGAACAGGCCCGCGCCCACCCCGAAGCCGTTCCGGCGCTGAAGGCGCTCGCGCCTAGGGTCGGCTCGGTGGCCGTCGTGACCGGGCGACCGGCGGGGGTCGCCGTCCGGTACGGAGGGTTCGCGGGCGTACCGGAGCTGGAGCATCTTGTCGTGCTCGGCCACTACGGCGCCGAACGCTGGGACGCCGTCACCGGTACCGTCCACGCGTCGGCGCCACACCCGGGTGTCGCCTCGGTCCGGGCCGAGCTGCCCGGTGTCCTCGACCGGCATGGTGCCTGGACCGGCACATGGATCGAGGAGAAGGGTCGGGCCGTCGCCGTGCACACCCGGCGCGCGAAGGAGCCCCAGGCCGCCTTCGACGCGCTGCGCGGCCCGCTCGCCGAGCTCGCCGCACGGCACGGGCTGGTGCTCGAACCTGGCCGTATGGTGCTGGAGTTGCGCCCGCCCGGCATGGACAAGGGTGTGGCGTTCGCCGAGTACGTCAAGGAGACGGGCGCGACGTCGGTGCTGTACGCCGGTGACGACCTCGGCGACCTCGCGGCCTACGCGGCCGTCGACAAGCTGCGCTCGGACGGAGTCCCGGGACTGCTGGTCTGCAGCGGTAGCGAGGAGGTCGCGGAACTGGCGGAACGCGCGGACCTCGTCCTTCCGGGCCCGGCCGCGGTGGCCGGCTTCCTGAAGGACTTGGCGGCGGCCCTGGCCCAGGGCGCGTAGCCACTTCGCTCGCACTGGGGAACAGCTGTCCGCCCCCGTGGGGTGTGAAGGGGGCTGTGCAGGGGGTGCCGTCCGGTTCCCCTCCATGGTTTCGCACGCCCCGGCCCCGGGTGGACGCCTGTCCGCCCCCTGCGGTGTGTGAAGGGGGCCGTGCAGGGGGCTGCTGTCCGGTTCACCCTTCACGGCTTCGCTCGCCCCGGGGGACGCCTGTCCACCCCCGCGGCGTGTGAAGGGGGCCGTGCAGGGGGTGCCGTCCGGGCCGTAAAACGTGATTTGTGACGCGCGAACGTGCCGGATGATCAATACGGACCACGAGATCGCGCGGCGTAAATCATGCCCGGCCCGGACGGTACCCCCGGAGCGGCCACCGGCAACCGGCAGCAACCACCGCAGCCCGTCCTGGGGGCACCTCCCGGCGGTAGCTGGGGGAGTTTGAGGACGGACACACTGGTCAACCTGGACGGAGGGCGTCAGCATCGCAGCCCGTTCGGCGCCTGAGGACGGACACACTGGTCAACCTGGATGGAGGGCGTCAGCATCGCAGCCTGTCCGGCGCCTGAGGACGGACACACTGGTCAACCTGGACGGAGGGCGTCAGCATCGCAGCCCGTTCGGCGCCTGAGGACGGGCACCGGCCAACCTGGACGGGGAGCCCAGACCCGCACGGGCTCACGCGCGCAGCGCGTTCAGCTGGTCCAGGAACCACCGCTGCGGCGGCAGCGCCGTCGCCGCCGCAGCCAACCGCTTCGTGCGCTCCGCGCGCTCCGCGTCGGGCATGAGCAGCGCCTCGTGCAGCGCGTCCGCCGTCGCGGAGACGTCGTAGGGGTTGACGGTGAGCGCGTCCTCGCCGAGCTCCTCGTATGCTCCGGCCTCCCGGGAGAGGACCAGCGCGCAGCCGTGGTCGGAGACCACGGGGACTTCCTTGGCGACGAGGTTCATGCCGTCGCGGATCGGGTTGACGAGGGCGACGTCGGCCATCCGGTACGCGGCCAGGGACCGGGCGAAGTCGTCCTTGACGTGGAGGACGACCGGCGTCCAGCCGGGTGTGCCGAACTCCGCGTTGATGCGTTCGGCGAGGTCGAAGACCTCGGCGGTGTAGTCGCGGTAGACGGTGAGGTCCTGCCGGGAGGGGTAGGACAGGGCCACATGGGTGACGTGCTCGCGCCACTCGGGGTGGGCGGTGAGCAGTTCGCGGTAGGCGTGCAGGCCGCGGACGATGTTCTTGGACAGTTCTGTGCGGTCCACGCGGACGATCGTCTTGCGGCCGAGTCCGGCCTGCTCGCGCAGTTCCAGGAGCCGCTGTTCGACGTCGGGCTGGTGCGCCCGCCGTCGTAGGAAGTCGCCGTCGGCGCCGAGGCTGTGCACGCCGATACGGGTTTTGCCGACTCCGCCGAGGACGTCTTCGCAGCAGGCGGTGAAGGCATCCGCCCAGCGCCGGGTGAGGAAGGCGGTCCGGTCGGCGCCGAGCATGCCGGAGAGCAGCTGGGCCGCGATGTCGTCGGGCAGCAGCCGGAAGTAGTCGGGCGGTGCCCAGGGGGTGTGCGAGAAGTGGCCGATGCTGAGGTCGGGGCGGTATGCGCGGAGCATGCCGGGGACCAGGGACAGGTGGTAGTCCTGGACGAGGACGGTCGCCTCCGGGGCGGCGTCGACGGCCAGGGCCTCGGCGAAGGCGCGGTTGTACGCCTCGTACGAGGCCCACTGCCGCCGGAACTCCGCGTCGAAGACGGGCTCCAGCGGGGTCTGGTAGAGCAGGTGGTGTACGAACCACAGCACGGAGTTCGCGATCCCGTTGTACGCGTCGGCGAAGAGCTCGCGATCGATGTCGAGCATCCGCACGCCGGGCTCGCCGACCTCGCGCCGTACGGCTTCCCGGTCGCCGTCGCTCATCGCGGCGCAGACCCATACCGCGTCGGCCTCGGAACCGATCGCGGAGAGGCCGGAGACCAGCCCGCCCCCGCCTCGCTTCGACTCGAGCGAGCCGTCGTCGCGCAGGGCGTAGCTGATCGGGCCGCGGTTGGACGCGACAAGAATCTGGGCGGAGCGCGGAGCGACCATGTTCCCGAACCTAGCCCGTCATGGAAACGTCCAAACGTACGGATTACGCGGCGCGTCGGGCCGAGTACTCGGCGATACCGGCCATCGGCGGCCTCTCCTCCGTGTCCACAGGGTGTGTACGGGGGACGAATCCATTCTCGCCCCGTTCGAACTGGGTGAGCTCGGGGCGTATCAGATGCGCGCGTGAGAGCCGCTGCTGAGCGGTGCGGTAGATCGCGGCGGCCATCCGCCCCAGGGCCTGGTCGTCCTGGTGGCGGTGTTTGCGTACGCCGACGTCGACCTGGGCCAGTGCGTCGAGGCCCACCAGATGCAGGGCGTCGACCAGCAGGCCCAGTTCCACTCCGTAACCGACGGGGAAGGGCAGCCGCTCCAGCAGTGAGCGCCGTGCCGCGTACTCGCCGCCCAGCGGCTGGACGAAGCCGGCCAGCAGCGGCCAGTGCAGGTTGAGCAGCGGACGGGCCACCAGTTCGGTCACTCGTCCGCCCTGACCTGCGGTGGTCCTGCCGGAGGCGGGGCCGTCGGACACGGTGAGGGGGCGGTCGTACATCGCCTTCACGAAGTGCACGTCGGGCTCGGTGAGCAGCGGCCCGACGATCCCCGAGACGAAGTCGGCGGAGAAGTCGCGCAGGTCGGCGTCGACGAAGCAGACGATGTCACCGTGAGTGACGAGCAGCGAGCGCCACAGGACCTCGCCTTTGCCGGGGGCGGCCGGGATGCGCGGGAGGATCGCGTCGCGGTGCACGACACGGGCGCCCGCCGCGGCGGCCACCTCCGAGGTGCGGTCCGTGGAGCCGGAGTCGATCACGACGAGTTCGTCGACGAGCGGCACGGCCTCCATCAGCTCGCGGCGGATGACCGTGACGATCTCGCCGACGGTCGCTTCCTCGTTCAGGGCGGGGAGCACCACACTGACCGTGGTGCTCCGCTTGGCCGCGGCCAGCTGGTCCAGCGGGCGGTCGGCGGCTGACCAGGAACGCCTGTTCAACCAGCGCTCGACCTCTTCCAGCACGTGATCTCCATCTCGCGGTTCGGACGGCGGTATGGACCGTCCAGGGGTTCCGTTACAGTCTTGAACACCGCGCGGGACCGTCGCATGTCGGGGGTCGTTGTGCGCGTCGACAACCGAATACCGCTCATCCAGAGGGGCAGAGGGAAACGGCCCGTTGAAGCCCCGGCAACCCTCCAGTCGGCACTCGCACGCGCGGGGCCCCGGCTAGGGAAGGTGCCAAATCCGTCTCGTGGCGAAATGCGCCGCGAGGAAGATGAGGAGAAAGGGCCTCGCCTCCATGGCTGTGCAGTCTGTCGCAACCACCCCCCCTGCCGTGAATCTCGGTCCCGCCGCCGCGTTGTCCTGTCGCGAGTGCGGTGAGCGCTTCCGACTCGGCCCGATCTTCGCCTGCGAGCTGTGTTTCGGCCCGCTGGAAGTCGCGTACGACCTGCCGGTGGGCGACCCGGAGGCCCTCCGCAAGCAGATCGAGGCCGGCCCCGACAGCATCTGGCGCTACGCCCCGCTGCTGCCCGTCCCCGCCGATGTCGCGGACAAGCCGAACCTGAACCCCGGCTTCACCAAGCTGGTCAAGGCCGACCATCTGGCGGCCGAACTGGGTATCACCGGCGGCCTGTTCGTCAAGGACGACTCCGGCAACCCGACGCACTCCTTCAAGGACCGTGTCGTCGCCATCGCCGTCGAGGCCGCCCGCGCCTTCGGGTTCACCACCCTGTCCTGTTCCTCCACCGGCAATCTGGCCGGTGCGGTGGGTGCCGCCGCGGCCCGGGCGGGCTTCAAGTCCTGCGTGTTCATCCCGCACGACCTGGAGCAGGGCAAGGTCGTCATGGCCGCGGTCTACGGCGGTGAACTGGTCGGGATCGAGGGCAACTACGACGATGTCAATCGTTTCTGCTCCGAGCTCATCGGCGATCCGTTGGGTGAGGGCTGGGGCTTCGTGAACGTCAATCTGCGCCCGTACTACGGCGAGGGCTCCAAGACCCTGGCGTACGAGATCTGTGAGCAGCTCGGCTGGCGGCTGCCCGACCAGATCGTGATCCCGGTCGCCTCCGGCTCGCAGCTCACGAAGATCGACAAGGGTCTGCGGGAGCTGATCGAGCTCGGTCTGGTCGAGGACAGGCCGTACAAGATCTTCGGCGCCCAGGCGGAGGGCTGCTCCCCGGTGTCCCAGGCCTTCAAGGCCGGCCATGACGTCGTGCGCCCGCAGAAGCCGGACACCATCGCCAAGTCGCTCGCCATCGGCAATCCGGCGGACGGCCCGTACGTACTGGACATCGCCCGGCGCACCGGCGGCGCCGTCGAGGACGTCACGGACGAGCAGATCGTCGACGCGATCAAGCTGCTGGCCCGTACCGAGGGCATCTTCACCGAAACGGCGGGTGGTGTGACCCTCGGCGTGACGAAGAAGCTGGTCGAGGCCGGTGTCATCGACCCGTCTCTCACCACCGTGGTCGTCAACACCGGTGACGGCCTCAAGACCCTCGACGCGGTGGCCCCGACCACGGGCATGTCCGCCGTCATCCGCCCCGACCTGGACTCTTTCCGAGAGGCCGGCCTCGCGTGAGCGAGCGCAGCGAGCGAACCAAAAGGGAGGCGCGTCACGCGCATGCGTCTCCGAGCGAAGCGAGGAGCCGAGCATGAGCGTCAACGTCCGTATCCCCACCATCCTCCGCACCTACACCGGCGGCCGGGCCGAGGTCGCCGCGGAGGGGGCGACCCTCGCCGAGGTCATCGCCGACCTGGAGAAGAACCACGCCGGCATCGCCGCACGTGTCCTGGACGACCAGGGCAAGCTGCGCCGCTTCGTGAACGTGTACGTCAACGACGACGACGTCCGCTTCGAGCAGGGCCTGGAGACCGCCACCCCGGACGGCGCGGGCGTCTCGATCATCCCGGCCGTCGCCGGCGGCTGCTGACACCGGGAATTACCGGAATTACCCCTTCCGCAATTGAAGCGGAGGGGGTAATTCCGTACCCCGGGGCGCGGTAGAGTGCCCAGTGCATATGAAGAAGTGACGCTCGCTGCGTCAATATGCAGCCAAACTGTTCGAGCTGATCGTCCTTTAAGTACGTTTTGCTGGGCCCGACTTGCCCTGGAGTGCCGGGAATTCTCCCCATTCCGGGATGTGACGGTGCCCGGATTTCTCTTCCGATTGACCTGTTGCAGACGGCATCGGTGCGGATACATTCAGCGGCGGTCGACGCGTTCCGGCGCACGCCCCCACGACTCGGGGGGTGAGGTCTGACCCGGGTCCGCGAAGTGCGGTCCTGCGCAAGGGCCAGTAATAGGGGAGTTAGGCATGGCTCAGGGCACCGTCAAGTGGTTCAACGCGGAGAAGGGGTACGGCTTCATCGCGGTCGACGGTGGTGCGGATGTTTTCGTCCACTACAGCGCGATCCAGATGGACGGCTACCGCACCCTGGAAGAGGGCCAGCGGGTCGAGTTCGAGATCTCGCAGGGCCAGAAGGGGCCGCAGGCGGACATGGTCCGACTGGCTGCGCACTGAAGCGTCGGCTGACCGACTGACTGCATGACGTCCATGACGTCACGCCGGAGGGCCCGTATCCCGTGGTGGATACGGGCCCTCCGGCGTGTGGTTTCGCGCGTGCGCCTTGCACTCGAGGGGGGCGAGTGCTAATCATTGGCGTTAGCACTCTGAAGGTGAGAGTGACAAACGAAGGACCGGGTCGGTGAGGCCCGCAGGCCGGTGGGGCAAGGAACCACATGGCATGCAGGCCGTCCGTCGCGGGCGCCAGCGCGGTCCGGAGCATCCCACCCCAGTCCTGGGAGGACCACTTCACATGGCCAAGATCATCGCGTTCGACGAGGAGGCGCGGCGCGGCCTCGAGCGCGGCATGAACCAGCTCGCGGACGCCGTCAAGGTGACCCTCGGCCCCAAGGGCCGGAACGTCGTCCTCGAGAAGAAGTGGGGCGCCCCCACGATCACCAACGATGGTGTCTCCATCGCCAAGGAGATCGAGCTCGAGGACCCGTTCGAGAAGATCGGCGCCGAGCTGGTCAAGGAAGTCGCGAAGAAGACCGACGACGTCGCCGGTGACGGCACGACGACCGCGACCGTCCTGGCCCAGGCCCTGGTCCGTGAGGGTCTGCGCAACGTCGCCGCCGGTGCCAACCCGATGGCCCTGAAGCGCGGTATCGAGAAGGCCGTCGAGGCCGTCTCCGCCGCCCTGCTCGAGCAGGCCAAGGACGTGGAGACCAAGGAGCAGATCGCCTCCACCGCCTCCATCTCCGCCGCCGACACCCAGATCGGTGAGCTCATCGCCGAGGCGATGGACAAGGTCGGCAAGGAAGGCGTCATCACCGTCGAGGAGTCCCAGACCTTCGGTCTGGAGCTGGAGCTCACCGAGGGTATGCGCTTCGACAAGGGCTACATCTCGGCGTACTTCGCGACCGACATGGAGCGCATGGAGGCCGCCCTCGACGACCCGTACATCCTGATCGTCAACTCCAAGGTCTCCTCGGTGAAGGACCTCCTCCCGCTGCTGGAGAAGGTCATGCAGTCCGGCAAGCCGCTGCTGATCATCGCCGAGGACGTCGAGGGCGAGGCCCTCTCGACCCTGGTCGTCAACAAGATCCGTGGCACCTTCAAGTCCGTCGCCGTCAAGGCCCCGGGCTTCGGTGACCGCCGCAAGGCCATGCTCGGCGACATCGCCATCCTCACCGGTGGCACGGTCATCTCCGAGGAGGTCGGCCTCAAGCTCGAGAATGCCGGCCTGGACCTGCTGGGCCGCGCCCGCAAGGTCGTCATCACCAAGGACGAGACCACCATCGTCGACGGTGCCGGTGACAGCGAGCAGGTCGCCGGCCGCGTGAACCAGATCCGCGCCGAGATCGAGAACTCCGACTCGGACTACGACCGCGAGAAGCTCCAGGAGCGCCTCGCGAAGCTGGCCGGCGGCGTGGCCGTCATCAAGGCCGGCGCCGCGACCGAGGTCGAGCTCAAGGAGCGCAAGCACCGCATCGAGGACGCCGTTCGCAACGCGAAGGCGGCCGTCGAGGAGGGCATCGTCGCCGGTGGTGGCGTGGCCCTGCTCCAGGCCTCCCAGGTCTTCGAGAAGCTGGAGCTGGACGGCGACGAGGCCACCGGTGCCAACGCCGTGAAGCTGGCCCTGGAGGCCCCGCTGAAGCAGATCGCCGTCAACGGTGGTCTCGAGGGCGGCGTCGTCGTGGAGAAGGTCCGCAACCTGGCCGTCGGCCACGGCCTGAACGCCGCGACCGGCGAGTACGTCGACATGATCGCCGAGGGCATCATCGACCCGGCCAAGGTGACCCGCTCTGCCCTGCAGAACGCGGCCTCCATCGCGGCCCTGTTCCTCACCACCGAGGCCGTCATCGCCGACAAGCCGGAGAAGGCCGCTGCGCCGGCCGGCGGCGGCATGCCGGGCGGTGACATGGACTTCTGAGCCTGACGGCTCGGACCCGGTCCTGAACCGAGGGCGGTACCCCACCAGGGGTGCCGCCCTCGGGCGCTGTGGGGACCGAAAACCTGTGCTGCTCAGCGGACGTAGTCCTTGAGTTTCTCGGTGTCGAGGGTGATGTCGACGGGGGCGGGAAGCGGGACCGTGTCGCCGTACTTGTAGGACGGCTGCTGCTGGTACGTCCCGTTCTCGGGCTCACTGTGGACGTGGAGGGTGCAGTCGCGGCGGTCGACGAGGAGGAAGACGGGGATGCCCGCTGCCGCGTAGCCGGCGCCCTTCTCGATGCGATCACGACGGTCGGTGTCGGAGTCGTAGGAGGTGACCTCGACCGCCATGAGGACACCGGTGGGATGTGCCCATTCGCCCTGTCCGGCGAAGTAGTCGACCGGGGCAAGGGCGCCATCAGGCTTGGCGCGGCCCGCGCGGTAGGTCGGGATCACCAGCCCTTGTTCCGGGTACAGCGCCAATTCAGGGCGGAGCTGCATGCACTGCCTGAGCAGCCACATAACGATCTCTCCGTGGTCGCCGTCCGGCACAGGCTTGACCTTCAGCTTTCCGTTGATGAGCTCGAGCGTCACCGTCTCCGGGGCCTTGCGGGCGAGCTCCTCGAAGTCCTCGACCTGGATCGGGCCGTACTTCACCTTCAGCTTTCCGTTGATGAATTCGAGCGTCACCGTCTCCGGGGCCCTACGGGCCAGTTCCTCGAACTCCTCGACGGACATCTGGGCGTGGTCAACGGGGCTGGGGGTCATGGCGTCGCCTCCTCCCGTCCATGGTGCCCCGGCACGGTGGCGGCGGATCGACTGAAGAGTCATCTGCGTGTCCTCGCGGGTGGCCGGGCAGCCGCCCGGACGTGAGCAACGTGGGTGTGGACGTCGTCGGGCCTTACGGCACGCGGTACGGGCACGGGCTTGCCCTGGCAGGCGGTGCAGAGCCCGCCGGGAAGGGTCTCGGCGCGGCCCGGGGTGCCGCAGGTCAGGCACTCCAGCATGCGCAGGGGCGGGCGCGGCGGTGAGGGGGCGCGTTCGGGCGGCAGCTTGGCGATCAGGCGGGTGCGGGCGAGGCCGGCCGGGTGGTGCACCGGGGTCGGCAGGCCCTCCGTGAGGGCGCGGACCAGGTCGGCCTCGTCGGCGCCGCGGGCGAACCAGTCGGCGGCCAGGGCCTCGAGTGCCTCGCAGTCCGCGGCGGACAGGCTCATGGCGGGGGCGGTACGGCCGAGCGAGGCCAGGGTGTCGTACGCACGGGAACGGTGCGGCGGGGACGGTGACGGTGGTGGCGAGGGGGCCTGCGCCGGGGGCTGATGGGCAGGCTCGTCCTCGGGTACGGAATCGCCGTCCGGCGCGGCGTCGGACGGGTCGTCGGGCAGGGCGTCGGCCTGGAACGTCGCCCACCAGGCGTCATTCCGTGGGGTGCGGGAGAAGTAGGTCCGTGTCACCCACCGCGCGCCTCGCGGCCCGACAAGGTGTTCCCGGACATGCCGCACATGCCCGGCGGCGCCAAGGTTGCGCAGGACGGTGGCGGCGGCCCACTGGCCGATGCCGGGGAGTTGCGCGGCCAGCGTCTTCTGGGAGATGTCGGAGCCGTCCTTCAGCCGGTCGATGTATCCGGCGACGGATGCCTCACGGGCCGGGAGGTGGGCGAAGTCGTGGTGGCGGCGCGGTTCTTGGCCGGGCGCGGAGCGCTTGCCGAAACCGGGGTTGGCCATGGGGTGTGCGGAGGGGACAGAGGCAGCACTAGGCTGGGTGTCAGCCATCAGATCTGTTTCTTTCAGGTGGAGATCTTGGTGGTCAGACCCCCGCAGGTGTTGGCGCACCGGTGGGGGTCGACGTTTATGGCCGCACCGTAAACCGCTGCCACGGTCCGTGGCAAGCTGATCACAAAAAGTCACCACATCTGTGGTGCGCGGGAGTTGGGCGGGTGGGTGGGGTAACTAACCACCCCTTCGAAACAAAGAGCGCTCAAGCCCCAGGACTTGAGACCCGGGGCGAGCAGCGCTTCTTCAGCCGCAGGTCAGAGGGTCCCGCCCTTGACGCCGTCCACGAACGCGGACCAGGCCGGAGCCCGGAACACAAGCTCCGGACCGAGCTGGGCCTTTGAGTCCCGGACGGGCACGACGCCGACGAGTCCGTCGGCGACTTCGAGACAGTCGCCGCCGCTGCCACCGCTGTAGCTGGACTTGCGCCACTGGGCAGCGCCGGGGAAGTCGCGCGCGACTTCGATGCAGTTGCCGCCGTCCCCGCCGCTGTAGCTCGACTTGTACCAGTGGGCAGCGCTCAGGTCGTACTCAAAGATCATGGACGTATGCCTCCGCCGCGGACTCGATGAGGGCCAGGGACGCTTCCGGTGACAATGCGCTGGCCAAGAGCAGATCGTAGGTCAGTTCATGGCGTGCCAGCGTGGCTGGATCGTCCAGCAGGCGTCCCGTGCCCAGGCCGTCGACGTAGGCCAGTGGTGGCGCGTCGCTGAATGTCATCAACTTGAGAGCGCCGTGCAGCGCCGCATGAGCCCCCGCCTCGAACGGCAGCACCTGCGCGATCACCCGGTGCCGGCGCATCAGCGCGGCGATATGCCCCAGCGCCTCCGCCATCACCCCCGCCCCGCCGACCTTCCGACGCAGCACCGCCTCGTCCAGTACCGCCCACAACAACGGCGTTGTTGGATGAGCGAGCAGCCGCGCCCGGTCCAGCCTGGCTGCCACCAGCTCGTCGATGGTCTCCTCCATCGCCGTCGGCTGGTACGCCCGGAACACCGCCCGCGCGTACGCCTCCGTCTGCAGCAGGCCCGGGATCAGCAGCGGCGCGTACTCCTTGATCGTCTGCGCGATCGCTTCCGCCTCCGCCGCCTCCGCGAAGTGGTCCGGGTACTTCGACTTCGTCGCGGCCTTGCAGTTGCGCAGGAAGAAGCCGTCCGTCCCCAGGATGTCGTCTGTCAGCCGCGCGTACTCGGGCACCATCCGGCGCGTACCGGCCTCCAGTTGGCCGATGAAGGAGCCGCTCACGAAAAGCCGCAGGCCCAGTTCGTCCTGGGTGAGACCGGCTTGCTCGCGCCTGTGGCGCAGTTCGGCGCCGAGCAGGGCGCGGGGTGAGGAGGACGGGTCGAGGGGCTTCGGTCCTGGCATGGCAACTCCCGGTTACACAGATCGGGTTGTTGGGCCGCCGTCGCTGTTCAGACTAGCCGGACTTGGACACTCTGTGTAAGGAAGGCGCACACTGAGAGTGGAAGGCACAGAGCCATGGCGATGACAGGCATCGAGCGGGTGCGGGCGGCCGAGGAGGTGGTGGCCCGGCTTCGGCAAGGGCTCGGCGAGGTGGGGGTGACGCTGCCGTCGCTGCGGGTGGACCCGGTGTCCTGCGCGTCGAGCGACCCGCTGCCCCTGATCGACCTGGGGCGCTGCACCCCGGACATGGCGCTGAGGCTGGTCGCCGTACTGGGGGGTTTGGGCGGGCGGCAGTCGTGAACGGGGAGCTCCCGAAGCCCGGTTCGTATGCCGTCGACGCGCGTGACGGGCGGGTGGGCCAGGTAATGGGACACGTCGGTACGTACGTCCAGCTGCGTCCGCTGGGTGGCGGCCGCGAGTGGGACTGCCCGCCGGAGGCGGTGCGGCCTGCGCCGCCGGGGGTGGTGCTGCGGGCACGGGTGCGTGAGCTCAACCGCAACAGCGGGCTGCTGTGAGTACGGGGCAGGGCGCTTCGCGCCGGGCCACCGAGATTCCGGGTACGACAGGGGAGACCGCCACGATCGGCGTTGCGTCGGCGGAGTTCGTGGCAGCCGCGAAGCGGTGCCGGTGCGTGGACATGCTGGATGAAGGCGTTCTCGACGATCTGGCCGACCCGGAAGTGACGGGAGGCGCATGGCGATAGCCGAGTCGCCGTTGGTGCGCGGTCAGTGACCGCCGGGTGCGGTCATGTGGCCCCACTGCGGGACAGGCGTGCCGGCGTGGCCGACGGGCACGTGGTGGTCGATGCGGCGCTGCTGCATCGCGGTCAGCTGCTGCACCACCACGATCGCCAGGACCGCCGCCCCCAGGTACAGCGCCGCGTTGGCCAGGGTGACCAGGGCGACCAGCCGGGCGGCTGCCGTGTCCTCGGCCTCGTCCCAGTACACCCAGGTCTTGGAGACGTAGATGAGGGCCATGTTGGCGGCATACAGCAGCCACCATGCGTGCAGTACGCGGCGTGACCGAGTGTCTTCCTCCCGGTCGGCTTCGTGTGGAGCGCTCGCGTTCCAGATGTCGTTGGTGATCTGCTTGGGGATCCACAGGTGGGCGATGGGGATGAACCAGCAGAACATCGCCCAGCCGCGGCTGAAGCGGTGCTGCTGCGGGGCGAACGCCTCGGCGTTGATCCGTACGCGCCGGAACCAGAACAGCCACACGACGAAGATCGTGAGCATGATGAGCGTCCAGGTCAGCATGACCCAGTCCGGGGCGTCCTGCCAGGTCTTCTTCAGTTCCTCGAAGCGGGCGGCGGAGGCCGGGGCGGGGAGGCGTGCGGCGTCGGACAGTCTGCGGTACAGGCCGACCGCGTAGTTCAGGTCGACGACGGAGCACAGGCTGCTCACGCACAGGAGCGTCACCAGTGCGTTGGACAGGGCCTTCGGGGACTTCAGCCTCGATGCGGGGGCGGGAACGGGGACCGGGACGGGGGTCGGTGCGGGCGCGGGGGTGAAGCCCACCGGCACATGGGGCAGCGGGGCCGGTCCGAACCGGCCGGCCGGCATCGTCGTCTCCTGCGCGGGGGCGTCGGTGTCCAGCAGCCGCGCGGCGTGGCGCCCCAGGTGCGCGGTGAGCCCGGCGGGGAGCCAGGTGCCGGAGTGCTGTGCGTAGGACGCCGTGTGGCGCAGCAGCTCGGTGACGGCGGGTCTGGCGGCGGGGTCCTTGGCCAGGCAGGCCGTGATCAGGGCGCGGAGGGGGCCCTCGGGGAGGCCGGCGAGGTCCGGCTCCTCCTGGGCTATCCGGAAGAGCAGGGCGTGGATTCCGCTCTCGGCGCCGCCGAAGGGCATCCGCCCGGTGGCACAGTAGGCGAGGACCGCCCCCAGGCAGAACACATCGGTCGCGGTGCCGACGCGTTCGCCGCGTACCTGCTCGGGCGACATGAAGCCGGGTGAGCCGACCACCGCGCCGGTACGTGTCGCCAGGGCGTCGGCGACGGGCTCCAGGGCCCGGGCGATGCCGAAGTCGATGACGCGCGGTCCGTCGAGGGTGACCAGGATGTTGGACGGCTTGAGGTCCCGGTGGACGAGTCCGGCCCGGTGGATGTCGGCCAGTGCCTGGAGGAGGCCGTTCGCCAGGACCAGTGCGGAGTGTTCCCGCAGCGGGCCGTACTGCTCGTCGTCCACCACGTCCTGCAGTGAGGGCCCGGCGATGTAGCCGGTCGCCACCCACGGTGCGGCGGCCTCGGTGTCGGCGTCCAGGACCGGCGCGGTCCAGGTGCCGCCCACCCGCCTGGCGGCCGCCACCTCCTGCCGGAAGCGCCGGCGGAACTCCGGCTGATCGGCCAGTTCGCCACGCACCACTTTCACCACGACGGTACGGCCGCCCCCGGACCGGGCCAGATACACCTGGCCCATGCCCCCTGTGCCGAGTCTGCGCAGCAGCCGGTACGCGCCGATCTGCTGAGGATCCCCGGGCCTCAGGTCATCCATGTGTGGTCTGTCCTCCCCGTTCACAGGCAATCACCCTGCCCGGCAGAAGCATAGGATCATATGTTGGCCGGTTTCCGCCGCACGCCGGTTGAAGCGGGCCCCGGACACGGACTCGTCCTGCGCCGGCGCGCGGCGACGGGCTCCGGCTCCGGGGGAGACGTCGCCGTACGCGCGTACCGCTCCGGCGAGTCGTTCGGCTTCAGCGCCGGGTAGTCCATCGCCGCGCGTCACCGCCGAAACCGAGGAAGTACGTGGCCAGGAAGCCTGCCAGATAGCCCGTCAGCAGGCCTCCGGCGTAGATCGCGGCTGTCTCGGCGAGGCCCTTGTTGCCGCCCAGCAGGGGGAAGAGCGCCCAGCCGGACGGGCCGATGGCCGTCGAACCGACCTTGATTCCCAGGGTGTTGAAGAAGCCGACGAAGCCGCCGCCGAAGGCGCCGCCCACACAGGCCGTGACGAAGGGGCGGCCCAGGGGGAGGGAGACGCCGTAGATCAGGGGTTCGCCGATGCCCATCAGGCCCGCCGGGAGGGCGGAGCGGACGGTGGCCCGGATCGAGGCGTCGCCGCGCAGCCGGACGTAGACGGCGGCCGCCGCGCCCACCTGGCCCGCGCCCGCCATCGCGAGGAGGGGGAGCAGCACGGTGTAGCCCTGCTGTTCGATGAGCGTGGCGTGGAGGGGGATCAGAGCCTGGTGCAGGCCCAGCATCACCAGGGGGAGGAACAGGCCGCCGAGGACGAGGCCCGCGACCGCGCCGCCGTGGGCGAGCAGCCAGGTGGTGGCGTCGCCGATGGCGGTGGAGATCGCGCCTGCCACGTACATCAGGCCGTAGAGGGTGACAAGGCCGGTGAGCAGGACGGTGACGGTGGGGGTGACGAGCACGTCCAGTGACTCCGGCACCCGGCGGCGGCACGTCTTCTCGATGTGGACCGCGAGCAGCGCCGCGCCGAGCGCGCCCAGGACGCCGCCCTGGCCCGGGGAGAGTTTCTGGCTGCCGTACGCGGTGATGTCCGCGACGCCCGGGAACACGATGACCGAGGCGACCGCGCCGCCGAGGACCGGTGTACCGCCGAACTCCTTCGCGGTGTTGTAGCCGACGAAGACCGCAATGAGGGACATGAAGCCGGAGGCCGTGGCGGTGAGTGCGGGGGTCAGGCCGGGGGCCCAGCCGAGGTTGCGGAGGAGGCCGGCGAGGCCCGCGACGATGCCGCAGCCGACGAGGGCGGGGATCAGCGGGACGAAGACGTTCGCGATCCGGCGGAGGAGGAGTTTGACGGGGGTGGCGTTGCGCGCCTGCTGGGCGGCCTTGATCGCGGCGCCGCGGGTCAGCAGCTCGAACTCGGGGGCCACCCGGGCGACGGTGCCGGGACCGAGGACGATCTGGTACTGGCCGTCCTCCTCGACCACGCCGAGCACGGCGGGGAGTGCGCGCAGCGCCTCGTCCCGGACGAGGCCGGGGTCGCGCAGGCCCAGCCGGAGCCGGGTCATGCAGTGGGCGACGGAGGTGATGTTGGCGGCGCCGCCGACGAGGGGGAGGAGCGCGGCCGCGGTGTCGCGGTGCGTGTCTGGTGCCATACGGCGATGCTGCCGCCGCCCGCCCGGTCAGTGGTGGTGCGACACCTGTCCGAACGGCCGTGGGACCGGGTAATTCACCCTTGTCGGGAATTCGATATCGGTCATCGGCATGTGCTGTTCGCGGTTAGTCAACATGGCTTCAGGGGTACCATCTTGGGCACGCGGACGGGGCCCGGTCCAGGGGGACGCATGGGGCGTAATTTCATCACTGGGTACACCGAGTCGATTCGTCGCCATGTGCGGGCGCATGCCTCCCGTGCGCTGCTGAGCAGCGTGAGTTCCGTCGCCGTCCTCGCCGGTTTTCTCTCCGCCGCCGGAACGGTCTGGCCGTTGTGGCTCTATCTGCTGCTGTGTGCCGTCGGTACCGCGGGGTTCCTGACCGCCTTCGGGGCCGTCGGCATACGGGTTCGCTACGGACTGCTCGCGGCGACGCGTCCGCCTTCCGCCGTGGTGCCCCAGGCGCTCGCCCTGCGGGCCGGCGGGCCCGCGAGCCGGCCGTCGGTGCGCTCCATCGCCTCGGCCGCCGTCGACGACCCCGTCTACCTGGGCGGATTACGGGTACTGCTGTCCTCGTCGTCCCCGGTCCTCGTCGTCCCCAGCGGCCCGAGGGATGTGCAGGTGCCCGGCGAACTGTCCGTCCCGATCCGGGCGAACCGCAAGGGGTACTCCCATGTGCGGATGGACTATCCGGCGCTCGGCCTGCCGCTTCCCCCCGCGTCCCTGACCCGCGAACTTCCCGGGGGAGCCCCGGACGGCGACCATTCCTTCGCCGTCCGGGATCTCACCTACACCGCGCAGCTCGCGGCGGCCGTGGCCGAGCAGGGGAGGCCTCTTCCGCTGCTGCTGCCCGAGCACTGCGCGGATGTCCGGCAGCTCGCGGAACACGATCTGATCGTCGTGGGCGGACCGGATGTCAATTTCTGGCATGCGGTGCTCTATGAGGCGGTGGCGGCCCGTTTCCTCCGGCCCGCCAGCAGCGTTCCGCTGGCATTGGGTATGCGCAGTGATCGGAAAGGAACAGCGAACTACAACTCTGTTCTGATACGCGCGGTGCTGGCCGACATAAAGCGTGTGTTTCCGAATGCCGAGGACGACGCATACGACATCGACGACCGTCTGTATCCCGCTCACGGGATGATCCTCGCGTGTCGTAATCCGTACGCGGCCGCGCTCGGTATGTCGCACTGGTGTGTGTTCGTGGCCGGACTCACCTCCGTGGGCACCGCGGGAAGCGTTCGTGCCCTGGCGCACATGCTCGAACTGATGCGCTCGGACAGCGAGGCCGACTTCTTCAGCACGGTGCCGACGGCGAGCGCCGGAGTGCACGCCGATGTCGCGGCGGTGCTGTGCCGTGTGGTGGAGGTGGAGTGTCCCGCGCTGCGCCTGAACGGCGGGCTGGTGCCCCGTCAGCGCCACCCCGTGCCGGGCGAGGGCAGGGATCCGTACTACAGCGACTCCGGCCTGCCGACCCGGATCCAGTACCTCGACTTCAGCCGAGCCGAACCGGCCTGGCGCGATCTGCTGCCCCGTCCGTGACGGGGTCTGCCGCTGCACTTCGTATCAAGGGGGGCGGTCATGAGCGTTCTGCCCGACACCTGCCGTGTCGTGGTCGTCGGCGCAGGTCTTGCGGGGCTGACCCTGGCCCGGGAGCTGGCTCTGGCCGGAGTCGGGAAGGTCGTGGTGCTGGAGGCCGGGCCCGACCGGGATGTGCGCCACAAGAACACACTGCCGGGTGAACTGGGCATGCGCATGTGGCACATGGCCGTCCCGGACCCCTATTTCGTACGTGACTGGACCAGCCGGCTGCCGCCGCACTACGACCGGGGGTCGGGGATCCGGCGCCGCTTCGGGGGCCGGTCGCTGTACTGGCACGGTGTCTGCCTGCCCATAGAGGACGAGGTGCTGCAGGACGGGACCTGGCCGCGGACCGTCGTCGACGCTCTCGTCGGCGACGGTCGTCCCGGACTGTACGCGGAACTTCAGGCCCGGCTGGCCCGTTGGACGGGCCGGCCGCTGGACGCCTGCCGGGGGCCCGTCGAGGAGCAGTTGCTGCGGTCTCTGCGCAAGCAGGGCTACGCGGCCGTGCGGCCGGTGCCGCTGGCGGACCGCCCCGATCCGGTGAGCGGCGGCAGGACCCCGTACACCCCCGTGGAGCACTGGACGGATCCGCGGGGGGAGACACCACCCGCCGTGTTTCCCGAGTGCGAGGTCCTGGAGGTGTGCGAAGCCCGGAACGGAAGAGCGCTGGTGAAGTTCCGCAGCGGTGCTCGGCACGGTGAACTCCGCGCCGACCGCGTGTTCCTGGCCGCCGGGACCATGGCGGTGACCAGGCTGGCCGGGCACGCGATATCCCGGCAGGCCGGCCGTGACGAGTGCGAACTCGTCGGGCTCAACGACCACATCGTCCAGGGCTTCCTGGCCGAGGTGCCGCGTCGGATGCTGAATCTGCCGAACCGTGACGGGCGCGCGATGTGTTTCGTGCCGAGGAACGCCGGCAGCGCGTCCAACCTCTTCGTGGACGTGTCCGAGGGCTCGGAGCCCGACCGGGTGCTGCTGACGGTGTGGGCCATGGGCGAACAGGAGAACTCCAAGACGGCGGTGCGGCTGGGGCGGTCCGGCGGACCGGCCTTCGACGTCGATGTCCGCTTCAGCGAGCGGGACCATCTGGTGATCAGCGGGCAGACGGGGCGACTCGGCGAGCTGGCCGCCCGGCTGCTCGACATACCGGATGCCTGCGATGTCCTGGACGGCATCGACTTCCTGGCCGGGCTCCCCGCGTATCTCGGGGCCCGGACGAAGGCCACCGTCCACCGGGGCCGGGAGATCCGGCTCTTTCCGTACGCCTACCCGCTGGGCAGCGTCGATCACGAGGGCGGCACCCTGGCGCTGGGTTCGCTCACCGATGAGTACGGAGCCCTGCGGTGCCTGCCGGCCGTGCATGTGTCGGGACCGGCGCTCTTCCCGCGGTCCGGGGTGGCCAACCCCTCGCTCACCACCATGGCGCTGGCCACCTGGCAGGCCCGCCAGACAGCCCTGTCCCTGTGATGGAGGTCGACATGTACCTTCCCCCCGATCTGGTCTCCGCGTTCCGCGGTGGCCGGGGCGCCGTCTTCCTCGGCGCGGGAGCCTCCGTGGACGCCGGCCTTCCGACCTGGCAGCAGTTCGTGGGCCGGCTGGCGGAGTCACTGGACCTGATGCCGGACAGCGACGGCAGGTTCCCGGCGGCGGACCTGAACAAGATCCCTCAGTACTACGAGAACCGCTTCAGCCGGCGCGGGCTGCTGTCGGTGGTGCGTGAGCTGCTCGACGGGGGACGCAGAGGGCCCTCGGCAGTGCACCAGCTTCTTGCCCAACTTCCCTGTGCGACGTTCTACACCACGAATTACGACGAACTCCTGGAAGACGCGATCCGTCATCAGGGCAGAAGGTTCAGCGTCGTCGCGAGCGAGGAGGCCGCACGGGCCTCGTCCGATGTCCACGGACATGTCATCCGCAAGATTCACGGGACATTGTCACAGCCACAGACCCTGATCATCACCCGGGACGACTACGCCCGTTTCATGAATGCCGACAGCGTGACCATCAATACGCTGCAGAGCGACCTCATCCATCACATGTTCCTCTTCGTCGGGTACAGCCTGAGCGACCCGGACTTCAACAGCATCTACGACAACGTCCTCTACAAGATGGGCAATATGGCGCAGACGCACTATCTGTGCGTTCCGCATGCCTCTCCGCAGGAGGTCGACGATCTGAACCGCCGGGGCGTCAAGACCATCGACCTTTCGAAGTGGCCCGGCGCGACCCCGTCCGAACAGCTGAAGGCGTTTCTGGAAGCACTTGCCAACGCCACCAGCGACCTGGTCCACATCGAGCGTTTCTTCAGGGGGTTGAAGCGGGGAGAGGAAGTGCCGCTGGTCATCAGCTCGATGCTGAACGTGGGGGAGCAGTTCGTCTTCTATCCGGACTGTGATGTGCGCGTCGCGCAGCAGGTCGAGAGGGCTCTGGAAAAGATGGGGGTGTCGACGCGCTGGGTCGCGGACAGGCTGGCGCTGGAGCAGTTCGACGAATACCTGAACCGGAACATCGTCCTGATCTGTTCACCTTTCGGGAACAGGTTTACTCATCAGGTGTTCGAGCAGTTGAGTCCCGGCACCATCTGTGTCCGCTTCTGCAATGACGACGGGCAGCGTTTCATCCAGGACCTGAAGACCGACAACACCTATGCGGCCGACGATCCGGCCACTGCGGAGGAGCGCCCGAACTCGCATGACTTCTGTGTCGTCGCGAGATACCGGAATCCCTGGAATCCGGGCCGGTACATTTTCCTTTTCGCCGGAATCTACGCCATCGGGACACATGCGGTCGCGCGGTTTCTCTCCGACCTGACCAACTACCGGGAGCTGCCCGGTGGGTCGGAGGACTCGGTGCTGCTGCTCCGGGTCACCTTCACGGGCCATGATCCGTACGGCTACGAGTACCAGGTGGTGCCCGAAGCCGTGCTGTGAGCGGCGGGCCCTTCAGCCCACGGGCACGGCGTCCGCGGCGTAGCGCAGGCCGATCCTGGAGCGGATCTCGTCCATGGTCTCCATGATCGCGAGGCTCTCGTCCCACGTCATGATCGGGCTCTCCAGCAGCCCCTCGGCGAGGCAGCGGCTGACCTCCATGGCCTCGTGCTCCATGCCGTTTCCCGGATGCGGGAATTCATGGCGGACGGGCTCACGATGCGGCCGGACGAGTTCGAATGACGTCGGATTGTACCAACGGTCGATGCCGATGCGCCCCTGGGTTCCCAGAAGTTCCGCGTGCGCCGGCGAATCCGCCTGAATAGTGCAGGTGAGACTGGTCAGCTCACCCCTCTCGTGGGTCAGGACCGCACCGGTCTGCTCGTCGGCTCCGGTCAGCCCACGGGTGCTCGCGGCGGCGATGTCGACCGGCTTTCCGAAGAGCATGTGCGCGAGTGACACCGGATAGACCCCGATGTCCAGCAGTGCGCCGCCGCCCAAATCCATGTTCCGCAGCCGGTGTGCCGGGTCGGGCTCGCTGTACCAGCCGAGTTCGACCACGAGGGACCGGAGGTGCCCGATCGCGCCGTCTTTCACCAGGTGCACGACTTCACGCATTGCAGGGGTGAATCTCGTCCACATCGCCTCCATGAGGAACACCTGGTGTTCCCTGGCGGCGCGGACCATCTCGGCGGCTTCGCAGTGGTTCATGGCGAATGGCTTTTCGCACAGCACGGGCTTTCCGTGCTCGATGGCCAGCAGGGTCGCGTCCCGGTGGTGGGTGTGCGGAGTCGCCACGTAAACGGCTTCGACGGCCTCGTCGCGGACCAGCTGCTCATAGCTGAGATGGACGCGCGCATCCGGGGCCAGTGTGGCCAGCCGGGCGGCGCTTTCGGCGCTCCGGGAACCGATGGCGACCACCCGGGAATCATCGACCGCATTCAGCGACTCGGTGAAGGTGCGAGCGATCTTTCCCGTACCGATGATCCCCCAGCTGGTCATTTACTGGCTCCTAGGAGTCGCGATGTTTCGGTACTTCGAGAACGTCGAGCCGGGGCCGATACAGGCCTGGCAGTGAGAGTAATGCCTTGCCGCGCTATTGAACGCCTGAAACTGGGGCTTGGTTACTGTGGCGGGGGAACTATCCCCCGATGGGCGGTGAGCAAACGCTCGCGTGACCGTCAGCCGCCGTCGGCGGAGAGGGCCACGCGCAGGTGGCCGTTCGCCTCCTTCAGCAGGCGGTCCGCCGTCGGGGCGTCCGTATGCGTCAGCAACATGAGGATCGCGGACTTCACCTCGCCCCCGGCGGCGGTCAGCGCCGCCTCGATCTCGTCGTCCGGTGCGCCCGTGGCCAGGGAGACGATGCGGCGCGAGCGGGCGCGCAGTTTGTCGTTGGAGGCGCGGACGTCGACCATCAGGTTTCCGTACGTCTTGCCGAGCCGGATCATGGTGATCGTCGAGATCATGTTGAGGACGAGCTTCTGGGCGGTGCCCGCCTTGAGGCGCGTGGAGCCGGTGAGGAGTTCGGGGCCGACGACGACCTCGATGCCGTGGTCGGCGGCCGCCGCCAGGGGGCTGCCCGCGTTGCAGGACAGGCCGATGGTGAGCGCGCCCACCCCGCGGGCGTTCTCGACGGCGCCGAGCGCGTACGGGGTGCGGCCCGAGGCCGAGACCGCGACGAGGGTGTCGGCCGCGGTGAGGCCGATGCCGGCCAGGTCCGCGGCGGCCAGGTCCGCGCGGTCCTCGGCGCCCTCGACGGCCTCGGTCATGGCGGCCGGACCGCCCGCGATCAGCCCGACGACCTGGCCGGGAGCGGTGTTGAAGGTGGGCGGGCATTCGCTGGCGTCCAGTACGCCGAGCCGCCCCGCCGTGCCGGCGCCGGCGTGGACCAGGCGGCCGCCCCGGGCCATCCGTTCCGCCGTGGCGTCGATGGCGGCGGCGATCCGGGGGAGTTGCGCGGCCACGGCGTCCGGTACGGCCCGGTCCTCGCCGTTCATGATCTGCGCGATCTCCAGGGTGGGCAGCCGGTCGATCTCGGCGAGCTCGGGGCGGAACGCCTCGGTGGTGAGGGTGGCGAGTTGGGCGCGGAGTTCTCCGTATGCGGACGACATGGGCGGACCTAACGGGTACGGGTGCGGGGGGCGTGCCGGTGGGCGAGCGCCTCGTACGAGGCGGCGAGCGCGGGCGCGGCGGTTTCGTACGTCCGCTGCGCGACGCCGATGAACAGACAGTCGACGACGAGGAGTTGGCCGGTGCGGGAGGACATGGCGGCGGGGCGCAGTTCGCTCTCGCGGGCGGTGGAGGTGGTCAGTATGTGGTCGGCGTACTGCGTCACCGGGCCGTCCGGGCGGCCGGTGATGGCGACGGTGGTGGCGCTGCGCTCGAAGGCCGTGCGCAGCGGCTCGATGACGTCGCCGGTGGAGCCCGAATGAGTGATCGCGACCGCCACGTCACCGGGGCGCAGCTGCACGGCGTTGGTCACCGCGAGGTGCGGGTCGGTGTGGGCGTGTGCGATCAGGCCTATGCGGAGGAGTTTCTGCGCGAGGTCCTGGCCGACGAGGGAGGACGCGCCGACGCCGTAGATGTCGATGCGGCGGGCGGCGGCGAGCGCGGTCACGGCCGCGCCGAGCTGGACGGTGTCGAGTGCGGCCGCGGTGTCCGCGAGGGTCTGCTGCTCGTCGTAGGCCAGCTTGGCGACGACGTCGGCGATCGGGTCGTCCACCGCGATGTCGGCGGTGACGGCGGGGGAGCGGCCGGACTGCTGCTGGGCGGCGAGTCCGGCGAGGGCGAGGCGCAGATCGCGGTAGCCGGGATAGCCGAGAAGCCGTGCGGTGCGGACCACCGTGGCCTCGCTGGTACCGGTGAGCTCGGCGAGGCCGGTGACCGTGAGGGCCGCGCAGCCGGCCGGGTCCCCGGCGACGGCTTCGGCGACGCGCTGCATGGAGCGGGTCATGGACGGCGCGAGCGTACGGACTTTGGAGGCGAGGGCGGCGGGTGCGGGGGGCGGGGTGATGTCGGAGAAAATTTCCTTCACATCATGGGTCACCTTTGAAAGATATTTTCGGCCGCTCCTGGCCGTCAATCCCTCCTTCAGCACGGACAATGAGTCCCATGGACCCCCATCTGGAACAGGCGTTGCACGCGGCCCGCGCCCTGGTCCTCGCCGATCTGGCCGCCCGCGATGTCGCGCAGGCGGAAATCGTGTCGCTCGTGGAGGACGCCGTGACGCACCGGCGCTGGTGGGTCGAGCAGTGGCCCGACGGAGCCGGATGCGTGGCGGGACTCATCGCCCAGGATGTGCAGGACGCGCTGCTCGATCGGTACGGACGATGGCCCCTGTGTCCGGTGTGCGACGCGGGCGATCCGCACGCACTGGACGTGGAACCGGAACTGGGCCCCGACCCGCACTGGGTGTGCGCGAAGGCGGGCGTGGTGGTCGCGGCGGTCGGCGCGCTGGGCCTGACCGGCGGATTCGCCACCTCATGATGACCGTATGACCTTCTATATCGACCCGCCCACCTGGCCCGGCCACGGCCGCATGTGGTCCCACCTGGTCAGCGACGTCTCCTTCGAGGAACTGCACGTCTTCGCGGCCTCCATCGGCTGCCCCCCGAGCGCCTTCGACGGGGACCACTACGACGTGCCGGCCTCGCACTACGAGGAGGCGGTGCGCGCGGGCGCGGAGGAGGTCGGCTCCAAGGAACTCGTACGGATCCTCACCGAGGCGGGACTGCGCCGCCGCAAGGGCTTCCGGGGGGCCACGCCTTGACGCTCCACGTCCGGATCGGTCGGTGTGCCCGTCCTCGAGCGCCGGACGGACCGGGAATGGCGTTCTCCATGGGGTGGGCCGGAGCGGGACGGACCGGGGTGGCGTTCTCCGTCAGGCGGACGGGCCGGAACGGCCGCGCGGAGGGGCCGGCGTGGACCGGCCTCAGACGCCGGACGGCGCGGATTCCGGGACCGTGGCCGGCGAGCCCGCGACCACGCGGGACGCGCCCCGGCGGTGCAGCCGCAGCGACACCGTGACCGCCGCGAGCGCCGTCACCGTCATCGCCGCGCCCGCCCAGGCCGTCGAGGCGAAGCCGAGACCCGCGTCGATCACCGTGCCGCCGAGCCAGGGGCCGCCGGTGTTGCCCAGGTTGAACGCGGCCGTCGTGGTCGCCCCGGCCAGGGTCGGGGCGGCGCCGGCGACGTTGAACATCCGGGCGTTGAGGGCCGGCGCCGTGTAGAACGCCGAGACACCGAGGAGGAAGGAGAGCGCGACGACGGCCACCGGGCTCGACGCGAAGACCGCCAGCGCGATCAGGAACACCGTGGACGCGGTGATCCCGCTCAACAGCACGCCGAAGAGGTGCGCGTCCGCGACCCGGCCGCCGACGGTCGTACCCACCAGCGCGCCGACACCGAAGAGCGCCAGCACGCTCGGCACCCAGCCGGAGTCCAGCCCCGCCACATCCGTCAGCAGCGGCGCCAGATAGCTGAACGCGCAGAACACACCGCCCGCCGCGAGCGCGGTGACCACGACGGAGAGCAGGACCTGCCGGTCACGGTAGATCGCCAGCTCACGCTTCAGCTGCGGCTTCTCCTCCGGGAGCGGGATACGGGGGATCAGCGAGACCACACCGGCCAGCGCCACCGCCGAGGCCGCGGCCACCGCCCAGAACGCAGACCGCCATCCGAAGTGCTCGCCGAGGAACGCCCCGGCCGGTACGCCCAGGACGTTCGCGATCGACAGCCCGCCGATCATCACCGCCATCGCGCGGGCCCGCGCGTTCACCGGCACCATCGCGATGGCGACCGCCGCGCCGACCGCCCAGAACCCGGCGCACGCGAAGGCGCTCACCACCCGGGAGGCGAAGAGCACCTCGTACGAGGGCGCCAGCGCGCCCGCGACCTGGCCGAGACCGAACAGCGAGATCAGCGCGACCAGCGTGGTCTTCCGCGGCAGCCGCAGGGTGGCCACCGCGAGCAGCGGCGCCCCGATCACCATGCCGATCGCGAAGGCCGAGATCAGCAGCCCCGCCTTCGGGATCGACACATGCATGTCGTCGGCGATCGGCGGCAGCAGGCCGGACAGCATGAATTCGCTGGTGCCGAGGGCGAAGACGGAGAGGCCGAGTATGTACACGGCGAGGGGCATACGGGTGCGCTGATTGTGGTCCGGCATGAAAGCTGCCAACACCCCTGATGCCCGTTACATTCCCAGCCGCTCCAGCTCTGCCGCGAGATTCAGCCGTGCCGGCTTCTCCCACTCCGCCTCGCCGTGCGGCGTACGGAAGAGACGGGGCAGGCCGAGCAGGTGCCGCAGCACGTCCGAGCGGCCGGCCCGGAAGGCGTCGTCCGGGACGAAGGCGTACTCCTCGCGGACCGCCCGCGCATACCCCCCGTAGGTGTCCGAACCCGCGGCCAGGACGGCCAGATCCGCGTCGCACAGGACCGCGCCGTTGCGGTCACCGGGGCGCGGGTCGTGGGTGACGGTGAGACGGACCAGGCGGGCGACCTCGGCGGTGGCGTCGGCGGAGAGCCCGGCTTCGGGGAGGGCACGCTCGGCGAGGGCGGCGCTGCGTTCCTCGTTCTCGGAGCGGTCCGGCCGGTACACCGCGTCGTGGAACCAGGCCGCGAGGCGTACCAGCTCCGGGTCCTCGGCGTATGCGGCCAGGGTGTCGATGTGGTCCAGGACGGCGGTCAGGTGGGCGGTGGTGTGGTAGCGCCGCTGCGGTTCGGCCCAGCGGGCGAGCAGATTCTCGCCGTACGGGCGCGGGTCCGGGAGAGGGGCTCCGTCGCGTGCCGCCAGCAGGGTGGTGTGCCAGCGGTGCAGCAGCTCGTCGTGCACGGGGTCCGTCATGGCGGCCATTCTGCTCCGTCGCGACAGGCGGCTCCGTTCTCCCCCGGAATTCGTCCGGGGGACCCCGCGGGGGCGCCTCGGCCTCTGGTCGACCACGCGGCGGAGCCGCACATCGATGCAGCCGGCCTCGGGTCTCCCCCACGCGGCGCAGCCGCTGATCGGCACGAGCCCTCGGGACCCCGCGCGCTCCGCTGCCGCTGGGGGTGCCCCCACTCCCTTTCGACAGAGGCACGCCCCCTTCGGCTCACTCGCCCAGGGCCGGGCGGGCGGCTTGAGGCGTCAGCCGTCGGCGCCCCCGCCCAGCACCTTCGCCTCCGTCTCCGGGTCGAGGCCCGGCGCCGGGCGGTCGGGCCGCCGCGGCGCGGTGCCGCCGATGTTCCGCAGCCACTCCCAGGTGTCGGCCACCGTCTCCGTGACCGGCCGGCAACGCAGCCCGGCGGCGTGCGTCTTGAAGGTGTCGGTCCGGTGCATCGTGTCGTGGTCCTCGCCCGGCGTGATCCACACCGGCAGGTCCGTCCACGGCCGGATGCCGGCGGCGAGGATCGTCTCCGGGTCGGTCCAGCGCAGTTCGGCGTCGGAACCGGTGACCCGGACGCAGGCCTCCAGCAGCTCGCCCATGGTCGTGTGCCCGGGCGGGCTGATCAGGTTGTACGGGCCGCCGAGCCCGCGTCCGGCCGCGTCCAGGACCCAGCGGGCCAGGTCACGGGCGTCGATGTACTGCAGACCCAGGTGGCGCGGGCCCGGCGCCAGCACCGGGCCGCCCCGGGCGATGCGGTTCAGCCACCACGGGAGCCGGCCGATGTTCTCGTACGGGCCGAGGATGAGCCCCGCGCGGCCCAGCAGCGCGCGGTCGCCGAAGGCCGCCACCGCGGCGAGTTCCCCGCCGCGCTTGGCACGGGGGTAGTCGACGTCGCCGCCGTCGTCGGGCGAGCCGTCGACCACCGGGTCGTCCTCGGTGTACCCGGGCGCGTGCGGGTAGGGGTAGACGGAGCAACTGGAGATGTACGTGTAGTGGCCCGCCCGGCCGGCCAGCAGCCGTGCCGTGTCGCGCACCGCGGAGGGCGCGCCGCTCCAGGTGTCGACGACGAGGTCCCACTCGCCGTGGGCGAGGGCGGCCAGGCCGTCGGGCGCGGTGCGGTCGCCGTGCAGCACGGTGGTGCCGGGGGGCGGGGTGTGCGTTCCGCGGTGGAAGACGGTGACGTCCCAGCCGCGGGCCAGTGCGTCCTCGGTGACGGCGCGTCCGACGAACTCCGTGCCGCCCAGCATCAGAAGTCTCATGTCCCCGACTCTGCCCGGTGGTTGGTGTCCCCGGAAGCGCCGCACGCTCTCAGCGCAATCGCGCCGGGCGTAGTGGGCCGGGGCCGGGGGACGCGCGTCGGCCCCCGCGCCCGAGGGATCCGGGTGCGGGGGGATCCGGGTGCGGGGGCCGTTCCCTGTGTGCCGTCAGCGGTCCGCCGGCTGGAAGCCGCGCAGGCGGAGGCTGTTGCCGACGACGAAGACCGAGGAGAAGGCCATCGCCGCGCCCGCGATCATCGGGTTGAGCAGGCCGGCCGCGGCGAGCGGCAGCGCGGCCACGTTGTAGGCGAAGGCCCAGAACAGGTTGGACTTGATGGTGCCGAGCGTCTTGCGGGAGAGCCGGATCGCGTCGGCCGCGGCCCGCAGGTCGCCCCGTACCAGCGTCAGGTCGCCGGCCTCGATCGCCGCGTCCGTGCCCGTGCCCATCGCGAGCCCCAGGTCGGCCTGGGCCAGCGCGGCGGCGTCGTTGACGCCGTCGCCGACCATGGCGACCGTACGGCCCTCGGCCTGGAGCTTCTTGACGACGTCCACCTTGTCCTGCGGCAGCACCTCGGCGATCACCTGGTCGATGCCCACCTCGCGGGCGACCGACTCGGCGACGGCCTTGTTGTCGCCGGTCAGCAGGATCGGGGTGAGGCCCAGGGCACGCAGCCGGAGGATCGCCTCGGCGCTGGTCTCCTTGACGGCGTCGGCGACCTCCAGCACGGCCCGCGCCTCGCCGTCCCAGGCCACCGCGATCGCGGTACGCCCGGCGGCCTCGGCCTGCGCCTTGGCCCGCTCCAGGGCGGGCGGAAGGGTGATCGCCCTCCCCCGAGGACCTCCGACAGGCTCCGGTCCGGGGGGTACCCCCATGCCGAGCAGCTTCTCGCGGCCGACCAGCACCGCGTGGCCCTCGACGACGCCCCGCACGCCGAGGCCGGGGACGTTGGCGAAGTCCTCCGGCGCGGGCAGCGGGCCCGCCTCGGCCGCGGCGCCGGCGGCGACGGCCCGGGCGATGGGGTGCTCGGAGGCGTGCTCCAGGGCGCCGGCGAGGCGCAGCACCTGCTTCTCGTCCTCGCCCCCCGCGGTGTGGACGGCGAGCAGCGCCATCCGGCCGGTGGTGACCGTACCGGTCTTGTCCAGGACGATCGTGTCGACCTTGCGGGTCGTCTCCAGCACCTCGGGACCCTTGATGAGGATGCCGAGCTGGGCACCCCTGCCCGTACCGACCATCAGCGCGGTCGGAGTGGCCAGGCCCAGCGCACACGGGCAGGCGATGATCAGCACGGCGACGGCGGCGGTGAACGCGGCGGTCAGGCCCTCGCCGCTGCCGAGCCAGAAACCGAGCGTGCCGATCGCCAGCGCGATCACGACCGGGACGAAGACCGCGGAGATCCTGTCGGCGAGGCGCTGGGCCGCCGCCTTGCCGTTCTGGGCGTCCTCCACCAGCTTGGCCATCCGGGCCAGTTGGGTGTCCGCGCCGACCCGGGTCGCCTCGACGACCAGCCGGCCGCCGGCGTTGAGGGTGGCTCCGGTGACCGCGTCGCCGGTTCCGACCTCGACGGGGACGGATTCGCCGGTGAGCATCGACGCGTCGACGGCCGAGGAGCCCTCGACCACGATGCCGTCGGTGGCGATCTTCTCTCCGGGGCGTACCAGGAAACGGTCGCCGACCTGCAGGTCCGCGGTGGGGAGCAGGACCTCGCGGCGGTCACGGAGCACGGTCACTTCCTTGGCGCCCAGTTCGAGGAGCGCCTTGAGCGCGGCGCCCGCCTTCCGCTTGGAGCGGGCCTCGAAGTACCGCCCGGCCAGGATGAAGGCGGTCACACCCGCGGCGGCCTCCAGGTAGATGTTCCCGGCGCCGTCGCTGCGGGCGATGGTCAGCTCGAAGGGGTGGGTCATGCCGGGCATGCCGGCCGTGCCGAAGAACAGCGCCCACAGCGACCACAGGAACGCGGCGGACGTGCCGACCGAGATCAGGGTGTCCATGGTGGCCGCGCCGTGCCGGGCGTTGGTCCAGGCGGCGCGGTGGAACGGCCAGGCGGCGTAGGTGACGACCGGCGCGGCGAGGGTGAGGGACAGCCACTGCCAGTACTCGAACTGCAGCGCCGGAACCATTGCCATGGCGACGACCGGCACCGCCAGGGTCACGGCGGTGATCAGACGCTGCCGCAGCGGGGCGAGCTCGTCGTCCTGCTCGTCGGCCGCGTCGCCGTTCTCGTCCGGGCGGGCGGCCGGGGGCGCCGGTTCCTGCGCGGTGTAGCCGGTGGCCTCGACGGTGGCGATCAGATCCTGGACGGAGACGTCCTCGCGGAAGGTGACCTTCGCCTTCTCCGTGGCGTAGTTGACGGTGGCCTCGACCCCGTCCATGCGGTTGAGCTTCTTCTCGATACGGGCCGCGCAGGAGGCGCAGGTCATGCCGCCGATGGCGAGCTCGACCAGATGGGCACCCGGGGTCGTGGTGGTCATTGCTGTGCTGCTCCTTCCAAGGACGTGGGCCGGGGCCGCGCGGGCCCCGGCCTTCCGGATCAGGCCCGGCCGGTGAGTTCGTATCCGGCGTCGTCGACGGCGTCGGCGACCGCCTTGTCGTCGGGCTCGCCGTCGGTGGTCACGGTGACCAGGCCGGCCGCCACGTCGACGTCGACGCCGAGGACGCCGTCCAGGGCGCCGACGGAGGCGGTGACGGCGCTCTTGCAGTGGCCGCAGGTCATGCCGGAGACGCGGTAGGCCGTGGTGCGGCTCTCGGCGAGGGCCACGGCGGTCTCGGTGGTGGTGCCGGTGGAGCAGCTGTGGTCGGGGGAGCAGCAGGACGACGACATGGTGGCCTCTCCTTCTCGTATACCCTGGGGGGGTATTGCTTAGCGTCGCTCCATGTATACCCCCCACCCGTATCAAGCGCAAGTGTTGACTCCATACCCTTGGGGGGTATCTTGGTCGTCATGAACACCGGACTGAGGATCACCGCATACACCGCCGCGCTCGCCGCGACCTTCGGTAGCGCCTATGGAGTGGGGCAGGGTGTGGGCCCGGTCGCGGACAAGCCGACCGCCCGGCAGGAGGCGCGCGAGGCGCACGGAGCCGGCCATGCGGGTGAGGGGGAGGCGGGGAAGGGGGCGGACCGGCACGGCGACGGGCACGACGGGGCGGCCCCGGGCGCCGCGCAGCCCGCGGCCGGCGGGCTGCAGATATCCGACGGCGGCTACACCCTGGACCTCGACACCCCGCGGATCGCCGCCGGAAAGCCGGCCGAGCTGCGCTTCTCCGTCGAGGACGGCAGTGGGCGCAAGGTCACCGCGTACCAGCGCGAGCACGGCAAGGAACTGCACTTCATCGTCGCCTCGCGCGACCTCACCGTGTACCGCCACCTGCACCCGGTGCGGGCCGTCGACGGCACCTGGTCCACTCCTGTCCGGCTGCCCGCGGCCGGCGGCTACCGGGTCTTCGCCGACTTCAAGCCCGCCGGTGACGCCAAGGGGCTCACCCTCGGTGCCGACCTCGCCGTCTCCGGCGCGTACGCCCCGGCCGCGCTGCCCGCGCGGTCTGCTCGTGCCGGGATCGACGGGTACGAGGTCACCCTCGACGGCAGGCTCACGCCCGGCAGGGCCGGCGAACTGAAGCTGCGCATTGCGAAGAGCGGCAAGCCGGTCACCGACCTGGAGCCGTACCTCGGGTCGTACGGCCATCTCGTGGCCCTGCGCTCCGGCGACCTCGCCTATCTCCACGTCCACCCGAACGAGGGTGGCCCCGGGCCCGAGGTGTCCTTCACCGCGACGGCGCCGAGTGCCGGTTCGTACCGGCTCTTCCTGGACTTCCAGCACGAGGGCAAGGTCCGGACCGCCGCGTTTACGGTGCACGTGGGCGCGGGTGAAGCCGCGGGTCCGGGTTCGGCCGAGGGCGCGAGCGCGGACGGACACGCCCATTGAGGCGCCGTGGGCGCGTCGACCGCGTAGGCTGTCCCAATATTGGACTAGACCTGTCGTCGGAGTGAGGTCGGATGAGCAACCGGACACTGCTGGAGGTGATCGCTCTCGATGCGCGGGACGCCATCGCGGCCCAGGCCGGCGGGGCGGACCGTCTGGAGCTGGTCAGGGACATGGCGGCAGACGGGCTGACCCCGTCCCGCGAGACCTTCGCCGCGATCCGGGCCGCCGTGGACATCCCGCTCCGCGTGATGCTCAGGGCTGCCGCCGGCTTCGCAGCGGGTGACGTGGAGGCGCTCGTACGGACCGCGCTGGCGCTACGGGCCGAGGGTGCGGAGGAGTTCGTGCTGGGCTTCCTCGACGAGGCCGGCAACCCCGACATGGCCGCGGTCCGCGCGCTGGTCTCCGCGCTCCCCGGGTGCCGCTGGACCTTCCACAGGGCCATCGACCACGCGGCGGACCGCGACGCCCTGCGCAAGGAGCTGGCCGGCGCGCCCGGCCTCGACGCATTCCTGACCGCGGGCTCGGCGTCCGGCGTGGACGCCGGCCTGCCGATCCTCCTGGCGGAGGCGGCGGGGGCCGGTGAACCCCGCCTCCTGGTCGGCGGCGGCCTCCGCCTGGACCATGTGCCCGCGCTGCGTACGGCGGGGATCGACGCGTTCCACATCGGGGGTGCGGCACGCCCCGGCGGCTGGTCGGCGTCGGTCGCCCCGGAGGCGGTGGCGCGGTGGCGCGAGGCGCTGAACGCGTGACGCGGGGCCGGGGTGGGGGTGGGGCTGGGGTCCGGCTCCCCGACAGTGGGGGCCGCCAACTCCCAGCCCGTCCGGCGTTCGAGGGCGGACATACCGGTCGACCAGGGCCGGGGCGGCGCCCCCAGTGCTGTGACCGGAAAGGTTCACCGGCCTGCGACGCTCCCCCGGCTGCCGCTGCGGGAGCCGCGAGCTTCCCGGCGAACCTTTCCGGCTACAGCCTTAGACCGACCGGCAATAGGGAGCGTGGGACAAGGAGCGAGTCGAGAGCCGAGTCTGGGCGTGCATCGTGAGGAGAGCGCAGCGGCGCTGCGCGCGACGAGGGATGTGCGTCCAGGCGAGAGCTATCGACTCGCGACGCCGCGGGCCCTATTGCCGGTCGGTCTTAGCCGAGCTGCTCCGGCAGCGGTGCCGCGTGCAGCACGGTCAGGCCGGAGACCGCGCGGGTGAGGGCGACGTACAGCCGTCGCAGGCCCGTCCGTTCGTCGGGTTCGCCGTCGACGATCGCGGCGGGTTCGTCGAGGACCACGTAGTCGTACTCGAGACCCTTCGCGAGCGACGCCGGGACCAGCGTGAGGCGGGACTCGGCGGTCGTCTCCTCGCCCGGGGCGAGGAACGGCAGGCCCGCCGCGTGCAACGCGTCCGCCAGCACCGGCACCCGTGCGTCCGCCGCGATCAGGCCGGTCGAGCCCTCGTGGCGCAGTGACTCGACGCACGCGGCGAGCACCTCCACGTCGAGGTCCGTGGCCTCGCGGACGTCCAGCGAGCCCGGGTTCTCACGTACCGAGGAGACGGGGGCGAGCCCCGGGGAGATCGACGGCAGCAGCCGGGACGCGTACGCGATGACCTCGCGTGGCACACGGAAGCCGGCCGTCAGTTCCTCGACGACCGCGTCCGCCTTCCCCAGGTGTGCCAGCGCCTCGTCCCAGTTCCGGGTCGCCCAGGGCGTGGTGCCCTGCGCGAGATCGCCCAGGACGGTCGCCGAGCCCGTGGAGCAGCGGCGGCCCACCGCTCGGTACTGCATGGGGGAGAGGTCCTGCGCCTCGTCGAGGACCACATGGCCGAGGGAGTGCGTACGCGAGACGAGGTCCGCGGCCTCGTCGATCAGCACCGCGTCCGACGGCGACCACGTCGCCGACTTCACGCTGCGGGCCGGTTTCGCCCAGAGGATCGCCTTCTGCTCGTCGGCGGTCAGTACCCCGTCCGCGTGCTCGGCGAGGAAGTCCGCGTCCGACAGCAGCCGCAGCACCAGCTTCGCCGGGTCCACTGCGGGCCAGATCGCCTTCACCGCGGCCTTCACCGCCGCGTTACGGGCCACCGCGTCCTGCACCCGGTCGTCCGGGGCCTCGCCCGCCTGCTCCATGCGCACCAGCACCGCGTGCGCGATGCGCTGCGGCAGGGCGTCCCGCGCGGCGCCGTAACGGATGTCGCGGTCGAGCAACTCGCGGACGATCTCATCGAGTTCGTACGCCGGTACGCGCCAGCGCCGCGAGCCCCGCACGACCATGACGGGTTCCGTCGGCATCGTGACGTGCGAGCGCACCGCGCGGCGCAGTACCCCGGCCATGCGGGCGTCGCCCTTGACGACCGCGGCCGCGGCGTCGTCCTCCCCCTTCACCTCCACATGCGCGACCAGATCGCCGACGGTCGCCTGCTTGACCTCCAACTCACCCAGTGCGGGAAGGACTTGCTCGATGTAGTGGAGGAAGGAGCGGTTCGGTCCGATGACCAGCGTCCCGGTACGGGCCAGCCGCTCCCGGTGCGCGTACAGCAGATACGCCACCCGGTGCAGGCCCACCGCCGTCTTCCCGGTGCCGGGGCCTCCCTGCACGCACACCGTGCCGGACAGCCCGGACCGTACGATCTCGTCCTGCTCCGGCTGGATCGTCGCCACGATGTCCCGCATCGGGCCGACACGCGGCCGCTCGATCTCCGCCTGGAGCAGCTTGCTGGTCCGTGCCGCCTCGGAAGGGTCGGTGAGGTGCTCGTCCTCGTACGCCGTGAGCTCGCCGCCGGTGTAGCCGAAGCGGCGGCGCCGGCCGATGTCCATCGGGTCCTTCCGGGACGCCCGGTAGAACGGCTGTGACACCGGCGCACGCCAGTCGATGACCATCGGATCGCCGTCGGCGTCGTGGACATGCCGCCGCCCGATGTAGAAGTTCTCCCCCTCGGCGCCTTCCGCCAACTCCGCTCCGGGCGCGTGGAGGTAGTCGAGGCGGCCGAAGAACAGCGGGGTGTGGGAGAGGTCCGCGAGCGCCTTGATGCGCTCCTCGATCTGGGACCCGAGGACGAGGGCGTTCACCCAGTTCGCGGTGACGTCCTTGATGTCGAGCGCCTCCACGTCCTCGCGCATGGCGCGCAGCGCGGCGCGCGAGGCGGCGAGGTGGGCGCGCTCGCGCCCAAGGGGGTCGGCGTCGATCTCGGGCACGGTGCCTCCGGCTGTACGCAGGCCGGCGGCCCGCCCCCGCCCCGGGCAGCAGGGGGCGGCGGTCACGCTCGGCGGTGAACACGTCAGAACAGCCGCCGGTTTCCGTCCGGGCGGCGGCACTCCCGGCGAGGGGAGGCGGGCAGACGGGCGATTGTAGTCAGCCTGTGCGGCGCGGGCGAACCATTTACCGACCCGTAGGGGATCACCTATGCCCAAGGGCGTACGAGCGCAACTCGACGGTTCCCCCTGAGGGCCGATGTATACGCGGTGCGGAAAACGCACCATGGACACATGAGCAGCGCAACCTTCCACCGGGCCCAGTTCCGCCCGCACGGCGCAACCGCCACCGGCGCCGCACGCCACCACGCCCACCGCTTCGGCGACGCCCTCCGCGCGGTGAAGGTCTTCGCCGAGGCGGCGTTCAGCGTCGTCGTCCTCGGCGAGTACGGCGAGGACGCGGGCGTCCGCCGCAGAGTCTGAGTGCCCGGCCCGTCACGCCGCGTCGCCCGACAGCAGGTCGTCCGCGTCGACGATCCGGTACGCGTAACCCTGCTCGGCCAGGAAGCGCTGGCGGTGCGCGGCGAAGTCCTGGTCGATCGTGTCGCGCGCGACCACCGAGTAGAAGCGGGCCTCGTGGCCGTCCGCCTTCGGGCGGAGGACCCGGCCGAGACGCTGCGCCTCCTCCTGGCGGGAGCCGAAGGTGCCCGAGACCTGGATGGCGACCGTCGCCTCCGGCAGGTCGATCGAGAAGTTCGCGACCTTCGACACGACGAGAACGCTGATCTCGCCCTCCCGGAACGCGTCGAAGAGCTTCTCGCGCTGCGCGTTGGACGTCTCGCCCTTGATGACCGGCGCGTCCAGATGCTCGCCCAGCTCGTCCAACTGGTCGATGTACTGGCCGATGACCAGGGTCTGCTCGCCCTTGTGCTTGGCGACCAGCGCCTCCGTGACCTTCCGCTTGGTCGCGGTCGTCGCACAGAAGCGGTACTTCTCCTCCGCCTCGGCCGTCGCGTACGCGAGCCGCTCCGAGTCGGTCAGATTGACACGGACCTCGACGCAGTCGGCGGGCGCGATATAGCCCTGCGCCTCGATCTCCTTCCACGGCGCGTCGAAGCGCTTCGGCCCGATGAGGGAGAAGACGTCCGACTCACGGCCGTCCTCGCGGACCAGCGTGGCCGTCAGCCCCAGACGGCGCCGCGCCTGGAGATCCGCCGTGAACTTGAAGACCGGCGCCGGCAGCAGATGCACCTCGTCGTAGACGATCAGACCCCAGTCGCGGGAGTCGAACAGCTCCAGGTGGGGGTAGATCCCCTTCCGCTTCGTCGTCAGCACCTGGTACGTGGCGATCGTGACGGGCCGGATCTCCTTCCTCGTACCGCTGTACTCGCCGATCTCGTCCTCGGTCAGCGAGGTCCGCTTCACCAGCTCGTGCTTCCACTGCCGCGCCGACACGGTGTTCGTGACCAGGATCAGCGTCGTCGCCTTGGCCTGCGCCATCGCCCCCGCGCCGA